>NZ_LT630003.1:310681-621363 GCF_900105615.1 Lacrimispora sphenoides JCM 1415 | reverse complement strand
AGTATTGCATACATTTTCAACCGCATATTCGCTGTTAACCTTCTCCCCTGTTATGGAATTTTCGATCTCACCTGTGAGCATTGGATCGGAAAGGAGCAATAAATGACCATTTAAAATCTCCGCTTCCTTCTCTCCCACTTTAGTTGCCAGATCCTGTGCCAGAAGGCCTGTCTCTTCCATGGCCTGTTTGACTGCTGCCTGAAAGCGGGCCTTTTCAGCCTCCGGATCCGTTATTGCCTCTTTCCTGATCTTAAGTTCTGCTTCTTCCACGTTAACGGCCTTCCCAATACCGATTCCCGCAGATGCACTTGTTCCTTTAAACATAATTAGCCTCCTTATTAATTACTGGATCATTAATCTATTCGCCAAGACCCTCTTCAACAGCCTTGACCATGGTTGCCAGAGCTTCCTCCTCATCTGCTCCCTCACAGACAAAAGTAATCTCATCCCCGCTTTTTACGCAGGCACCCAATACGCTAAGCACGCTTTTCGCATTGGCGGTGGTGTTCTTAAATCGAAAACTCACCGAAGAATTAAAGTTCATGGCTTCCTTACAAAGAATCCCCGCCGGCCTTAGGTGCAGGCCGGTAGGATTCTTTATAACAACTTTAGCACTAACCATACTGAATTCCCTCCCTCCATTCCTTCATCAAACGTTCTCATTGTGACTCAGGCACTTCCGCAGAAGTGGCTGTAGTACTTTCATCCGTTCCGGGTCCAGGATTCTTATGGGTTACCGTCACATTGAAAGGTGTATAACCAACCACTTCCAATCCTCCTGAAACCTCAAATGTCACCATTCCGGCATGAGGGCCAGCCTCCTGGTCCGTTACGTCAAGAACTGCATTCAAGTTCGTTTCCGTCAATGCATCCAAATCTGCTTTGAGCCCTTTTACCGTAACATCAGAAGTTTCTTTATCAAAACTGTAATCGTAATCAGCTTCTGCACCTTTTTTATCCAGATTCTTCAGTTTTAAAGTGAATACCCTGGTAGTCAATGGTTCTACCTTCAGCTTCACGGTTACATTCTTATATTCTTCCCCTGCAATAGAGGTGTTTGGCGGCAGATACTGGCTTAAATCCAGCTGAACCACCTTATCAGAGGTGGCACCGTCAATATTCAGCTTATCAGAAGAAACAGATAAGCTGGTCAGGGAGGCAAGAAGGGAATTCGTACCTACCACCGGCACGGATTTAAAGTTAGATTCCAATCCCGTATACCGGTATCCTTTTGCCACTTCCCCTGAAACCTCGAAGTTGATCGTAAGATTTTTTGCCTTTAGCACAGATACCGTATATTCGATCTCATGCCTGTTAACAGTTACCTTATTTTCCAGTTCCGGCATCTTGTTGCCGTTGGCATCGTAAAAGACCGGATTAGCCACTCCCTTTATATCCGCATTGGCATTATCCACATCGATTTCGATTCCCATATGGTTGATCTGGCCGATCTGGGATTCGGGACCTTCCACTGTCACATAATCCGGTGAAAGGGTGATCATTCCCAATTCATACCCGTCCTCCTGGTTTCCTTTGGTCTGAACCTGAAGATCAAACTTCTTGCGCTGAAGCTCTTCCGTTCTGATTCGGATCACCATTGGTTTAGCCGTAATGGCATCGCTCTTTACAAGGTTTTCTTTATCTTTATTAATCTCCACCGTGATCGGAATGGCTCCAGTCACGTTATAATCCTTTAAATCTACATAGGCATGAAAGTCCGAAGCCCTCAAGAGGGAACGGTCTCTTGTTCTCACCTGATAACTGATTGTTACCGAATCCTTTCCCACAATTTCATAGGTTAAATTGGAAGCCTCCAGCACATCCTCATTGAGCACCTCGACCGTAACTATCTGGGAATCGTCAATGATGGGATTGGAAATGTTGACAACAGCCATCCATACTGCAAAGGCTAGCACCAGAGAGGCAACTTTCAGTCCAAGATTATTTAACAGCTTTTCCTTCATTCTTACGCCTTCCCTTCAAAATCCTGAATCTGCTTCCTTCCTCTTGCGCCTGTTTTACACCTGCAAGAACAGACCGGAGCATATCAGCATCCGCAATCTTCCTAAGGCCGCCTTCCAGAGCCACCGTCACACGCCCGGTTTCCTCCGATACCACAATGGTAATGCTGTCGCTTACTTCACTGACACCTACTGCGGCCCTGTGTCTTGTACCCAGATCCTTACTGATGCTCATATTATCGGATAGAGGCAGGTAACAGGTAGCCGCTGCAACACGGTTTCCCCGGATTACCACCGCCCCGTCATGAAGCGGTGTATTATGCTCAAAGATGTTGATAATAAGCTGGCTGCTTACAACTCCTCCCACTTCTATTCCCGTTCGTTCGATCTCCTTTAAAGAATCCCCCCGTTCGATGACCATGAGTGCTCCGGTCTTGACCTTTGCCATCTCAAAAGTAGCCTTTACCACCTCGTTGATGGTTTTATCCGTAAAAGCGGAATTATCCCTGCCGTCATCAAATGTGAGAATCCCGGTAAAGGGATTCTTGCTTCCTAACTGCTCCAGAGCCTTCCGAAGCTCCGGCTGAAAGATTACAATCGCCATGGTCACAGCCGGCGTAGCAATTTTATTTAGAATCCAAAAAATATTATCCAGCCGGAATACATATGCAAAGAGATAGAAAAGAAGGATCACAATAATTCCCTTTAATAATGTCCATGCTCTTGTATTCATGATCCAGGTCAGCAGCTCATACAGCAGAACGGCTATGATAATAATTTCAACTAAGTTTGTTTTCGATATTCTGGGCAGGAACGATACCCAGGAGTACATTCCGTCTAAAAAATCTGCTATTGTCTCCACCTCCCTTTATTTTCCTACCTCTGCGGCCTTTGGAGCTTTCTGGCATTGATTTTCTGAACTTTCACGTCAGGCGCGCTGACTGTCAGCTTTGGAACTGCCTTGACGTAATAATAATAATCATCATCTTCAAATTGTACGTATTCTGTCCTGGAATAATCCACTGCAAAGACAAAAAATGTATAAATCCCTGCAATTACGATGGAAAACAGGATTCCTACCAGGAGTCCGATAACCGATACCGATACATCTGCAACGATATCTCCGACAAAAATTACACCAAGCTGTGCAATGGTTCCTGCCACAATGGCAATGATCCAGGAATAATCCATGGATAAGCTACGGGTAACCGCCACCACCACAAGAGAAAGGGCAAACGCCGTAACCATCACAAGCATCAGCTTATTAGACAGCAGAACCTTCATGAGCTGCATGAATTTAACGATTTCATCCACCGACATATCGTTGGTCAGCACTCCTGCATTCTGCTTCACATATAAAAGCGTATAATAAATAAATACACCGCAGCTTACCGGTATCACAGATATGGCGCTCCCTGAAAGCCCTACGATCAAAGGGATCGCATAAGGGATCTTTAACAGGAAAAATACCGGGGTCAGCACCAGCAGATAACTGTCACCCGGCTGGAATCCGTAATAAAGAAGTCCTGCCACCACAATAAAAACAGCCATGACCAGAGTGATCTCAAGGGAAATTCCCGACAGATGGGCTAGCATAAAGCATGCCGCCAGAAAGGAGATGGCTCCATAGGGCAAAAAAGAGCATACCAGAGCCAGTACTAATGGAATGTATGGCACCGTTAGCTTTGTCATAAAGCCAATATTCTTATTCATCAGAGAAAACGCCAGGAGACTGAATAGAAATTTGATCGCAGGCGTTATATAAATTTCAAACCTGGCATAAAACTCTTTCAATCGTTCTTTAAATACAAGAAGGCTCATCATGATGTTCGTCCTCCCTTAGTTCTTTTTAAAGGTCTGGTATTTCCCTCATACCGCTTGTCCAGCCTTTTTAATTTTGCCAAATATACCTTTGTACCACGGCTGGCATATTCGTATCGCTTCATATATACAGCAGCACTGATTCCCAGGTAAATGATCAGTCCAACGAGATAGATCAGTCCAATTCGCATCCCGGCCGCCGTCAGGCCCTTTATCTCCATGGTACCCAGCAACTGTTCCATATCATATAATTCCCATAAAACCAGACATAAAACAAAGCTCAGGGTGTAGCTGAAAAAAGAACGGAACAGCTTACTGCTGATGTAATCACTTTTAAAGTACCGGTTGATGGGAAATATCCTTTTTCCTTCGTGTTTTTCAAACATTGCAAGGCTGGTCATGATCTTTATTTTCTCTTCACTAAGCATATAGTTCCCTCACTAAACCATAAGATATCACCCTATTATATCATAGAACCTTTTACTTTGCGAGCCGTTTACGGAATTTTTATTATTTTATATCATTTCTGGTATTTCATGAAGGATTCCGGCAAAGTCAGAAGCCTGCGGGACGCCGCTGCTATGAATGAAAGAGCGCAGCGGATATGCTGCGCTCTTTTATTCATACCTCAGGGCGTCAATAGGATCTGCCTTTGCCGCCTTGGAAGCAGGATAAATACCAAAAAATAAGCCTACTAAAGCTGAAAATCCCACCGCTACCAGGATGACTGACGGCTTTATGACCACCTTCATGCCAAACAGCGCTCCTCCTGCTAACACAAGCCCCCCGCCGACGCCGACACCCAGGATTCCTCCCAGGGCGGAAAGTATGGCGGATTCCGTTAAAAACTGGATCAAAACATCCTTTGTTTTTGCACCTAAAGCTTTACGGATCCCTATTTCCCGGGTCCGTTCCGTAACGGATACCAGCATGATGTTCATGATTCCGATCCCTCCAACTAATAGGGAGATGGCTGCGATTCCACCTACAGCAGCAGATAAGCCGCCCATTATGGTGTCCGCACTTCCCATTTCACTGGATACCGAATAGAAGGTGACATCTTCCTTATTCCGGTTCTTGGTCTTTGCCAGATAGGAAGTGAACAATTCAGAAAACCCATTCATATCAGTTCCTTCTTTTGCATAGAGACGAAGACCGTAAATGTTGTCATTTGGCCAGGTTAATAAGGAATCCGGTACATATCCGGCCCTGGTAGCGTTGGTTCCCGCCATCATCGCCTCAAAGGGATTTAATTCCTCTCTGTAAACTCCGACTACATTATAATCGTCCGTATTGCCATAAATGGTGGTGCGGAAAGTCTTTCCCACTGCATTTTCCGTGCCAAAAAGCTCTTTTGCTCCCTTTGCCTCCAGTACAACATTATTCTTTCTTCCTTTTACATCGGCTTCGTTTATATTACGGCCATAGATAATATTGATCTTCTGGACCTGAGGATAATTGGAGAAAATACCTTCAAACCGGTACTTGACTTTATTGCGGCCGACAACGGCTTCTGCATTTGTGCTGGCATTGCTGTCTATGTAACTGATTTCATCTCCGAATACTTCTTTTAACCGGTCCATTTCATCAAGAGTAAAGTAGTCGCTATCCCTCATATCCCCGCCGTCCTTTGGCCAGACGTAGACATAGGCAAGAGTTACTCCCGCATTCTTATAGAGATCCGATACCATAAACCGCATGGTATCACCAATGGACACGATGGCAATGACAGACCCAATGCCTATAATGATTCCAAGCATGGTCAGAAAGGACCGCATCTTGTTCGCCTTAATGGCATGAATTGCCATACTCATATTTTCCAGCAGCATGATGTTCTCCCCTCCTATTCATATCTTAATGCTTCAATGGGATCTTTTTTCGCTGCCTTGGAAGCCGGATAAAGACCAAAGAATATGCCCACAAGAGCCGAGAAGCCAACAGCCATGACCACCACAGAAGGCCTGACGACCACAGTCATCTGAAAGGCGGCTCCTCCTGCTTTAACGAGACCTACTCCAAGAAAGATGCCGATAATCCCTCCGCAGGCCGACATAAAAGCAGATTCCGTTAAAAACTGAATCATGATATCTCTTGTCTTCGCGCCCAGGGCCTTTCGGATCCCGATCTCCCTCGTCCGCTCTGTGACAGAAACCATCATGATATTCATGATTCCGATTCCGCCTACCAGCAAAGAGATGGCAGCAATTCCACCTACCGCTGCCGCCATGGCGGAAAGACCGGTATCCACGCTCCCCATTTGCTCTACCACTGACATGGTTCGGATCTCCGATTCCGGACGGCCCTTTAATTTTGCCACGTACCGGGTGAGTTCCGCCAGGAATGCTTTCACATCTACTCCATCCCGGACATAAAAATTTAAGTCTTGAAAATAACCATTAGATTTTGTTAGAACTGTATATGGCAGAAATCCTGACTGTGTCTGCCCGTTTCCCATAAGCATGGCCATCATGGGAGAAATATCCTTATGATAGACTCCCACGACCATATATTCCTGAGTGTCCTTATTTATGGTCATACGGAAGGTTCTGCCGACGCAGTCAGCCGTACCGAACAGCTGTACTGCCCCCTTATCTTCCAGAACCACGTGATTTGCCGCCGCTTTTATATCCGTCGTATTGAGGGCTCTGCCGTAAATAATATCCAGTGGCTGCACATCGGAATAATTGGAGTCAATTCCCTGGAACTGATACTTTACTTTTCTGCGCCCATTGACGGCCTCTGCCTCGGTGCTGGCATCGCTGTCAATATACTGAATTTTATCCTGGTATACTTCCCTGACCCGGTCCATCTCATCCCTGGTAAAATAATCCGTCATGCGGAAATCTGTTACATCCCAGGATACCATGATAACGGCCCGGTTAAAGCCCACATCCTTATAGGCATCGGAAAACAGGTTTCTCATGCTGTCCCCCACTGATACAATAGCAATTACTGCTCCAATACCAATGATGATTCCCAGCATGGTCAAAAAGGACCTCATTTTATTGGATCGTATGGCGTGAAGCGCCATACTCATATTTTCTATCAGCATGGCGCCCCCTCTTTCTCCGTTTTAGCAGTCTCCTCCTGTCCCTGGCTTTGAGGGACATTGGGTAAATCGCTGACCAGCTGTCCATCCCGAAACCGTATGATACGCCCTGCAAATGCAGCAATATTCTCTTCGTGGGTTACCAGCACCACAGTGGCGCCTTCCCGGTGAAGCTGGGAGAACAGCCCCATAATCTCCACGGAGGAAGCGGTATCCAGATTGCCCGTAGGTTCGTCAGCCATAATGAGTGGCGGCTCATTGGCAAGGGCTCTGGCAATGGCTACTCTCTGCCGCTGCCCGCCGGATAGCTCATTGGGCATATGCTCGTATCTTTTTCCAAGGCCAACCCGTTCCAAAAGCATTAAGGCACGTTCTTCCCTTGTTTTTTTGGAAATATGGGCATAAGTCATGGGAAGCTCCACATTCTTTAACGCAGAGGTCCTTGAAATTAGGTTAAAGGACTGGAATACAAATCCTATCTTGCGGTTTCTGATTGCCGATAAGTCATCAGCAGAAAGTTCTGCCGTATCGATGCCGTCTAGATAATAATGTCCCATGGTGGGCCGGTCCAGGCATCCTAAAATATTCATAAGCGTTGATTTTCCCGAGCCGGACTGCCCCATGATGGCAACAAACTCTCCTCGTTTAATGGTTAAATTCACCCGCTTTAAACCAAGTACTTTAATGGATCCGGTATCATAAACCTTCACCACATCCACCAGCTTTATCAAATCTTCCCGAACATTCTCTGTTACGCAATCGGGAAGCTTATCTTTCTTTTTCCACATACTGGCTCCCCCTTACTGAACGGTTGGAATCACGGTTACTGTCATTCCTTCTGTAAGCATGGAGGAGGGAGTATCGATGACCTGCAGCCCTTCTGTTAAGGCCCCTTCTTCCTCTGGAATGACTTCCGCCTGGATGTCACTCTCCACCCCGGTTGTCACCGGAATAAATGATACGGTATTATCCTTTACACAAGCGATCGCTATGCTGCCATCCGGCTGCTGGACAACAGCGGAAATCGGAACAACCCATACATTTTCTGCCTTTCGAAGCTCGATCTTCGCCTTGGCAGTAATGCCTGCAATCAGCCGGGTGTTTTGATCAATAATCCGTATGGTGGTCGGGATGACTCTCTCCGTGGAACCATTTCCCTTCTCCTCACCGGTTGGTGATATGGCGGTTACCTCACCTCTTACGGTTTCACCGCTTAAAATATCGGCGCTGATTTCCACCGGCTGACCGATGGCTACCTTTCCGATGGAATATTCACTGACATTGATCTTCATCTCCAATACATCCAGGTTGTTAATAATGAACATTGGTTTGTCATCGTCGGTTTTATCCGCAAAACGGCCTACCTTGCAGTTCACTCTTACTACGGTTCCTGCAATGGGGCTGGTAACTTTGGTATTCGTAAGCGCTTCCTTCTTCTGTTCCAGTTCAAAGGCCTCTTTCTCGATCTGCAGGGCATATGACTCATTTGCTACAGGTTTTCCGTTCTTTAACGTGTATGTACTTATTTCCCTCTGTGCGTCATTCATGGTATTAGAAGCTGCTTCAAGCTCCACCTGGGAAGCACTTCCACCCTGGTAAAGAGCCAGTGTCCGGTTATAGTTGGCCTTGGCTGTTTCAAAATCCTGCTTTGCCTTTGCATATCCGTTCTCTGCTTCCAGCTGCTTATCCTGATAGGTGCTGACAGCCAGATCATAGGCGTTCTGGGCAATGTCCACTTCTTTTTTTGCGTCCTTGTCATCAAGCAATGCCAGAACCTGCCCTTTTTCTACACTGTCCCCTTCCTTTACCGGAAGCTCCAGGATCTCCGCATGAAGATTGGATACCACTTCTACACTGTCCGTTCCCTGGACGGGGCCGCTGACTGACAGCATATCAACCACCTCTCCTTTGGCCAGTGGTGAAACGGTTACCGGTAATGCTACGCCGCCGCCCCCTGCAAGAACTTTAAAGGCAATAAAAAAGGCCCCAATGGCCGCTGCTCCAATGGTTATGATCTTTCTCTTTTTGCTCCACTTTTTTCTTGAGCCTTTCTTTTTCTTCTTTTTGCCGGTATTTTCCTCTTCCATAAGATTTTCTAACTCTTTATCAAAGGCTTCATCAGACATTTGCTCCATTTCTGCTGCTCCGTCTGTTTCTTCCACTTTGCTCTTAAATCTGTTCATGCCCGTTTCCCTCCTGTGCTTGACACTTCTTTTTTCTTTATTATAGCGGGCTGATATAACTTTTTTAAGTATAAAATTCTTATTATTTTCTAAACTTTTCCATTTTCCGGAACTTCTTCCCGGATGGACACCGAAAACAACGGGGGAAACAAGGAAAGTTATTCACTAATTATCAGACAAACATTAAAATAAAAAAATAACAAATTAGTTTTTACCCTCACATGCTTATATTTTCTGAATATAATTATACAAATGACAGAAATAGGAAACTATCGAATGAACGAGCATTATCCATTTGTAAATCCTCCCCTTCCATATGCTTACGATGCGCTGGAGCCGTGCATCGACGCTCTGACCATGTGTCTCCATCATGACAGGCACTTACAAACCTATGTGAACAACCTTAACGAAACCTTAAAAGACTGTCCGGACCTGCATGACTGGTCACTGGAAAGGCTGCTCTGCAATGTAGACTGTCTAAAAAAAGATATTCGGCGGTCCATTCGGAATAACGGAGGCGGTGTTTTCAATCATATCTTTTATTTTAACGGCATCTCAAACTCCGAAACACGCTGTCAGGCCGGAAAACTCTATGATGCAATTGTGACCGAATTCGGGTGCGTAGAAGCTTTTTTTTATGAGTTTAAAGAAAAGGCACTGTCTGTTTTTGGTTCCGGATATGCATGGCTGACTGTAGACCAAGACTGCAAGCTTCAAATCATAACCACAGCAAATCAGGATACTCCTATTGTCCAAAACCTTTGTCCGGTACTTACTATAGACGTTTGGGAACATGCCTATTACTTAATGCATTACAATGACAGGGAAGCATACATTCAGAACTGGTTCAATGTGGTGGACTGGGAGTGTGCCAATATGCATTACATGGAATGCCTGGAATGCTTTGAATGCAATAAATGCCGGAACTAAGTCCACGGACTCCCTCTTCCCCAGCGGGGACCGAACCTGTTTCCAATAAAAAGCGCCGCATGCCTGGTCAAATAAAAGCCAGGCATGCACGATTTCATCAGCATTTCTCTGGTCCATAGATTGACATATTCTTATGCTTGTAGTAAAATAATGGAAATTCATATCATGAAGGTATGATAGCAATTCTCTCAATAAAAGCAAACGGATGCCATGAAGGTATCTTGCGTGACAGCAGTAACGCAAGTGTCTTTTGGCATCTTTTTTATTTTATGGAGAATAAGAGATTTTATATGGCCGGATCCCAAGCTGCCTAACAGCTCAATAATCAGGAGGATAAAGAATCATGGAAGCAAAACAAAAACACGAAAAACTAAAAGGTTATCTGCAGGATTTAGGAAGTGTGGCAATCGCGTTTTCCAGCGGTGTCGATTCTACGTTCTTATTAAAATGCGCTCATGATGTTTTAGGCAATAAGGTCATAGCCGTTACTGCCCGCTCATGCTCTTTCCCAAAGAGAGAGCTTGACGAAGCAGCCGCTTTTTGCAAAAAAGAAGGGATTGCTCATATCATATGCGATTCCGAAGAACTTGAGATAGACGGGTTTTCTAAAAACCCCACAAACCGCTGTTATCTTTGCAAACAGGAATTACACAAAAATCTGGAAGGTCGCAAAAGAACACGGGATCGCCCATGTCGCCGAAGGCTCTAATATGGATGATAACGGTGACTATCGTCCCGGTTTGATTGCAGTTGCGGAGCTGGACGTAAAAAGCCCTTTGCGCTATGCAGAATTGAGCAAACAAGAAATCCGGCAGCTTTCCAAAGAAATGGAATTGCCGACATGGAATAAGCAATCCTTTGCCTGCCTTTCCTCCCGTTTCCCTTATGGTGAGGAAATTAACATCCCGCGTTTAACAATGATCGATAAAGCAGAGCAGTTTCTTTTAGATATGGGCTTTCACCAGGTGCGGGTCCGCTATCACGGCAAGCTTGCGCGAATCGAAACCGACGCGGATGGATTCTCTATCATGCTTTCCCCTGACAACCGCGAAAAAATCCATTGCGCGTTTAAAGAAATTGGATTTACATATATTACCCTGGATTTATTGGGCTACCGTACCGGGAGTATGAACGAAATGCTTAAAGACGATATAATAGAAGCCGGTAAGCATATGTGATTAAAAAACGGTGTTAGTCCAGTCTCCCCAAAAAATCTCCGGAAGCAAAAAAACACCGCCTTGTGCACGCCCGGTCAATTCGCAGTCGGGCATGTGCGTAGCGGTATCTTGGATGGTTCCATTGACCATTAGGCCCCGGCAATGCGGGCAGGTAGTTTCGTTAAAATTGAATGACCTTTGGCTCATCCGTAAACGAAGAAATCGTTGCGGTTGCATTTTTAAGATAAAAAACCTCGGTATTGCCATCATCAGCCCCATAATTTTTCTTAAGAATGGGGTAAGCATCCAGCATATGCTGCCTAGCTTCCACCCTGTCATCCTCAATAGCAGCAGCTTCTATGCGGATCCACTTCCCATCAGCCATACCGGAAATTTCAATTTTCGGGTTGGCATGAATCTGCTTTGATACTTTTTTCACCTTGCCGGTTTGAATATAAAGTTTGTCTTCAAATATGTCCACTGTGCCAAATGGGCGGACCCTTGGCTGGTCGCCATCCATGGTTGCAATATAATATGTTTCACACTTTTTTAAAAATTCATAAACTTCTTTCACTCACTTATCCTCCATGTTCGTAGGGATTGACTGCTGTTTTTCTTTGCTATATAATAGTACGGCAATAAGATATGCTTTACAAGTAGGCATAGGATTATGACATAGTCATAAAAATATGACTATCAGAAAAGGAGCGGAACTTGATGTCTGATAAATTTGATGCAAACAAATTATGTCCCGTAAATGTAACGCAGAATTTATTGATGGGCAAATGGAAATTAACTATTTTATGGATCGTCAGCCGCAAAACAAGACGGTTTGGTGAGCTGCAAAAGCTTATACCCGATGTGTCCCGCGGGGTCCTGGTACAGCAGCTGAAAGAATTGGAACGAGATAATCTCATTCATAGAGAAGTATATAAGGAAGTACCGCCAAAAGTAGAGTATTCCATAACGGGCATTGGAGAGAGCTTTATTCCCGTAATGACTCAAATAATGGAGTGGGGTGCATCATACATAAATAAAACGACCACCTGCAATGTTGATATCTGCATCGCCAATAACTTCCCCTGTTCTAAATGTCATGAAATGTTAAATCTTGAGAAGGATTCCATTGAGGATTTATAATAATTTGTCTATAAACTGGCACCGCTTGTACATGCCCGCTTAACTGGCCAGGCATATACAAGGCGGTGCTTTTCTTATGTTTTTTTACCCGATACCAGTTTACTTTACAGTCAGTACATGAACCTTTTTGCCGTCTTCCAAAGGACTGCTGCTCTGCATTACCACTTCATCCCCTTCGGACAAACCCTGGGATACCTCATAATAAGCGTTCTTTTTCTTCCCCTCTGTGACTGCCGTCTTTACCACAGTTCCACTTGAAACCTTATAAACGAAAGACCCGGAGTCATCGGACTGGATGCACTTTGCCGGAATGTATACAGAAGTGTTTTCCTTATTATCGGCCACCCTTAGATCCGCCGTCATGCCAATATAGCTGACCTTGCTTGCCTCTTCCAGCTGTACGGTCACTGTGAACATCCCTGTGGAAGCATTGCTGACTGCGGATATCTCGGAGATCGTTCCCTGGCAGCTCTCACCCAATGACTGAAGGCTGACATTCATAGGCATTCCTGTTTTCAGCTGGTCAATGTCCATATCGGCCACCTGAATCTTCACCTTCTTTCCGCTGTCGTCAATCACCGCCATGGCCTTAACCTGCGGGGAAACCATTTGACCAACTTCCACATAAACATTTGTTATCATTCCGGATAAGGGTGATGTAACCGTGCAGTCATCGTATTTTTTCTGCACAATATCCAGTGCAGCCCTGGCGCTGTCCATCTGGGCCTTTGTGACCTCATAATTGCCTGTCTGCCCGTTTCTTGCCGCCTGAAGCTGTACGGACGCCGAATCCATCTGCGCCTTGGCACCCTCATATTCTGCCTGGGAAATAGCTCCGCCGGAATATAAGGCTTCCAGCCGGCTAAAATTATCTCTGGCTGTATTAAAGGCAATTTCCGCCGGCCTTACGCTTGTATTTTGCTGGCTTGCCTTCTCTGCATTTTTAAAAGCGGCTTCTGCTGCCTGGTAGCCTGCCTTTGCCTGTTCCAGCTGAAGCCTTGCATCCTGATTATCTACCTGGAACAAAACGTCTCCTGCATTTATATGATCCCCTTGCTTTACCGGGATCTCTAAAATTTTTCCATTGCTGTTTGGCATCACATCAACACTGCTGAGCGCTTCCACGGTTCCCTGCCACACCATGGTGGACAAATCCTTACCTGATTTCGCTACCGCTACGGTTACCTCAGTCTGTTTACTCTCTCCCGCACATCCGGTAAGAAGGCCCACCAGCATTGCCATCGCCATAAAACCTGTGATCAATTTTCTCATCTTTTCCGACCTCCTGTAAGCCCTTTTCATTTCAGATGTATTTTAACAGATGCATTCATCCCAAAAACAAGGGGAAGATCTTCTTCGTTTTCAATCGTCACCTTAATTGGTATCAGCTGCGTCACTTTTGTATATTCCCCGCTGGTGTTAAAGCTCATATTACCGGAAAAATAGGTTTGAGTGGCCGGGTCGATCTCCGTCACCTGCCCCTTAAAGGTTTTTCCGGGATATGCATCGATTTTCACATCCACCCGCTGTCCTAAGTGAACCTTCATGATATCTGTTTCTTCCACATTTACCCCTATGTATAGATTTGAGGTATCGGCTACCTGCGCCAGTTCTGATCCCAGAGCCACCGTCTGATTCACGGCTCCGTCATTTTTTACCACAGTTCCTGCAATGGGGGAACTAATGTAAGGAAGAACCTCCTGCCGCCCCATCACCTGATCCTGCTCTACTAAGTCCCCATTTTCCACATCCCATGATAAAAGCTTGCCACTTGCTACTGCTTTTATGGAATACAGCTTTGCTGTTACTTTTGCATTATCGGTTTTAAAGTAAGAGACACTGGAATCATAGATATAATATCCGACCCCGCATCCGGCAAGCACCAGTATGATCAGCAGGGGAGCTAAGATCTTTTTTAGTTTTCCTGTTCCTGTCTTTATTTCCTGATCCTCAATATTAATATGTTTGTTTTCCTGCATATTTTTTCTCTCCATTCTATTATTGATCTGCAAACTGACTGTGGTACAGATCTGCATAAAATCCTTTCTTTTCCAACAACGATTCATGATTACCCTGTTCTATGATATCGCCGTCCTTCATTACCAGAATCAAGTCTGCATCCCGAATGGTGGAAAGGCGGTGGGCGATTACAAAGCTGGTTCTGCCCTGCATTAATTTACCCATGGCCTTTTGGATCAAGACTTCTGTTCTTGTATCAATGGAACTGGTTGCTTCATCCAGTATCAAGATCTTTGGATCCGCTAAAATCGTCCTGGCAATCGTCAAAAGCTGCTTTTGCCCCTGGGACAGGTTACTGGATTCCTCGTTGATCACCATATGATAGCCACCCGGCAATGACCGGATGAATTCATCACAGTGAGCCGCTTTTGCCGCCTCCATGACTTCTTCATCTGTTTTATCAAAATTTCCATACCGGATATTATCCATTACGGTTGCATTATACAGCCATGTTTCCTGAAGCACCATACCGAACATGGATCGTAAGTACCCTCTTGTAAAGTCAAGGGTGTCATGACCGTCGATCAAAATATGACCGGCATTTAATTCGTAAAATCTCATCAGCAATTTCACCACCGTTGTTTTACCCGCTCCAGTAGGACCTACGATGGCGACCATCTGGCCGGCATTTATGGCGGAAGAGAAATCGTGGATGATCATTGTATTGGGCGAATAACCAAAATTAACGTTTTTAAATTCCACATTTCCCTGGATCTCCTGCAGCTGGATCGGCGCCTCGTTTTCCGGCACCTCATCCTGCTCATCTAAAAACTCAAATACACGCTCAGCAGCTGCTGCTGTGGACTGCAGTGTATTGGATACGTTGGCAATCTGGGAAATGGGCTGCATAAAGGATCTCATGTATTGGATAAATGCCTGAACGTCTCCAATCTCGATTACCTTTTCTACCGTTAGATATCCGCCTAATAAACAGACACCGACATAGCCTAAGTTGCTGACAAAGGTCATGATGGGCATCATCATACCTGATAAAAACTGGGATTTCCAGGCTGATCCATATAATTTGTGGTTGATGGACCGGAATTTTTCAATTGCTTCCTGTTCTCCGTTAAATATCTGAACCACATTATGGCCGCTGTAAATTTCTTCAATATGGCCGTTTAAATATCCAAGGCTCTCCTGCTGCTTCTGGAAATATTTCTGGGATTTCTTTACCACACCCATAATCAGGCCCATGGAAACGAAAAGGACCAAAACAGCCACCAAGGTCATCCGGATGCTGATGGATATCATCATGATCACGATACCCACCAGTGTGGTCACTGAGGTAATGATCTGGGTCAAGCTCTGATTCAATGTCTGGCTCACCGTATCCACATCATTGGTGATCCTTGATAAAATCTCACCATGAGTTCTTGTATCATAATAATTAAGGGGAAGACGGTTCATTTTCTCCGAAATATTTTTCCTGAGCTCATAAGTGACCTTCATGCTGATGCCGGACATGATATAACTCTGCAAGTAAGAAAATGCAGCCGATATCAGATAAAGCACAACCAAAAGCAGCAGACGGTTTCGGATATACCGGAAATCCGTCAATAATCCGGTCCCCGCCGCCCAGGCAATCAGGCCTTCAAACAGCTTTGTCGTGGCCTTTCCTAAAATCTTTGGTCCTGCAATGGAAAATACGGAGGAGCAGCTGGCAAACAGAATTACGATAAATACGGAGTTTTTATATGGCTTTAAATAATCGACCAGGTGCAGCATGGTTCCTTTAAAGTCCTTTGCGCTTTCCGGTTTATGCATTCCGCCTCCTGGGCCCATGGGGGAACTGGATGGTTTTTTCTCTGTCATTTCAATTCCTCCTCGCTAAGCTGTGACAATGCAATCTCCCGGTAAACCTCACAGGTTTTCATCAGCTCCCGGTGAGTTCCTTTTCCGGCAATCCTTCCATGCTCCAAAACAATGATCTGGTCTGCATTCATAATTGTACTGATGCGCTGTGCCACCAAAAAGATCGCGCTGTCACCGGTTTTTTCACGAAGGGCCGCCCGAAGCTTTGCATCTGTTTTAAAATCCAGAGCAGAAAAGCTGTCATCAAATACGTTAACAGGAGCTCTTTTTACAAGTGCCCGGGCAATGGAAAGACGCTGTTTTTGTCCGCCGGATACATTTCCCCCTCCCTGGGCAATGGAGGACTCTAAGCCGTCCGCCTTGGAATTGATAAATTCTGTAGCCTGAGCTGTTTGTGCAGCCTCTTCTATCTGTTCCTTGGTGGCCTTCCGGTCTCCATACATCAGGTTGCTTTCAATTGTCCCTGAAAATAGGATCCCTTTTTGGGGAACAAATCCGATTATCCCCCGTAGTTGGTGAATGGGCCAATCCTTGATATTTATTCCGTCAATCAGGATTTCTCCTGACGTTACATCGTAGAATCTGGGAAGTAAGTTCACTAACGTGCTCTTTCCGCTTCCCGTAGCGCCGATAAATGCCGTAGTACGTCCCGGCATCGCCGTAAACGTAATATTATGTAACACATCCTCATCTGCATCCGGATACCGGAACGATACATCCCGGTATTCCACAACCCCCTTGGGAGATTTAGGAATAACAGCCGCAACCTTGGGATCTGCAATGGAAGGTTCCGTCTGAAGTACTTCAACAACACGCCTGATGGAAACGATCGCTCTCGGGATCATAATAAACATCATGGTCATCATCAAAAATGCCATGATGATCTGCATAACGTACTGCATATAAGCCATCATATCTCCCACCTCCATACGGAAGGAGGATACTGCCTTTGACCCTACCCATATGATCAGTAGATTGGTCAGATTCATAATCAGCATCATGGCCGGCATCATACCGGAGGTGACTCTATTGACAAACAAATTTGTCTCAGTCAGCCTTGCATTCACCTTTTCAAACCGTTTTTCCTCAAAACGCTGGGTGTTAAATGCCCTGATCACCAGCGTTCCTTCCAGGCTTTCTCTTACTACCAGGTTTAATCGGTCAATGAGCTTTTGAACAAATTGAAAACTTGGCATAACAACTGCAAGCATACTGAAAACCACTACTAACAATAACGCCACAGAAAGTGCAATAATCCATGACATTGATTTGTTTTTGTCCAGTGCATGGATCACGCCTCCAACTCCCATGATCGGTGCGTAAAATACAATTCGGATCACCATAACGATCAACTGCTGGATCTGGGTGATATCGTTTGTTGTCCTTGTGATCAGGGAAGAGGTAGAGTATTTCTCCAGCTCTGTATTGGAAAAGCTCTCTATTTTCGTGAAAATGTCCTGGCGCATATCCCGGCTGACACCGGCCGCTATTCTGGCGGCGATGAAACCTACTAAGATCGTACAACAGGCACTAATAAGGGCAATGCCTAACATTTGAAATCCCACTTTCAAAATGTAAGAGGTGTTGCCCGTTGTAATTCCTTTATTTACAATATCAGACATGAAATCAGGAAGTGATAAGTCACAAGTAGCCTGACTATATAACAGTGCTACAGACACTGCTAAAAATAAAATATATGGCTTAAAATACCGAAAAAATATTTTCACATTTATTCCCTCCTTTCCTTTCATCTCTAATACTTTTTTTCAAACGTTTTGTAGATCTGTCTGTCTTTTCTAAATCTGTCTTTATCCTCTGCAATCTACTTTATTCCTCACATATCCTTTTCTTTCATCATTAAATCCACTTCTTTCTCCATTAGATCTGTGAACTTTTTCCACAATTCAATTAATTTACATGCATCCTCTTCTCCCATGCCAATCACTACCCGCTCCAGAAGGTCACTCATACCTCCCGAGCACTTCTTCCATAGAGTTTCTCCATCTTCCGTTAAGGAAACACAGATATTTCTGCGGCTTTTGGGATCTATTTCTCTGTATATCAAGCCCCTTTCCTCCAGAGAATTCAGCATCCGGGATGTTGCCGACAATGCAATATTCATCCTCTTGGCCAAATCAGATACATGAATCCCCTTCTTTTCCGGATTCTCATTCATACCGGTCCATATTTGATGCAGTGCAAAGAATTCGCTGCGCGTGACGCCTTCCGGAATACAGTTTCTATGGAGGCTTTGCTTTCTTCCCATCATCATCGCTAATTCCGTTTTAAACTTCTTTATGTACTCTTCCTGTCCATCCTTCACTATAAAACCCCCCTATTTTCTTCACTTAACAATGTTAACAATTTTCAATGTTTATCATTCTACATCTGATTAAACGATGTGTCAATTATTTTTATTAAGATTTAATATTTTACAGGAGATCATCAAGTGCAATTTTGAGTCAAGATCCATTGGCACGCATCACAAAAATACCGGTGATAACGCCCCCTTTCACAAGAGCATCCCACCGGTATCCGATCCAATTATCCTTATTTTATAGAATTCTTTTTATAAATATAATTACCACTTAATTAATAAAGGTAAATTCGGTCTAAAATCTTTCGATTGATTTATTGTTCCATTATCAAATTCTAACTCTATAAAATGTTCTTTATCGTTTTCAATTGATAAATCATGAAGTTGATTTAGAATGTAAGCAGAAGCCGATAATGAAATATCCTGATTTACATGTATTTTTACATTTGTTACTTCTTTTAAAGGAACTTTATGTTCCATCGGTTCTCTTTTATCATCGGAAACTTTATCTTGTCGCATAGCAAAAGATAGATAAAAATACATTGGCTCGCTCAAAGGTGTATTATCAGCCACTTGAATTTTAAGAAAATCCGGCAAATAAATAGGATGATAATCCCATGATGGAAATGGTGCTGTTTCGTCTTTTTCCTTTGTAGGTCTGAATCCAATTCCAAAAGGAGAAACCTTATCTGAAGTCAATTCACATCGCTCAAACAATCTCATTGGCTTTGTTCGTTCACTTTGCACTTCTTCTAAATTTTCAATCCACAAAAGTTCCAACATTAAATTATGAAAATAAAATCTCCTATTTGCAGTCCCTTGTCCAGGGTGTGTATTTGAAGAACCTTCTACAAGTCCAAATTCCACAAGTAAATCTCCTGATGGTGCTTTAATTTCTGTACATATGTAAATATGGTCAATTTCCATACAATCTCATCCTTATTAATTAATTTACAAAACCCTGTTTCTTCTGCACCGCCAGCTTAGCCAATGCTTCCACGATATAAACTGCCGGTATCTGAGAAGTTATATCCACCTTCATCTTCTTATAATCCGTCCGCTCTCCCTGGATATAATAAGAGATATTATAATCAGAAATCCTGGCCAATGTACTGTTTTTACTGTTTGTAATCGATACTACCGTACTGTTGCATTGCTTAATGATCTCTGAATTTTCAATGAGTATGTCCGTTTCCCCCTCTACGGAAAGAATGATAATAATGCTTTCCTTAGGAAATTCCAGATTAATAGGAAACATAGGATTATTTATTCCTGTGGCAAATATACCGATATTGCAAAAATACCGGCTGGCATACTCTGCAATAATTCCGGAATTACCTATTCCAAGAAAAATAATCTGCTTCTTTTCAGCGATAATATTGGCGATAGACTTAAGTTGCTTATGAAAAGATTCCGTTTCGATTCTTTGGAAAAAATCTAAAATTGAGCTGGAATCAAATTTCTGCTTAATTGATTTTGTACTCTCCTGCTCCATCTTAAATCTGATCTTAAACTCGGAAAATCCATTGCAATTTAATTTCCTGCAGAACCGGGTAATGGTGGTGGTGGAAACATGGGCTTCATTGGCAAATTCCCGAATGGTCATATAAGGAATCTTCTCACTGTTTTTCAATATGAAATTATAAACCTCATAATCAAGTTCACTAAACTGATTCAGTACCTGATTGGAAAACATCATCATATTCCGCTACCGCCTTTTATATTTATTAAGTCAAGCAGATATTCGCAATCCGTGACCTTACTTGATTCGGTTAAAATCTGATATTCCAATGACTGCTGTAAGTTGTCTTTCTAATATTAACATAAAGGGGGTGTATTTTCAATGAACAGGATATCTTTAACCACCAAAAGGAGTCATTGCCGCTAACTTAGCTTGCAATGACTCCTTACACAGCAGGATGTAAAAAAACTATCGGAAATTTAGCTGTTCTTAGCTTCCAAATGATCAATCGTCTCTTTAAACTGAGGTAAATGCTCCTTATGTGCAACTAATAATTCTTCCAAAACCGTCTTAGCAATTTTGCCGCTGGGAACCAGAGGATTTATGGTAAATGCCTGTTGGGCAGTTCCGTAATCACCGGTTACCGCTGCTTTAATGGTAGTTAACTCCATGTCTTTCATTAACTGCAGCAGTCCTCTGCAGGAAGGTTCAAAGGAACCCCAGGAGATCGGAACCGGACCGCCTGATGTTATGATGCTGCTTACTTCCACAACCACATCATCGGGCAAATCAGAAATAGCTCCATTATTTCTCGTGCTGACTACCATATGGGTACGCTTATCATTATAGATGGAATTAATTAATTCGCAGGCAGCATCAGAATAAAAAGCTCCGCCCCGCTTTTCTAACTGCGGCGGTTTAATGCTCAGATTCGGATCCTTATACAGTTCAAACAATTCAGCTTCCGTACGTTTTACAAGTTCGGCGCGGGTCTCACCCTTTGCAAAGGCTTCCAATTCTTCCCTCAGCATGTCATCTGTAATATAATAATATCTGTGGTACATACAGGGGATAATTCCAAGATTTAAAATCTGTTCCGGTAAAAACGAGATATTTGGAATGTTCTGCACTCCTGAATTTGCACTTGTAAAGCTTTTCAGCGCATTTTTCATATTTTCAACACTGGTATAAGCCGTTTCAAGTACCTCATTGGTCCTTTCCCCGCCGGCTTTGTCCCATACCCTGTGCCAATGAAAATGATTCAGGCCTCCAAAACGGAAAAACAGATTCTCCTCATTCTCCTTTAAAGCTCCTGCTGCAATCTTTCTGCAAAGAATGGGAACATTACATAGACCTACCACCTTATTCCAGTTGCCATAGCGCATAACAGCTTCTGTAACCATTCCGGATGGATTTGTAAAATTAACAAGCCATGCATCGGGACACAACTCTTTCATGTCTTCTACAATATCTAAAATGACTGGAATGGTACGGAACGCTTTGAACATACCTCCGGCGCCATTGGTTTCCTGGCCCAGGATTCCGTGGGATAATGGGATTCTTTCATCCTTGATACGCGCATCCAACAGGCCGACACGAAACTGGGTCGTGACAAAATCTGCATCCTTAAGAGCTTCCCGCCGGTCTAATGTCAGGTGGATCTCCCAGTCAAGTCCTGCTGCCTTCACCATACGCTTTGCCAAATTCCCAACAATCTCAAGCTTTTCTTTTCCTGCTTCAATATCAACCAGCCAGATTTCTTTTATGGGAAGGTCGTCTTTTCTCTTAATAAACCCTTCCATTAATTCAGGAGTGTAACTGGAACCGCCTCCAATGGTTACAATTTTAATTTTCTTGTTCATATAAAGCCCTCCTTTTTATATAAAAATTATAATACAAAAAAGAGGGTAAGAAAACAGAGGCGGCCCATCCAGTAACATGACATACCGTTTAGGTACATGTTTCTCATAAAAGACACCTTGTGTTTTTTCTACAGGAATTATTTCATATAGAGTAAAAACATATGATTAATTTCCATTTGCTTCCGCGGCCATCTGGTCCACAAAAGCCTTGATTTCTTCATCCTTACATCCCTCATAAAAGCAATCCAGAAATCTTGGAATTATGCATTCCTTTACCATCTGGGGATCCAGGGATTTAAGAGCCTCCAAAAGTGGTTTTGCCACCTGTTTTTTCACCTCAAAAAGAAGGTTGGCATTCCTGTTTTGCGCCTCTTTCCTGTCTTCCGGGTATCCCATTCCCTTTGGGGAACCAAAAGCCCTGGTAAAAATATTATTTAAGTTAAGCTCCGCTCCCCAGCCAAAGCCCTTGGCAAAAGGAAGGGATAAAGCATTTCCGTTATTGATCTGCAAAAACAGATAGGCATCCGTTGGCTCTATGCAGTAGCCGCACACAACTCCCGGATACATATTTAAGGACATCAATGCCCCCTGTCCCGTGCCGCATCCGGTTACTACAAAATCAACCGCCCCTGAGTTTAATAGAAGGGCTGCCTGGATGCCTAAATGCAAATAAGTAAGCCTGGGATTTTCCTTGGTATATGCCTCTGGCACATCCTGGTCTGACAGGGGTTTTTCCATAGCTACATTATATACCTGATACCCCATTGGCTCTGCTACTGATTTTAACTCCTTTAATATAATCCCGTTCTTAGGTGACTGACTGAATTCATTTAATAATGCAATTTTCATTTGTTCCATTCCTCTCCGTCTGTTTATTTTTCTAAACCTGTTTTCCTATGGCCTTGTCCGCATCCCTTCTCATCCTTAAAAAATCCTCCTGAGACATAGGAATGTCCATGGATTTTGCGGTATCCTCGATCTGGGACAGCTTTCTGGCTCCGCAAAGCACGTTGATATTAGGAGAAACCATGGAATTCCACTTGATGCACAGGTTTGCAAGGCTGCACCGGTACTTATCCGTTAAATCCTTCCAGCCTGCCAGCATCTCATTTGCTGTCCTGATATTCTCCTGCTTCCACCAGATTTTTCCGTCCCGTACTTCTCCCTTTGCTGGTATATAATCATCCGGGGCTTTCCCGGCAAGAAGTCCCTGTTCTATGGGGGAATAGGTCTGAAGGGTGATCCCATTTGCTTCACAGAATGGAAGGAGGTCTGATTCCGCTTTCCTGTCCAGGATGCTTAATTTTTCCTGGATCACATCCAGCTCCCCTGCGGCTACATAGTCCTTAAGAACTGTCAGATCCACGTTGGAAGCACCGATGGCCCTGATCTTTCCCTCTTCCTTCATCCTCAAAAGTTCTCCCATGGTCTCTGCCACAGGTACCATCCCATAGGTTTTGCATTGCCAGTGCGTGTAATATACATCAATATAATCCGTTCCCAGGGCTTTTAAGCTCAGTTCCAAATCCCTCCGTATGGCGTTGGGAGATAGATCCCTGCTCACGGTATTGCCTTCTTTTGTAAAATGCACCTCTCCGCCATGGTCATACCACTGGAGTCCGCATTTGGTGGAAAGGATGACACGGCTGCGGTCCGTCTGTTTTAACGCCTGCCCGATGACTTCCTCACTATGTCCAAAGCCGTAAACCCTTGCAGTATCAATCCAGTTGATCCCCAGTTCCAGTCCTCTTAAGATGGTTTTCACTGACATTTCATCGTCATTGGCTCCCCACCATTCTCCGCCGCCGATTGCCCAGCAGCCCAGGGCAAGGGCTTTGGTCCTGATTCCTGATTTTCCTATCTCTCTCATTTCCATAACCAAACCTCCATGTTTTTCCTTTATGAAAATGCGTCTAATAAGTCTTCATAAGTAGATGCAGCCTGCAGTTTTCCCATGATGGTCTCATTTCCAAGTTTACCCGCCAGTTCCGCTATCAGGCGAAGATGGTCTTTGGCACCTCCGCTATCGGAAGGCACTGCAAACAGGAAGAAAAGGTCCGCAGGCTCCTCATCGTAGGATTCCCATTCCACCATCTGCTCCGTTCTGCCCACTGCAATCCCTACCTTATCCACAAAATCGGATTTTCCGTGGGGAATGGCCACATGTCCTCCGATCCCTGTGATTCCTTCCTCTTCCCTTAAATATACATCCTTAATGAAGCCTTCCAGATCCTCCACGTATCCCGCCTTCTTTAAGAGGCCTGCCAGATGGCGGATCACCTCATCCTTATTACCTGCTTTCATATTTAAATCAATGACTCTCTTATCCAGAATCTCTTTTACTGCCATCTTGTTTCTCCCCTTACTTGATAAAATACTGATAGACTTCCAGAGATGACTCCAGCCGTTTCATTGCCTCCATATTCTCGTCATTCTCTGTAAGCAGCAGAAAATCTTTATAAAACTGCTTTGTCCTTTTTATCTCAAATTTTGACGTCATTTTTGTCGCAAGAAGGAATATGGTATCAACCATATCCTCATGCCATTTGACCGGTTTATCTAAAATAGCCACCACAATACGGGCTTCATTCACCTCTGCTATGTTTCCATGAGGAATGGCGATGCCTCTGCCGATACTAGTCGTTGTAGCCCTTTCCCTGTCAAATACACTTTCCAGATAATTCTGAGTCACATCTCCCTTTTCTTCCAGCCTCTTCACCATCATGGTGATCAGCTGGTCCTTATCCCTGACCTGAGGCCTTACCAGGATTAAATCGACCTCAAACAACTGATGGCATAAGCTGTTAAACTGGAAATCCGGTTTATTCCTTAGCCTGGAAACCTGGGCGGCCTTCCGCCGAATGATCTCAATTTCTTTTTCGCTTATGCGGTCTTCCACTGTAACCACCCTGGAATCATCTAAATCCAGGCCGGATCCATTGATAATGATATCCGTTTCCGAATGAAGGGACAATTTAAAATCATGACGGCTGACCGCCTGTATGTCCGTGATCTCAGGAATACTGTATTTAATCATCTCAATGGAAAGCTGGCAGGCAGCCATGCCCCTCTGGCTCACCAGCAGTGCGGTCAGGGGTCTCCCCTTTTTTCTGCGGATTATGGCAGCCTGGATATAAAGTGCGATTCCTGCCAGTTCATCCTCTGTCACCTGTACATCGTAATACTCCTCAAACAGGCTGCTGGTCGACCAGGCAGCCAGAAAGGTCTGCTTATATTCGTTCTTAACATACTTGCTTATGCTGTCTCCCGCAACCGTGGAATACTTCATTCGGAATATGGCCGACCTCATATGGATCAACAGGCCTTCATACAGCATCTGGTCCCCGGAAAGGTCTGCTTCCAGCAGATCACCAATGGTTTCGATCACCAGTTTTACAAAGTGCTCCAGATTCTTATCATACTGCATGGCATAATCTTCGTCACTGACATCGGTAAAAGTTTTCAGTTTTTTAGCCGAAAGCAGCAGCACCGCCAGAAGAACGGTATCATCCTCTGTTAAGTCAATCTGATATTCCCTTCCGATCCTCTGGTAAATGGATTCGGCAAAGGAATATTCATTATAGCGCTGGATATTTTCCTCCTGCATATTGCTGGAAAGAAGTCCATCGTCAAGACCTTTTCGGGAAACAGAGAGGCAGGTCATGATCCATACCATCTTAAAGGAATGGTCGGCAAGCTCGATTCGCCAGGCGTTTTCCGCTTCCACGATCATCCGCCGGATGCGGGCCGCATCCACTCCCGGTGCATAGGTTCCAAAGAGCGCCTCCATGATTTCCGGCAGCATATCCAGCATATAGTCTTTGATGGCAATCCGGAAGCTGTACTCCTTCCCTATCAGGCAGATACCTTTGTTTCGTACGGCTGTTATTTTTATGTTCCGTTCCTCAAACCATGACCTTATATCTTTCAGCAGATTGCTGACAGTGGGAGGGCTTAAATAGAGGCTGTCTGCCAGCTGCTGAAGAGTCACGACTTCTCCAGGCCTCATTTTGAGAAGCTTGCCTATAAGCTGTATATTCCGGTTATCCAAATCCCCGGCAGGGTCTTCTCCCTTCTTCAGGCGGCCTTCCAGGATCTTTCTCTGCCTGTTGTCAAGCTCCAGCCATATCCCGGTTCCCGGTCTTTTTTCTATTTTGCCAAGCCCTTCCGCCTCCAGCCATTCATCAAGCTGTTTCATACGGGTCCTCACCGTTTTTTCAGATAATCCCACATTATCGGCAAGCTGCAGTATGGTGTAAGTTTCTCCGCCTATCAGGCACTGCAATATTTTATTGTTATATAATGCGTTCTTATCTACCTTCAAGTAAACACCCCTATTCTTTAGGAATTACTCATTTCCTGCCTGCTTTGCTGCGCCATATATATATCTTCCGCTGGAACCGATCACCTTCATATAGTCCTTTACAAACTGTTTGATCCCTGCTTCCGCCGCCATGCAAAGATGCATATAATCGATCTCCGGATTCTGCCCAATCTCCATAAGCATGGCCTTTTTTCCTGCTTCAAAGGCATCCGTGCATACATTGATCTTATTAATGCCTCCGGCAACTGCCTTTCTTAAATTTTCTTCTCCGGAACCGGAACCGCCGTGAAGTACCAATGGCATGTTCAACGTCTCTTTTAACAGATGAAGCCGTTCAAAGTCCAGCTTCGGTATCTTTCCTTTTGGATAAGCCCCATGAGCCGTGCCAATTGCCACAGCCAAAGCATCGATGCCTGTCTTTTCTACAAAATCCATTGCAAGGTCAGGATCGGTATACAAATCCGTATCCGCATCGTCCTCATGATCTGCCTGGCCCACATGTCCCAGTTCCCCTTCTACGGAACAGCCCATTCCATGAGCAAGAGCAGTGATGATAGCCGTGCGTTTAACATTCTCCTCATAAGGCAGGGAGGAGCCATCGTACATAACATTGGTAAATCCACGGTTGATACAGTCCGCAATGGTGTAAAAATCAGAACCATGGTCAAGATTTAGGGCGACCGGTACATGGACCCTTGCCGCCAGCTCCCTTATCACCGGAAGCATTTCTTCCGCATGAGCATGATTTTTCATCTGTCCAGGTCCAAACTGCATAATAATGGGAGAATGCTCCTCTTCTGCTGCCATAATTCCCGCCCTGGCCATCTCTATGTTAATGCTGTTCATCGCCATAACACCGTAGTAATTTTTATTTGCATCATCAAGGATGGCTTTCATTGATACTAACATGCTTTCCTCTTCCTTTCCTTAATTATGCCCATGTTTTCTGGGCATAAAGGTATGCCCGCAGGGCGTTCCATATTATCCTCAGTCTTACTGGATATTAATATCCAGTTCAAAGTCAAGTTCTTCCTCTTCCTTTTCCACCTGTTCATCTAAGGGACGCTTAAGAACTGCATAGATTACTCCCGTCACCAAAGACCCAATAACCAGGGCAATCAAAAACCACAGGGGATTCTTCATCATGGGAACTACGAATATACCTCCATGACCTGCTACTGACTCGCAGCCCATGCCTACTGCAATGGCACCGGCCACAGCAGAACCGATCATGCTGCTGGGGATTACTCTTGCAGGATCCGCTGCCGCAAAGGGAAGAACACCTTCCGTAATAAAGCAAAGGCCCATAGGAAGCGCCGTTTTAGCAGTTTCCAGTTCCACTTTTGAAAACCTGTTTTTCCTTAATAAGGTTGCGATAAATATACCGATAGGAGGGGTCATACCTCCGATGATCTTGGCAGCCATAGGGCCGTTAATTCCATCTGTTCCCAGAGCGTTAGCAGCCATGGAAGCCGTCTTATTAATGGGGCCGCCCATATCAAATCCCATACATGCGCCGATAACCCCACCGATTACAGCCTTTGCTCCTCCGTTTAAGGAGATGATCCATTGCTGGAACACATTCATAATAAAGGAAAGTGGAATTGAGAACACGCAGAGGAAAATCATGCCGCATACCACAGTCGATATCACCGGTATGAACATAACCGGCATCAGCCCTACGCACCATTTTGGAAGCTTCCAGGTCTTCATCCAGTTTACAAAGTAACCGATGATAAAGGCCATGAGCAGTCCCCCAAGAAATCCTGCCTTGGATTGGGACGAACAGTAGCCGATTACAATACCAGGCACAATTCCAGGCCGCCCCGCTATCGAATAGGCCACACCGGCCGTCATCACAGCTACCGCAAAATCCATTGCTACGGAACCCAACTTATTCACTCCCCACCAGAAGCCTAACCAGGAAAAGGGATTTAAATTTGTAAACGGTGTTGCCCCTGCCTCTACGGCATTGCCGATGTCATAACCGCCAAACCCTTTTGCCAGTGCACAGAGAATTCCCCCGCATACAACAATAGGGATCATATAAGAAATTCCAGTCATAACATGTTTTTTAATATCAAGTTTTTGCCTTGCCATTGTATTCCCCTCTTTCTCCATATTCTTTTCTTTGCTGCGTTTCGGCTACTTCCCCAATTTTTCGTGAATCTTTGAAATTACCCCTTTTGGAGATTTCATAACCATGCTGATCGGTATCTCCACGACCGGTTTTCCTGCAAAACGGTCTTTGTTTACCCGGATATCCGCGGAAATCAAAATCACATCCGCATCCCGGATATCCTCAGGGGTAAGCTCATCTTCCACCCCAATGGAGCCCTGGGTCTCAACCTTGATATAGTCTCCCAATTCCTTCGCTGCATTTTCCAGCTTTTCCTTGGCAATGTACGTATGGGCGATTCCTGCCGTACATGCCGTGATGGCTAAAATCTTCATACACTTCCTCCTCGCTTTCTTTAGGTTATATTAACTTTATCACTACAATGACGTCAACGGTAAATGAAAAGCGGCATAATGCTACGGTAAATTTTTGTTTGTTTCAAATGGGTACGATACAAAAACGCCCTGCAGGCTTTTAAACTTTCTGCAGGGCGTTTTCCCTTTTTATCCGTTATGCTAACATTCCGTTTTCATTCATTTTGTTCTAATAACACCAGACTTAACTGCAATTGAAAGCAGTAATTGGCATCAACGATTTCCCTGCCGAGAATTTCTTCGCATTTTTTGATCCGGTATTTTATGGTGTTCCTGTGAAGGAACATATGATTGGCAGTCTCAGTGACGCTGCATCTGCAATCCAGATACGTCTTAAGTGTCCTCCTAAGCTCCAATGTCATCTCATCTTCAGGATTCGTTAAGCCCTTTAAATGGTATAAGCAGTATCCTTTGATCTGTTCACTGGATACCATTTTAAACAGTTCATTGGCATCGGTTGACTTGAAATATTTAATATAGGGAATATTCTCCTTCTCTTCCCCGTACTGATAGCTTTCCAATGCCGTAACATAGGAATTTCCAATGGTTTCCAGCTCCATTACACCATTTCCAAAGGAGAATGTGACAGAGACCTGCAAAAAATGCTGCAAAGCCTCGTGGTACTCCTCCAGAACCTTCTCCAACTCCCTGTAATTTCCCTGTATCAGCAAAATATACTGGTACGTCAGGGGCTCTGGAAATATGATGATATCCCCATGGAATTTCTCCTGCAGCTTCCTGCTAAGCCAGTCATAGATTAAGATGTACCGTTCCTCCCTGTGGGATAAGTTTAGGAAATCAAACTCTCTTCCTCCAAATGGCTCCAGGGTCGCCAGGATTATCTTATAGCCGGCTGCCGGCTTAAGCCCATATTTCTCCCCTACCGTGTATAACTGGGCAGAGGACCACCGTTCTTTCTTATATTTATTGACAAGGATATGTAAAATCGCTTCTTTTTGCTTTAATGGATTGCATCTCACATACAGGTTCTTATATAGAAAGATGCCAAACACCAGTACCAGCTGTTCGATCACCATGCCGGACAAGGTATCTTCCTTTCCCTGGCCGCCATAGATGTAAAGATAATAAGGATTTTTTCCCACCGTCTGAATCGGATAGATACAAACCTTTTCCTTAATCTTTGACACATAAACGAAATTCTCAAAACTGTCCGTTCTTCTTTCATAAAGTGACAGATCATAGAACAGATTTTGTGCCGCCTTTAAATAATCCTTTTGACACGTATGAGTTGCAGCCTCTACTTCACCAAAGGGATTTAATAATGCGGCCGGCTTCTTAATGACAAGCCCTAAATTGTTCATCATGACACTCATGGAAGCACCCTGAAGAAGCAAAGCAGAGAATTTCTTCTGCGTGTTTAAGACAAAGGTCAGTTCTGCGTTCTGATTATCCCAGATATAAGCCAATAACTGTTGAAAGACCTCCCCCAATGTCATATGATAAGGAATCTGAATCAGGGGAAATTCCAACTGGTCTGCAAGGTCTATGACCTCCGGCTCCAGATGATCGATAAAACGTCCCAGCTTAATAGCAAGCCCAGCACAGGGCAGGCGGTCAAGACTGAGAATAAATTCACACAATCCAGACTGGTTTTCCTTAAACGCCATCCCGGTAGTGATCAATAACGTATTCTCCGGCAAATAAGACGCAACATCCGGAGTTTCCGTGGACTCAACCGTGAAAATCTCTCTGCTTAAATCAGCCTTTTTATTCAGCACCTTTAGATTTTGAAATATTGATTCTTCCAGTAATTTCCCTATGGTCATATTAAGCCCCTCTTTTTACATCCGGAATCGTTTATCGTCATCTACCGTTCGCTCATTGTGCAAGCACATTCTTCTCACCTGCACTCATTATACTATGGCCCTGCCAGCCTGGCAATCCGGCATTTATAAATAAATCCTCTGATTATTGATTTCCGTTTAAAATCCCGTAATCCAGTTCCTTTTCATCCTTTGCTATCATCATGGCAACCAGAGCGTCAATATCCACATTCAATATGGTGCGGAACATCCCGGAAAACCAGTCAATGCTGGATAAGAAAGCAATGCTTTCCAGCGGAAGCCCAAGTGCGGGAACCACTGTAGCCAATGCCACAAGACCGCCTCCAGGTACTGCCACCGTTCCCAGGCAGGCTAACGTAGATATAATGATCACACGGACCAACTGGGGCATGGGGAGGGGAATTCCATAAATCTGGGAAACGGTAATGCATGCCAGAGCGAGAAACATGGATAAACCATTGCTGTTCAAGGTCATGCCAAGGGGATTGACAATCCCTGATACCTTTTTGCTGACTCCAAGCTTCTTCTCACTGTCTTCCATTTTTGTGGGAAGAGTAACGGCGGAAGAGGTTGTGGTAAATGCTACAATGGTCATATTGCACAGCTTTCTTCCAACATTCAATGGATTGGTCTTACAGTAAAAAGATACGAATGCGATCATAACCCCCAGATACAGAAGAGAACCACACGCGAATATTAAGAGAAACCTGATCAATGGCATAATGACCTTAATACCTGTTGTGCCCGCGGTATAGGCTAACAGGGCACCGATCCCCAAAGGAGCCAGGTTCATAACCTTATGTACAATTCCCAATATTACTTCATTAAATTCCTTTATGACTCCCATAAGCTGGCTTCTCCCCTTTTTTACGCGGCAGGATCCGAGGGAGGCACCGAATAATACAGAGAATATAATTACCTGGATCATATTGGAGTTTGCCATAGATTGAACGATATTGCTGGGTAAAAAATCTAGAATGATGTTATAAAGCCCCTTATCTGACGTCTGAACAATCTGGTCGGTGGCAGGGAGAAAAAGTCCTTTTCCAGGCAAAAAGAATTGGCCTAAAGCCGCTCCTGTTACTGCCGCCAGAACCGTGGTCAGCAGAAACCAGAACAACATCTTTACCCCAAATCTCCCCAATTCTTTAGGATCTAAATTAGCCACTGATTCAGTGACCGCCCCCATGATCATTACCACGACAGACATTTGAATGAGACGCAGGAAGATATCTCCGATCAGCTTGATATCCTTCACCTTATCCCCCAGAATGATTCCAAGCAGCAGTCCTGCAGCCATTCCAATCATGATCTGCACTGTCATTGATAATTTCATTTTTTTCATTCACGGACCTCCCATTATATGTTTGCTTCACCTTTGATAAAATTAACCCCTGCTGCCATACCTAACAACATATCGCAGCCAGAGGTAGAACCTATCATCTTTATCCTGTCTATGCACATCTTCATTTTCGGAGAATTCTTTTGAATCAAGGCGTCCAACAGTTCCATCAAAACATAATTAAAATACCCTTCCAATGCACAATGATAATAATGTCCGCTGATATCTGTGGTGTATTGATGTTCAATGAGTGCCTTTAAGCTCTGGAGAAAAGGTATTTCCAATATAGGGCAAATTCTGTCCATATACAGAAGCCCCATAAGAACGTCATCACCTGAAGGAGTCAGACCCCTCCCTCTTCCGATCCATCTCTTTATCATTTTCTCAGCCTCTTCTTTTGGTTTGGAAAATGCCTGATATAATTCCTCCACTTCTTTTTTCTCTGTTATCAAAAAGGAGCCTATGGATTCCCCAAATCCTGTTGGAAGATTCCAATCAATGAGCCTCTCAAACATGGAAAGCCCTTCACCGTCTATGGGATAATCCCTTTTCTGAATAAAGCTGCTGTATTTCCGGGTATTTTTTAAGCAAAGCCGGATGGAATCCGAATACAGGGTCCTTTCCTTCTCATTCCACCGAAAACAGCTGGAGGAGGCTGCCTGTTTCAGTAATACAGGCAGATCCTCCTTGTCTAATAAAATACCATATGGGACCAGGGCTTCGTTTTTATTTCCAATAAAGCAAAGGAACGGAGGAAGCGACAGATTGCATCCGCTCTCAAATTGGCTGTGGATTCTATAAGCTTCATCTTCCTTTAATGCTTCAAACAGCTCTGACGCTGCCAGCTTTGCTGATAAGCTTCTCATATCTTTACCCTTTATATCCCAGTTTTTTTGCATAAGCCCTCACTGCTTTTTGGAAGCATTCAACAGGGGGATGAACGGTTCCCGCTCCTATCTGCCCCACACCGGCTTCCTTATGGGCGATTCCCGTATTGATCACAGGAGTAATCCCTGTTTCTACTACCTTTCTCGCATCAATGCCCAGGCAGGTTCCCTGAAAATTCCATGTAGGAATGGAAAAATTGGGATTCTGGCCAATGACAATCCCCATCATCTCATTGCTGATGCGAAGTGCATCCTGAAAGCCGCCTGTTCCTACAAACCTGGTAACAGCAGGTGCTGCGATCATTGCCATTCCTCCTACTCCAAAGGTTTCCGTGATGGCGCTGTCTCCTATATCCGGACTGGCATCCTCTCCGGAATATCCTGTAAAGTAAAGGCCCTGGGGAGTGTTTACAGGAGCTGTAAACCACTCTTCCTTCATGCCGCTGATCCTGATCCCAAAGTTTTCTCCATTTCTGCACATTGCTGTCACAATGGTACCTTCTGTGATCTTTCGCGCCCCATCCATTACCGCCTTGGCAGCTGCCATCATAATATTTAAGAAGAACTGATCCGTGTCAGCCAGAAACTGAATGACTTCTTTTTTCTTCTCCTCTTCTATGGAAAGACCTGATATGACTGGGGACATCTCTTTTAAGAATAGAAGGGAAGCTGCAATATTCCTTTGATGGAATTCATCCCCCATGGCAATGGCCTTTGCGATCATGGGATTAATAGCAAGCCCCTTTTCAGACTCCTTAAGCGCCATAGAAAGTACCGGTCCCAGTACATCTCTCATCCAGCCTAATCTTAGGATCACCTCACTGGAATATGCACCAAACCTGAGAACTTTGCCAATTCCTTCATTCATGGAACAATAGGCCCTGTTCCCATCCGTGGTATTTTCTACTACAAATACAGGCATGTTAGCAGAAGTAATGCCTCCCATAGGTCCTACTGCATCCACATGGTGACAGGGAATAAAATCCACCTCTCCCTGGCTTAAAAGCTTCACTGCTTCCTCCTTGGTAGCTGCCCATTTTTCAAACAGGGCGGCACCTATACAGGAGCCTTTCATAGGGCTGGTCATATTTTCCCACCGGATAGGCGGTCCTGCATGGAGAAGTACCTTTCCCTGGTTTAATTCTTTCATCACGGTTTTAGCCGGTACCACATCCAATAAAACCGGTGAAGCAAGGATTATTTTCTGTATGACCGCCTGATTTGCATCGTCGATTGTATTGTACAACATAAGAACCTCCTTATATCCACATAAGTCTTTTTACCGATTCCTACTGCCCGGAAAACTTGTAACCTCTTAAATACTGCAGGGCTTTGATCATCTCTAAATCCCCTCCTGCAGGCGGTGTCCATTGATACTGCACGACCTTACATGAGAATTCTTCCAGTACATCGGCAAAACCTTTCAGTCCGATATTGATGACTCTGGGCTTTTGCCCAAGCAATTCCATAACCTTTTCGGATACGGCATGATCCTTATCTGCCTTCATCTTTTCCCTGGGAAGAATCGTTTTTTCCTTCTCCACGTATGGATGGCCGATCAGTGAGAGAGCTGTTTCCACCGCTCTTTTATTGCTGGTACAAAGTATGACACCGATATCTTCCAGTTTTTTCTTCTGCAGATCATAATTCTGCATATCCCCTCTGGTTCCGCAAATCGTCGCTACAAAATAAACCTTTCGCCCCTGCTTTTTCACCTGTCCCATCATATCCAGGATCCCCGGAACAAGAACTCCGGCCATGTCCTCATGAGAACCATATCCCAGTACCAGATCGAACAGAATGACTCCTGTCTGCTCCTCCTCCAGGGCCTGCTTCATGCATGAGATCCTGTTTGAGGGATCGATCATGGGATGCGGTTTTCCCACGGTATAGATGTCATCTCCCAGATCTATGATGGTATAGCCCTGTGTATTAAGCAGATAACCTTCCTGTTTTCCTCCTGCTCCGGTAATGCCAATGGTATCCTTTATAAGCATTACAGCCTCTGCTGCCAAAGTTCCTCCGGAATAATAACCTTTTATGGTTTTATGATCTTCCTTTTTAAATCCTCCCTGTAACTCCGGTTTCCATGTATCCTTTGTGATTTCTTCGTTTCTTACTAAGGAAACCGCGATCCTGGCTGCTTCATCCAGGGTGCAGGCATGGTAGAAATTCTCCTCATGTATTTCCGGCTTCTCCCCGAGGAACAGGGTCACCACAGGCTTTTCATAATCCCAAAGCCTGTTTACAATCACATCTCTTACTTCCTTTGCCGGAGGTTTTGACAGGATGACCACCACCTCTACCTGGGGATCCTTTTCCATGGCGTCAATGGCATCAAGCATGGTGATTCCGCCTACTTCCCCCGATAAATCCCGGCCGCCTGTACCGATGGCATTTGCCACTCCTTCCCCAAGATGATCAATGATGGTTGTAACTTCCTGGATTCCTGTACCAGATGCGCCGATGACTCCGATCTTCCCCATCCTGACATGGTTGGTAAAGGCGATTGGCACCCCCTTGATAATACCGGTCCCGCAATCCGGTCCCATGACCAGAAGGCCTCTTTCATGAGCCTTTTGTTTCAGATATATTTCATCCTTTTTTGATACATTGTCGCTGAAAATAAATACATTTAGATTCTCATCAAGTGCCCTGTCGGCCTCAGCCGCCGCATACATGCCTGGTATGGACAGGACTGCCAGATTGGCATCCGGCATTCTTTTAATAGCCTGTTCCCAGGAGGAAACGATGTGTTTTTCTTCATTTCCGGAGGAACTTTTGGACTGGTTGTTTAGAAATTCCTCCGCCTCTTTTAAAACCTGCCCGATGATCTCCTCTGATTCCACATCTACCACAATCGCCATATCATTGGACTGGGCTTCCATTAATTCAGAAGTATCCAGACCGCTCGCCTTAAATAAGTCTTTGTTGGCGGGTGTTGCCATCATAATGGAGACTTTATGTATTCCCGGCATGGAGGAAATTTTATTTGTCAGCAACATAAGAACCACGGAATCCTGATAACTTCCTTTACGAATTATCGTTTTAATCATGTTACGATTCTCCTTTTAACTATAATCATTGCATGTTCTTACTCGGCAAATTTGTTCTTGTGGTCGTAGCGGTTGTAATGGATATCTTCACTGATCAAGTATTGATAGATATCATCTACGATTTCTATCCCATCCTTGTCATAACCGGCCTTTCTCAAAAGCCCCCGTTCTCCCGGATAACACACCTTTTCAAAACCTTCTGCCGGCTTAATAGCGGCTAGTTCCTCCATGGTAGTGGTTATGTTTTCTTTAAATTGATCCAGGCCTACAAATTTGTTTGGATCCAGTACAATATGCAGCTGTCCCAGATCTCTGCCCTTTGATAAGTCTTCGTACATGCTGCTTACGTGTTTTCCAAAGGGCAGGCCCAAAAGGATGCCTGACAGCACATCCACCATCATCATCAGTCCGTATCCTTTCGCTCCTGCAATAGGGACAAGGGCATTTACTAACGTGGAATCGGTTGTGGGGTTGCCGTTAATATCCACTGCCCAGGTGCTTGGAATGGGTTCCTTCTTAGACCTGGCATACAGTACCTTTCCCCAGGCCTGAACCGTAGTCGCCATATCAAATATGATATTTCTTCCATCAGCTCCCGGAGCTCCAAAGGCAATGGGATTGGTTCCATAGTAAGGTTCTGATCCTCCGTAAGGAACTGCCATTGGGTCTGACTGGCACATGGAGATGGAAACCAGGTTTTCGTCCGCAGCCATCTCCACATAATATCCCAAGCTGCCGCTGTGGGAAATATGCTTGGCTCCAACCACTGCAACCCCTGTTTCCTTCGCCATTTTAATGGCTTCTTTCATGGAAAGCACTGCCGCTGCATAGCCTGAACCATTGTCTCCATGGAAGATTCCGCTTGCCGGGCCTGTTTTCTCGAATTTAAATTCCGGCTGGATGGTGATACCGCCTTTTGCTATCCGCTCCGAATAATACTCTACTCTGACAGCTCCGTGGGAATGGATCCCTCTTGCATCAGACCATGTAAGGATATCTGCGGTAATATCCGCATGTTCCTTGGTAAGCCCTGCCTTTTGAAGCTTATTGCTGATTAATTCATGTAATTGTCCTTCCGTTAATCTCATAAGATATGCAACCTTTCTTCGGTTATATTTTTTTATAGTTCTGCATCCCTGTTACAGTCTTTTGAATACACATAGGCGAAATCTTCATTTCGACCTACTCCATATGCAGCCTGCAGGCTATAAGCACCCATAAACAGATAGTCACCCTTTTTAACAGGAATCCAATGATTATCCAGGTTGTACATTCCTTCCCCTGAATAGATGTATGCGCCATGCTCCTGGATATGGGTTTCAATATAGCCATGGCAGGCCCCGGGCTTAAAGCTTAAGATATGAAAATTCATATCAAATCCAATGTCAGCTGCTGACGGCAGAAAGTCCTTAACTCCTACATCTTCCATTCCCTCATAAGGAGTAAACGGCACATCTCCAATATTTCCGCAAACCGTATAGGCCTGGTGTCCCTCGATTCTGTGATAGCGCCTCTTATATAGAAACGCCCTTGCCTGGGTATCTCCTATATTTTCAAAGCTTACCAAATTTCCCTCAGGAGAATAAATGTAACCGCCTTCTGTCAGTTCTTCTTCTTTATCTTTATTTTTCACCTTTACCCTGCCTTCCAGAATATAGAGGAATACTTCGATCCCTTCTCCTCCAAATCCCTTTGGATGTCCTCCGCCCTGCTCCATTGTTACCAGATAATCTACGAAGGAAGCTCCCAGCTTTGGAGAGGATAAAATAGTAACAGCGCATAGTTCAAATCCAGGTACCACATTTTTTACCAGGCCATCCGGTTCTATTAATGCGAAGTTCCCCCTTTTTACGATGGAACGGCTTGATAAAATGTCTTCCCGGTACCCTGTTATGTGATTTAGATAGCTCATGATAATTTCTCCTTTATTTTGTAATTATTTTGCTTTACTGAAAAATGTCCTTGCATTAAATATCAGGAATAGTATGGTTCCTAAAATCAGCAGCAATGCTCCGATATAAAAGCCTGCGGTGCCTGATCCGGTTTTATCTATAATAAATCCTGTTACCGCCGGTGCGATAATGGATGAGGACATTCCGAAAAAGTTGAACAGTCCCAGAGTGGTTGCCATGTTCTTTTTATTGGCTCTGTCTGACACATAGGATATGAGGACAGGGTCAACGGCCATCTTGCCCAGGAACCCATACAGCAGTAAAATGATAGTCAGGGATATAGCATTTGGCATTGACATGGATAAGGCCACCAACACAAATGCGGAAAGCTCTAAGCCAATGATGATCAGAGCCTTTTTTCCTCTGAACTTATCGGACAGTCCTGCAAAAAACAGCGCTCCCGGTACTGCCGTAACCGATATCATGGAAACCACAAGGCCAATCATTCCTCCGGTGATCCCTCTCTCTGACTCTAAGAACTTGGGAAGCCAGGTTACAATCAGATAATAGGCGTAGCAGGTGGAAAAATACAGTATGTAGCAGGAAATCATGTTAAGTGAAAGTAAGGAAGCCTTTTTCTCTGATCCTAAAACTGCATCTTCTGTCTTTCCTTTATTTTCCTTCTGAATGTCATGGTGCCTTCCCCTGTCCTTGATCGCAATGGCAAACCAGATAACTAAAAGCACGATAAGGCTGCCTGAGATCGTCACCATTGTCTGCCAGGGCAGATGTAAGGTCTTAACGATAAAACTGGAACCTGTCATTCCAAGGATCAGCCCCAGGGCAGAACCGCTGTTTACAATTGCCGTAGAGATCCCCTTTTTCTCAGGCGGCACGTGCTCTGCTGTTAAGGAAAACGCTGCGCCGTAATACGTTCCGCAGCCTATACCCGCACAAACGCTGCCAAGGTAAATCGTATTTAGGGACCTAGACATGGCAATGCTGAAGGCTCCTATCGCAAAGAGGAGAAAGCCCGGTATAAGAACCTTTTTCTGTCCGAATCTGTCTACTAAGAATCCGGATGGTATCTGTAACGATGTATATCCAAAGAAATAACAGCTTGCAATAAGCCCCATTGCCGTGTTGGAATGCTGCCCTACTGTCCCCTGGATTTCCGAATAGATGGGCGACAGCATGGACCGGTAGATCCAGATGACTACCCAACCTAAACAGAAGGTAAATACGATTGTCTTCCAATAATCCTTTGGCAGTTGCTTTGCTAAACTTTGATCTCCCATAATGCCCCTCACTTTTCTTATTGATATGATAATTCATATAGAGATGACGTTAATGCCTCAATTCCCTGCTTCAAATCCGATAGTTCTGTCCGTTCCGCCGGATTATGGCTGATTCCCTTAATGCTTGGGACAAATAGCATGCCGGTAGGAATCCTGAGCGCTATGATCTGGGAATCATGGCCTGCGCCGCTGTGCATCATCCGGTAATTCAAGCCTTTTTCCCTGCAAACCTTTTCTATGAGACGGATCATTTCATCATTCATTGGAACAGGCATCTCATCCATCCATAAGTCTAAATCTATTTCCACCCCATGTTTTTTTGCGATCTGCTTCATGTTTTCTTCCAGCTCGGTAGTTATGTTTTTTAAAAGAGCTTTATCCGTATGGCGGCAATCCATGGTGAACAAAGCTTCTCCAGGGACCACGTTTACTGTATTTGGTCTTACTTCGATTTTTCCAAAGGTTAAAACCAACGGGTCCCCTATGGCTCTTGCCTTATGTAAGGAATCATATACGATTTCGGAAAATACTTGGATTACATCCTTTCTGTATTTCATGAGAGTTGTGCCGGCATGGTTTGCTTCACCTTTTAAGGTGATGTTATATCTTCTCTGCCCTACGATTCCAGTGATCACTCCTACGGATTTTCCTTCCATCTCAAGGGTATTTCCCTGCTCGATATGCAGCTCAATAAATGCCTTTACATCGTTCATGGAACCAACAGCATCCTTTTTAAAGTCAAATCCGCACTCATGCATGGCATCCACGAATTTGATTCCTTCTGAATCTGTGAGATTTTCGACCTCTTCTTTTTTTGCCAAGCCAAATAAGTTTTTGCTTCCCCAGAAAACATAGGGGAATCTACTTCCCTCCTCTTCTGCCATGGAAATGACCTCCAGATTCTTTTTCGGTCTTCCATGGTTTTCCAGAAGGTTCTTAACAGCTAAGTATCCTCCAAAGATTCCAAGCTGACCGTCTAAATTCCCTCCATTCACTACCGTATCCACATGGGAACCTGTGGCAATGGTACCGGATTCCGGTTCCGTTCCAATAATCCTTCCATATAAATTCCCCACTTCGTCAAACCTGGTTTCCATTCCTATTTGCTCAAATTTTTCCTTTAAAGCCAGCTGTACTTCCAGCCAGCTCCTGGAATATAGGAGTCTGGTCATTCCCCCTGTTTGGTTTTTCCCATAAGAGGACATCCAGTCCAATGCTTCCCTGATTTCATTGACGGAAATATCCATTTGTGCTACCTCCTGAATCTTTTTTCTATCGATTCGAATCCATGGTTTTATTTTAAAGAAATTTTTCTTACAATACATCATCCAAACCAGATAATCCGTTTTTGGATTTTTGTATGATTCGCACAATGATCTTCGACTTGTTAGGTATTTTTTTAACAATGTTGTTAATTAACTTTCAAACCCGCCGTTTGTTCTGGCAATTTATATACTTAAATATGGCGGATATACGGTTTATGGCTTATCTGCCTTAACAGTGATTAAGAATATCATCTCACGCAGGGTGGAGCTGTAACGAAACGGGATGGGGCAGTATAAAAGGACCGGTATTAATGATGCTGTCTATGCTATACTTTCTTCATAGATTTTGGCATGAAAAAAGACGCTCATATCTGAACGCCTGGTTAATGTAAAAGAAAAGTATTTTTTATGGCCCTTAGGAAGCATTAATGTCACAGCTTTGACGGCTCCTTTTTACCAATATCGCTATTTCCTTACTTATTGACAAAAGAATATTCTAATGATACCCTTTATGCATTGCATAAATAAGGGGTTACATGACACAATGAATTTTTAAAAACATTCACAAATTGATTTTCCCTGCCGCAATTAATACTTTGAAAGGATATTATGGATAAACATGAACACTACAAGAGATCTGATCAACGGCAATGAGACAAAGGTCATGATAAATTTCGCTATCCCCATGATCATAGGAAACATATTTCAGCAATTATATAATGTTGCAGATACAGTGATTGTGGGAAAGTTTATTGGTGCCAATGCCCTTGCTGCGGTAGGCAGTTCTTTTTCTGTTATGGTTTTATTGACCTCTATCATCATTGGATTCTGCATGGGCAGCAGCGTGGTATTTTCCCTGATCTTTGGAGCAAAGGAAATTGATAAACTAAAAAACTGCTTTTTTACAGCTTTTGTTTTCATTGGAATCGTCACAGTTATTATCAATGTGTGCTCTATCATTTTTATTGATGAGATTTTAACCTTTATCAATATTCCTGAGGAAATTTTTAGGGACGCAAAAACTTACCTGCAGATTATTTTTTATGGGATTAGCTTTACATATATTTATAATTATTTCAGCGCTGCTATGCGTAGCATAGGTAATTCGGTAGTGCCGCTTATCTTTCTTATTCTATCTGCAGTTATTAATATCGTGCTGGATATCATATTCGTTGTTCCACTTCAGATGGGGATTGCCGGTGCTGCCTATGCCACAATCATTGCACAAGGATTTTCTGCCATTGGCATTGCTCTTTTCTGCATGCTGCGCGTTCCTCTGATCCATCTTAAAAGGGAGCATTTGTATTTTAATAAGAATATTATTAAAAAAATCTCAAATTTCTCCATACTCTCAAGCATCCAGTATTCGGTTATGAATTTTGGAATTTTGTTGATACAGGGTCTGGTAAACAGCTTCGGTGTTTCTGCAATGGCAGCTTTTGCGGCAGTCGTTAAAATAGAAAGCTTTGCTTATATGCCGGTGCAGGATTTTGGCAACGCCTTTTCTACCTTTATCGCCCAGAATATGGGTGCAGGAAAGCAAAAACGTATTTACACCGGAATACGCTCCGCAGTTAAAATAATAACCATTTACTGCGTTATCATTTCCGTCTTAATATTATTGTCTGCAAAGCCTTTGATGTATATCTTTATTAATAAAAGTGAAACAGAGATATTGAGGATTGGAGTGCAGTACCTTTCTATTGTAGCTGGCTTTTATTGCCTGATCGGGTATCTGTTTATGTTTTATGGCCTGTTCCGTGGGATCGGAAAGCCAGGAGTATCCATTATACTTACCGTTGTAAGCCTTGGTACCAGAGTTATCCTGGCTTATATATTATCGGGTGTAAATTGGATCGGAATGGTTGGGATATGGTGGGCAATTCCTATTGGGTGGGCTCTGGCAGATGTGATAGGTGTTATTTTAATCAGGCAATATTATGTAAATAACCGCTGGACCGGTGAAGGCTTAGCGTAACATCTATTCTTTGTTTTTTAAATAGAACTGGACAAAACTTTCAATAGTAAATTCTTTAAGCTGAGATGTATCATCACTGATTAGGTGAAAGAAACAGCCAGGGATTTCTCCTTGCTTTAAATTCTTTCGGATACATGGGTCACAGCCCAGGTTGTGATTGCATGGGTTGAGTTTGCAAGTGGTTTCTGTACAGGTGCAAAAATGGCTTTGGTTTGTCATTGGGGTCGTTCCTCCAGATTGTAATTATTCTGTTTATTATATTTCAAATTGTAAGATAAAACAATAAGAGTATATTCTATAAAATTACACGCGCAATCATTCAAATGACTACATATATCTCCTATGAGGTATATGTAGTCATTTTTTATTCATTATTATGATCTGTTGCCTTTTAATTTACGAACCGAGGCGTTAATAAGTTCTTCCGCATCAGGCACTTCTCCCTTACAAGAAAAACTCTCTTGAATAACCCTTTCACGCTCAGATTTATCATTCTTTTTATAAGCATAGTCAATTGCAGATTGCATTTCTCTTTTTACTTCTGCAACCGATACACCATTCCCCTTAGCAATTTTACGATATATGTTTCTTAAACTCATAGCTGATCCCCTCATTTATCTTATTAATTAGTATCCTGCCAACTTGAGTTTAAACTTTTACGGTTTACTTATACCCCTCAACAGGATTATGTATAGTTTGCTATTACTATGAATGAGAAGAAAGCATCATTTTACAGTATTTATTATGTTCCTTCTCCTGTATGACACTGCAATCTTTTGTATCAATCTGTGGGTTTTGTTCTTGAAGCATCGTTAAAAGAGCTTTGCCAGCTTCTATAGAAGTTTCTGCTAACGTTTGAATGCATTTATTTGAAACAATAGTAATCGTTAAATATCTAACAGGTTTGCGGGTATATTTATTTTCATTAATATAAAATGTCCGTTCTACAAGAAAAGCCCCAACAATATCGCTGCGTTTCATAACAATATTTTTACAATCGGCTAAATAGATGAAATCTCTTGTCAGTATCCCATCTTTCTGCCCGGACAACACAGCTTTCATCTTCCCTGTGAGTGCAAGAATAAAGCTATCGGAAGCCATTGCCTGAAGCTCAAATTCGCGAATTTCACTTTCACTACACTCACTATTTTTAGCGCTTTTTTTAATCAACCCCTCGGCACCTAGGCTATTCCGCTTATGGGTGAATATTATTGTAAAAATCGAAATAGCAAAAATGACAAAGAAAAACCCAATGATAAATAAACCTGGAGCAACCATATCACTTTCCCCTTCTTTTATACTTCCTATCGTTGTTACGATCCCCCAAGCAGTTCCCAATCCGGACATCACCATAAGAATACCAAAGAAGACATAAATACCTATTCCATTTTTCTGATTAGATTTATTAACCGAAGAAAATACGGAACGCTTCGGGTAATGTTTGTTAATATAATCCTCGTTCATTTGTACAAAATATGATTGCATAATTATGACCTCCTATTGATTCCACTTAATCATTCGGAATCTTTAACCTTTCTTTAACTGGTTCTTAGATTCTTACTTTATTAATTCCTTATCTCTCTCAAATCGCCAGACCAAACCTTAAAAATACATCTTTCGCAACCTGAATGCTTTTTAAATCTTTATATAAGCAAACAACCTCCCCTTTATTTTTTTACAATATACTATAATTCTCGTGTTTTTCCCCTTCCATGTAATTATTAACGGTTTATATGTAACTTTTAAATGAAATGGATCCAATAAAAAAGACAAAATGACATCCAACTCATGCTTCAATGTCATCCTGTCTTTCATGAAATCTTTAATTTTAAATTTAATTATATATCATCGTATAATATAGTTTCCAATGAAAATATATCTCCCTCCCAATCCAATTCCACATGACCATGATATTTTTTTGCTATCTTCTTCATCGAGTGAATCCCCCAGCCATGAAATGCCTCTTCTTTCCGGCTTTCCAGTCTGTTTTCTTTGTTATACTCTATTTTTCCCTGATAGCGGTTTCTGACGAAAATATACAAATATCCTTTTTCATACGTTATCTCTATCCAAATCTCTCCCTTGCCCCTTTTTACATGTTCTGAAGCCTCCACCGCATTGTCCAAGGCATTTCCCAGCAAAACTCCCAGATCTTCATCTTTTATCTTCATCACATGAGGTACATCCAGCTTTGTATGTAAAAGTATCCCTTTTTTACAGGTCTTTTCCCACACATGATTTACAAAAGCATCTATTATCAAATTTCCTGTTCTTGACTCCAATCGTCCTATGCTCCCTGTTTGGCCGATCAAATGTTCCAAAGTCACTAATAATTTTTCTTTTTGATCAGATTTTGTCAGCTCTTGTAAATAGATCAGGTGCTGTTTCATATCATGTTTCATTTCCTGTATCTCTGCTGCCGCCGCTTCCTCCAGGCCATGCTGTTTTTCATAGTTTTCCAATTGTTTTACATACATAGAAGAATTCCTTTTTAGCTGAATGGTTTCCACTAATCTTAAGTAAATGGGGTACATGGATAGATTCATAACCGTTAATATCAGCGCTGCCATAAACAGCCAGCCAAAGGTATCCGTTCCTTTTATTTCCGATGTTTCTACCAGCATATAAAAGATAGGATATAACACCATTCCTGATAACAAAAATATGACTATATGGACGCCTCCGCCATAAGCCACTCTTCCGCCTCCATGACGGTTCATAAACCGTCGGATTCCCATCACTACTAAAAACAATAAGACTTTTGAAGAAATAGAGTTAAACAAAAATGTCGGACTTTGCCCATTATTCAGATATGAATAGGCAGCTTCTGCTATCCCTTCCAAAAGCATCCACATCATCACGAATGTTAAAGGAAATGAACACCGCTTCCAAAAAATCCCTTCATAAGAAATAATACCAACTGACAAAATTGACATTAATGTCATTATCAAATTTATTACCGGATGGAAAAAAACTATTTCCGTATTGATGCAAATCTGCCATAGGAAAAAAAGCAGCCAACCAACCACCCTCGTACATCCGCTCCTCTTTACAAGAAAAATATCAAGATATACTTTCAGTAAATAAGTAGAATATAACGACATACTTATACCTGTAAAAATCATTTTAACTGCATTCATTATTTACCTCTTTTTAAACTGTCTCAATTTTTCTTCTACCGACTTTTTGTACGTCCTGCTCAAGGGCAATATGATTCCTTTCGGCATCTCTATTTCTTCATACCCCATTCGAATAACATGCTGGTAATTTACCAGATAAGACTTATGTATCCGTAAAAATCTCCCTGTGCTTTGTTCCAGGCTTTTTTCTATATCATTTAACGCTCTATATTCTTTTAAGCAGCCATCCTGCAAAGTAATTTCAGCCACCCGAAGCCTGCTTTCAAAATACAGAATATCACGTATTGCCACTTTATAATCCGACTTCATATACCGGAAACGGTAATACGCATCCTGTTCCTCTACAAGCCTTAATGCATAATAAAAGGTTTCCTCAAATTCTTTCTTTTTTATGGGTTTTGTAATAAATCCAATTGGTGCAACCCGGAAGGTTTCTTTCATGCATCTGTCATGAGATGTCACATACACCATTTGCACTGTACGGTCTATTTCACGTATTTTATATGCCGCTTCCAGGCCATCCATATGTCTCATCCGGACATCCAGATAAATAATGTCATACCGCTTTCCTTCGTTAACTACTTTAACCAGGTCTTTTCCGTCTTCATAACATTCCACGTCTACCTGAATCCCCGCACTCTTTCCAAGTTCATACAAACATGTTTCCAATTCTCTCAGCAAGTAACGTTCATCATCACAAACAGCTATCTCAATCACAATCATTTTCCCCTAAAAGTATTACTTTCTTATTTCTATATCTGTCAGCCAAAATTCTATTAAGGTTCAAATAATCTCTTGGCGATCATTTCTTAACATATCAAAGATAAGAAGCAAAGCAAATTACTCCGAAACTTATAAAGCTTAAACCAATGATAACATTATAGATTTTACAAAATCTTATGTCAATACGCATACCGATTCTACAGGACTACTTTCTAAAACAAAAGGGAACCGCATCATACCGTTCCCTTTAAGTTTCCCCCTATATGATCTTTCTTCTGTTTTCCGTCCTATTCAAATCCTAAGGTAAAAATTACATTCCCTTATATCCTCAATCATCCTTTCACCGATCCGGCTGTAAGCGATCAGAGCGTTAAGTCCTACCGGTATTGTCTTAAATTTATCCACATCAATAAACATAACTGACATAAAAAGTTCATTCCAGGAATTGATGAACGCAAAGATAAATGTGGCGGCGATGCCTGGCATAATAACTGGTACAATCACCTGAAATAATGCCTGCAGATAGCCGCAGCCATCAATCCATGCCGCTTCTTCCAGAGATTTAGGTACTCCGTCAAAAAAGCCGCATAAGGTTACAACAGAAAAAGGTATCATCATATTTGTGTATAGCATTGCCAGGCCATACAAATTATTCAGCATCCGCACCCGGCCCACTCCGCGTACCCTCTACGCGAGTTTATATATCAAGCATATATTATCGATTTTTTCTCCATATATTCACGATCATACTTAATCTAATACATCCCATTCTGATACAAAAATAATGGATGTTAAAGTAAGAAAAGCAATTTATATATAGTGCTTTTTAATATTTGTAATTTTGTATTTTATGGTATATACTCAGATAAATTGATAATTATTAAAAGCAAAATAGTTAGTATTCATATGATAGGGGGGGGGAACTATCAATCATTTAGGAACGGTACAGATAGAAACAGATCGATTGCAATTACGCAAATTTATTATATCCGACTCGCGAGCACTGTTTAATAATTGGGCAAACGATGTAGAAGTAACAAAATTTTTAACATGGTCACCTATTATGTCTGTCGAAGCAGCTGAACGTATATTATCAGATTGGATTAATCGTTATTCTGACAATAAATTTTATCAATGGGCAATCGTATTAAAAGAAAATAGCGATGAACCTATTGGTACGATTAGCGTTGTACATATGAACGAAAAAATTGATATGGTACATATTGGTTACTGTATCGGGAGAAAATGGTGGCATCAAGGGATAACCACTGAGGCGTTTAAGGGGATTATTCCATTTTTGATTGAAAAAGTCGATGTTAAGCGTATTGAATCTCGACATGATCCAAGAAATCCAAATTCAGGTAAGGTAATGTTAAAATGTGGGTTAACGTTTGAGGGAACATTGCGTAATGCTGACATTAATAATCAGGGAATTTGTGACGCTTCTATGTATGCACTTTTAAAAGAAGATTATTATAATTTAAAATAATACACCTTACTTGGTAATTTTTAAGGTGTAATTTATTCAAGCTGTTGATCAGATAAAAAAGAGCAGACACCGTTAAGCATTCGTTTTTCGTCTGTGGTATATTGTCTTATAGAGAGGAATCTATATGCATGCATGGGAAGCCATACAAAAAACTCTGAACCACATCGAAGAACATCTTGATGAAGAAATCCACATCGAAGAACTGGCTGAAACAGCCGTACTGTCACTGTTTTATTACCAGAGATTATTCACTCGATTGGTAAAAACATCGGTTCGGGATTATATTAAATTGCGCCGATTGGCAAAATCTATCACGATGCTGCGTGATCAAGAAAACCGCATTATTGATATTGCAATGGAATACGGTTTTGGTAGTCACGTAACTTATACGCGAGCGTTTAAAGAAACCTATGGAATTACCCCTTCACAATATCGAGATAAACCGATTGGCTTACAGAATTTTGACAAACCCGATTTATCGCTTGGTTATATTGTGATTGATGAGGGTGTACCGCTGATTAGTGATGGATTGGTTTTGGAAATGAACCGTAAATTTCTTAAAGAGCCAATTAATTTTCTTGGTGTTACAGGATATTATCCATTCAAATATGGTAAAATGTTTGGCGAAAGAACCGGCGTTGACACGGTTGGGGAGATCTGGGACAGGTTTTTTAGGGTTCTTCCGAATATCTCACATATCTCAGAGGGGCGCTGGGTTGGTGTTTCATATCACGGCGATGCACCAGACGGTTATTCGAGTTATTTTGTTGGTGCAGAAGTAAAAAAAGACGAGAAAAATCCTGGATTTACAAATTGGCAGCTTCCCATACGAGAATATATCGTCTGTGGCTTTGAATCGGAAAATCATGAACAAATGATAATTAATATGGGTAAGGCAATGAAATACACTCGGTTCTGGCTTAAAAAGCACAATCTAATTGCCGATGGATTTTTCCCTGAGATGTATTATAAAAGTACGTCCGACATCTCTTATGTGGAATTGTGGATTCCTTTTAAGAAACGAGAAAAATAAATAATTAATTCTGGAGGAAAAGTAAATGAGCAATTACGAAGAAGGCTTAAAATTAATCGAAGAAAAGTTCGGAAACGGCAAAGACAATGTTATTTCCCTCGCTACGATTGCGCGGGAGCCGGGCGCTAACGGAATGCCCCGCCCGGTTGTCCGTAGTGTGGACGCCTATTATGAAGACGGCACATTTTATGTTGTAACACATGGAAAATCAAACAAAATGCAGCAAATCTCGCAAAATTCGGAGGTTTCGGTTGCGGGTTGTTTAGAGATGTTCACCGCTAATGGAGTAGGTGAAAATCTCGGTTGGGTGCTTGATCCAAATAATGCCGAAATAAGAACCAAACTCCGTACAGCTTTTGCCGAATGGTACGATATGGCTAATAATGAAAAGGATGAAAACTGTTGCTTTTTGGCAATCCATCTCACTAAGGGAACATTAAACATTAATCATTGGGAAAAACTATACCATATGGATTTTGTAAATAAGACTGAGATGGAACATGGAGGTATTTTTTAATCAACGAAACATTTCCAGTACTTAATTAATACGCCCCTAAGAGATTTCATCTATGCAACGCATGATCCATATAATATTAATCTACTAACAAAGAAGCAAGACATATGCCTTGCTTCTTTGTTTTGTATAAATAGTCTTGGGGCTCTCTTTGAACCGCTTTTTGTGGTATAATTCGTCTATAACAAGTTAAAGTATAATAATCATGGAAGTGTCGCTATGATCGCAACAATTAAAGCAGCCATGATACGGGGCATATCTGATAGGCGTGTATTGCAGTATCGCAGCGCCTGTCGCATTGAGATAGCCTATTGATGGCCGCATAAAAACAGATGACTAATAGGGGTATTGTATATGGAATTTGGCGAGAAATTACAACAATTACGAAAAGGAAAAGAATGGACACAGGAACAGCTTGCAGAAGAATTATTTGTATCCAGAACGGCTATATCAAAATGGGAAAGTAGCAAGGGATACCCGAATATCGATTCGCTCAAAAATATATCAAAACTTTTCTCGGTATCTATTGATGATTTGTTGTCAGGTGAGGAGTTGATTTCCCTTGCGGCAAACGAGAACCGCACTAATATAAATAAGATTTTCAGTCTGGTTTATGGTACTTTAGATGTTATGACAATCTCCTTTTATTTCCTTCCGCTTTATATTCGACAGGATAGTGACCTGATTCGGGCAGTGAGTTTGTTTTCGAACCCAGACGTAAGCACCATTACATGGACGATTTATCTTGTTTCGCCTATTCTAATGGCAATGATGGGTATCGTACAAATAATTGCTCAACATTTTTTGAATGATAAATGGGATCGTATTAGCAGAACCTGCTCTATTCTGTTACAGGCTTTTTGTATTCTTGTTTATGTTGCAACTCGTCAACCCTCTGCGACTTCTCTCCTTTTCCTATTTTTAATGATTAAGGTGGTTCTTTTGATAAAGAGCAGCCGAATAATGTAAATTGATCTGAAAAGACTTGTAAAAACCCTTCGACACGAAAAGTGTCGGAGGGTTTTTGCCGTTGTGACGATTCGTATCTTGAATATTTCCATACTTGACCACACAATGATGATGTGGCTGGCACACACACATATCAATATTACAGAAAGGATTTTATGAATGGAATTTATCATTAAAACAAACAGATTAGTAAAACCATATGGAATACGGCTTGGCTTAAATAGTTTGCCGCCCTATGTTCTGAAAGGAGGAAGATATGATGAAAAATAAAAAGTGTTTTATTCTTGCCGGAATATTATTCTTGCTATTCATACTATTTACGGTGGCGGTTTTAACATTTGACGTCAGCCCCATAGGTCCGGAGCAATCCACGGTTGGATTTTCTACCTTAAATGGCTTTATGTTCAAACTGCTTGGGCAAAACTTGCTTTGGTACCACATCACAGACTGGATTGGTGTTGCAGCTATCCTTGTTGCTATGGGTTTTGCTATATTAGGGTTAGTGCAGCTAATAAAAAGAAAAAGTATCAAGTGTGTAGACAGCGATATTATATTACTTGGAGTATTTTATATCATCGTAATATTTTCATATGTATTGTTTGAAATATTTATTGTTAATTACAGACCAATTATCTTGGTAAGTACATTAGAAGCGTCCTATCCATCTTCCCATACGATGATTGTACTATGTATCATGACTACCGCTATTATGCAATTCCATTCCCGGATACGAAATAAATCAATTAGAATTTCGGCGGAGGTCATATCTGTTGCTATCATCGCCGTAACGGTGATTGGGCGTTTTATATCAGGGGTACATTGGTTCACCGATATTGTAGGAGGTTTATTGTTGGGTTCTGCACTTATTATTATATATTACGCTACGGCTAGACAGGTATCAAAGAACGAATAGATATTGGAATACCAATATTATCAAATTGCTACCCAGTATACTAATGACGGTTTTGAAATAAAAATCAAAACCGTCATTTTCTTTCTCTAATAAATAGATGCAGAAGTTCTATGTGCTTGATAATTTCAGCTTTTCTGTAATCGGAAAAATACAAAAAAGGCATGACAGTTCCATGCCACGCCTTTGGTTTGGCCGTTAAAATCATTTTACCTCTATTCCTGCTTCTGAAAATCCTTTTCTTAGCCTCTTTACAAATTCCAGAGCCTTCCCTCCATCTCCATGAACACATACAGAATCCGCATCAATGGAAACCGTGCTTCCGTCAATGGCTTCCACCACCCCTTCTTTCGCCATTCGGATTACCCGCTTTAATGCCAGTTCCTCATCTTCAATCACCGCGCCTCTCCGGCTTCTTGGAACCAGGCTTCCATCTCTTTCATAGGCCCGGTCTGCAAATACCTCACTGGCAGCAGACACTCCTGTATCCTTGGCCGCCCGAAGCATCTCACTATTGCTGAGAGCCAGGAGAACCAGGCTGCCATCCACTTCTTTTATCGCCTGGCATATGGCTTTTGCCAGTTCATAATCGTTTGCCGCCATGTTGTACAAGGCCCCATGGGGTTTTACATGACAGAGCCTGATTCCGGCTCCTCTGCAAAAAGAGTTCAATGCCCCGATCTGATACATAACACTGGTTTTTACTTCATTGGGAGTAAGGCTCATATTTCTTCTTCCAAATCCCGCCAGATCAGGGAAACCCGGATGGGCCCCTGCCCTCACTCCATATCTCTTACATAAAGCCACCGTCTGTTCCATTACCACAGGATCTCCCCCATGAAAGCCGCAGGCAATGTTTGCCGATGTAACATAGGGCAGCACCTCTTCATCCAGTCCTATTTTATAAGCGCCGAAGCTTTCCCCCAGATCGCAGTTTAAGTCAATGACCGGCATACTCTCACCTCTAATTCTTTAATTCTGCATTTTTTAAATCCGTAATAAACATGTGTCCCGGAGCGTGAGTAATTACAAAGGGGGGCCTGCTGTTCATGACCACTGCCTGGGGAGTTACCCCGCAGGGCCAGAAAACAGGCACCTCTCCATTATTTATGGTCACCGGATCCCCAAAATCCGGTTTGCTGATATCTTTTATTCCAAGAGCTTCCGGATAACCGATGTGAACAGGTGCCCCATGCACCTTTGGCATGGAAGCAGTAATTACAACCGCATAGGAAACCTGATGATGAGGAATGGGCCTCATGCTTACCACCATATTACCTGAAAATATTCCTGCGGACGTACAGGGAATGTTCGTATGGAACATAGGAACATTTACCCCCTCCTCAATCTGTCTCACCGGTATCCCGGCCTCCAAAAGTGCTGTTTCAAAAGAAAAACTGCAGCCAATAAGAAAGCTTACCAGCTTTCCCCTGGTTCTTTGATACTCCTCAAATAGTTCTGATACATCTGTGTATTCACCGGTGCACGCGCCGTATTCATACACCCGGTATCTGGGAATATCCCTTGGAATATCACTTCCTTCTGCCGTCAGGGGAAAACTCCTGCTCCCTGCATCCGATACTTCCAGGAGCGGGCAGGCCTTGGGATTTCTCTGGCAGAACAAAAGAAAATCCCAGGCCAGCTCTTCGGGAAGGATCACCAGATTTCCCTGGGCATAGCCGCCGCACATTCCGGTGGTAGGGCTGTGGATCACCCCCTCCCTGATCAGCCGGCGGACTTCTTTGGGTTCTCTGTGTCTATACTCTGGTTCCATGTTCATTCCTTCTTTCCTGTCTTATGGTCTATTTACCCGTAAATGATATTCCTAAGCCGTTCCTTAAAATTCCTCAGCTTATCTTCTTCCTTCCGGCAGATTGCCACGGCTTCACCTGGAGTTACATACTGAAATGCCACCCACTCCCCCGGCTTTCGCTGGGCCAGTGCAGGGATATCCGTGCTGATCACCGTAGCGATTTTTGCATATCCTCCGGTAGTTTGATGATCTGCCATCAAAACCATAGGAAGTCCAGAAGATGAGATCTGAACTGAGCCTTCTACGATTCCATCAGATATGATATCTGCTCCATTTTTCATTTCAATGGGTTCGCCCTCCAGTTTGCAGGCCATGCGGTCGCAGTCCATGCTTAACCGGAAAGGGTTCCGTATCAGAGTGTTAAGTCCCAGTTCCGTAAAAGCATTTTCCTGGGGGCCCATTACGGCACGCAGAAGAACCATACGGTCATCTCCATAAAAGCGGTAAGGTGTTGACGAATGACGCAGCCATGGTTCATTCTCTCCCACGGCTGCCAGCTTTTCATTCCCTTTTAATTTCTTTCTTATTTTCTTAAACTGTCTGAGATCTTTTCCTGACTTCAGTCGATCCCCTTCAAGGAGTGCCCTTCCCTCTAAGCCACCAATGCGGCATTTTAAATTGGTGGAACGGCTTCCCATGACAGAAGGAACCTTTACTCCTCCATAGACCGCCATGTAAGTCCGAAGGCCGGAAGCCGCAAGCTCCATGGTCAGAATATCTTCTGTCCTTACCAGAATCGGAGAGAAGATGGGAACCGGGAATCCATTGATACAGGGTTTCATATCCCCGCCTGCAAAGGCGATGATCTCGTCAGAGTTAAAACGGATCTCACCGCCTTTTAACGTAAATTCGATAACTGCCGCTGTTTCCGGTTCTTCCAGATTCCCGGCAAGAAGATTGGCAAGCTTCATGGAATACTTGTCACAGGCACCGCTTTCCTGGATGCCCTGGCTTAAAAATCCTCTTCTCCCTTTATCCTGAACCGTGGACAAGGCTCCAGGACGCAAGATTTCAAATCCCATCCCGTCACCCCTTTTCCTGTTTTCTTTTTATTTCTTTATATTCTTCCTGGCTGATAGGCACAAAACGAATGGAATCACCGGCTTCATAAAGAGGTTTTCCCACCTGCTCCGGCTTAAAAAGACAGTAAGGCGTACGTCCGATCAACTGCCAGCCTCCTGGAGAGTCCATGGGATAAATTCCTGTCTGCTCTCCTCCGATTCCTACACTCCCCGCCGGAATCCTGGTTCTGGGCGAGCTTAACCGGGGAGTGAAAATGCGTTCATCCATTCCTCCAAGATAGGGAAAGCCCGGAAGAAATCCCTGCATATAAATACGGTAATCCCTGCTGCTGTGAATCCGGATCACCTCGTCCTCCGTGATCTTTCCATGCTCTGCTACAAAGGAAAGATCCGGTCCGTAGCTGCCTCCGTAGCAGACCGGAATTTCCACCAGCCTCCCTCTTATCCCTGTTTTGCCTTCCAATGATTCTGACAGTAGAGAAAGAACCTTTAATACCGTATCATAATCTGTTTTCAAAGGGTCATAACAAACGAGAACAGAACAAAAGGCAGGTACTGTCTCAAGAATCCCTTCCACCGGAAGCTCATGGATCTTCCGGTTTAATTCCATTACCTTCGCATTTACCTCCTCACTGATGGAATCACCCAATTCCACCAGGGCGCCGCAGTCACCGACCGGTTTTATTTGAACCATGGCCCATCCCCTTCTTCAAAAAATCCTTTTTCCAGCACAGAACGAAACCAGTGATCGGAATTATGGGAATATCGGACTGCATAAGCCGTACACTGGCGCATCAGGCTGACAATTCCTGTATTCAGCCGGGTACTAAATCCATCGATTCCAGGGATCAGTGAACCGGTCATATCAATAAGACCGGTTCTTGACGCCGCTCTCATCAGTTCCGCTTCCATTTCTTCCCGGTGAAGAATCTCCATATCCCGCTTTAAGTAAGCCAGTGCCGCGATCAAACCGTAGCAGCCCCAGTCAGAACAGGTTGCCGTTATCACATGGTCCGCCCGGCTGGCCGCCAGAATTCCGCCTCCGCAGCCGCATACACATTCCCCGGGAGCCGTTAAAGGTATGTATTTTTTAATATGATCTGCTATGGCTCCCATGCCGATCTCATTGCCAAGATCACCGATGGCTATGTTTAGGACACCCTTTTTCCGAAGCATTTCCCATAGTATATCTGTCTTGGCTTCCAGCTCTGTTACATTGTCTCCGGCTGAATTGTGATAAACACCATTTTCATTGGAACCGGGAGCCTCCACAGAGATTACCGCTCCGGGAAGCCCTTCTTTTATCAGCCATTCCGCTTCGATTTCTGCCCTGGCCGGATTTTTTGTAAAGGCTATCACTCCCATGCTGAGAGGAAGTTCCCTTACGGTCCCTATATCCTGGTAAATATGAAGGCCTACCACGCAGGCACATTTCACTACCGACTTCACACAGTCCTCAGGGCAGATGATAACAGGTTTTGCCCCAAAAGCCATGACTAGTGCTCTTGCCAGCAGCATGGAACTGACCATTCCATCCATCTCCGGCTTCTTATGAGGCAGAAGCACAAAACCTGTCAGTATATAAACCAGATCATCTTCTTTCACCGTTTCACACAGCATTTCCGCCGCTCTCATGGTAAGAGGCTCCCCCATCTGCTCCCGGCTCCCGGCATAAAGAATCCGGCATACCCCATAGCCCCTGGGATCTAAATTCATCAGAGCATCCAGGTTTTCTCCCACATTTCTCTTTTCCAGTCCGCCTCTATCCATCATCCACTCCTAATCAAATATACTATCTCTTCCTGTATACTCTAAGTATTCTTCCAAAACAGCTTCCTGAATCTTCTTTAACGTCGCCGGATCCTTTCCACCTACAGGCTTTCCGTCAATAACGTCTGCATGAAGGCAAAAATTAGAAGAAGAAGTCACGATGACCTCATCGGCATCCATAAGCTCTTCCATGGTAAATGCCCGCTCCAGTACCTGGATTCCAAGCCTGTAGCAGGCCTGAATCATATGGGTCTTTGCAATCCCCCGAAGGATCAGGTTATCATTGGGATGGGAAAGGAAGGTTCCGTTTTTTAAAATAGAAACATTGCTGTGGGCGCACTCCGTCACCGTATCTCCTCTGTGTAAAACAGTTTCCATTGCTCCAGCTTTTAAAGCCTCCTGAGAGGCAAGCACAGACGGGAGAAGATTTAATGTCTTAATATTGCAGTAAAAAAACCTGGTATCTTCCATTGTTATCAGGCGGATGGGAACATCAGGGTCTTTTAGTTTATTTGGCCTTATCATGACCCACAGCTTTCCAAGCATTGCCTCGTCATAAGCATGATCCCTGGGAGCCGTCCCTCTTGTCACCTGCCAGTACACAAAATGAGTATTCCCCTCCACCATGGAAAGAAGTTTGGTCAGAAGTTCTCCAAGCTCCTTCTTATCCATGGGAATCTTAATATCCAGAGCTTTGGCACTGGAGTAAAAACGGTCCAGATGATCCTCCAGAAGATACACTTTATGATTTCCTCCAACGGTAGCATCATAAACTCCATCTCCAAAAAAATGAACCCGGTCCTGAAAGGGAACCATCAATTCCTCAGGGGCTCCGATCCTTCCATCATAATAAGCAAGCTCTTTCATAATATCTCCTTTTCACTGGAACAAATCCCAAATTTTAACTCTACAAATTTCTTAATTAATTCCACGCAATGATCCAGCCCCAGACTTTCCGTGTTCAGGCAAAGGTCATAATTTTCAGGGTTCTTCCACTGCCTTCCGGTATGGTACATATAATAGGAATTCCTGTATTTATCCAGTTTGTCTATATACTTTGCAGCCTCCTGTTCGGATATTCCCTGCCGCTCCATCTCTCTTTTTAAGCGGAATCCATAGGGGGCATCCAGATACACGGATACTACATTGGGCTCATCCTTTAAGATAAAATCCGCTGCCCGGCCGATGCAGACGTAGGATTCATGATGTAGAAGCTCCTGCAAAATCTTGGCCTGATAATTAAAAAGGTTCTGATCCGATAAAAAATTGCCGCTTTCCTTAGGAATGACTTCGCCGCTGTAGACTCTTCTTGAGGCACGGTATAAAAAAGTTTTTTTCGTATTTTCATCTGCATTTGCAAATATCGCCTCATTGATTCCGCTGTCTTCTGATGCCAGACGCAAAAGCTTTCTGTCATACAGATCGATCCCGTAATCAGCCGCCAGTTTTTTACCGATGTAGCTTCCTCCTCCGCTTCCGCAGGTACGAGTGATGGCAATGGCAAAATAATTCTTATTCTCATCCATAATCGTATCCTCCTATTGTCCAAGATATGCTTTCTTTACCCTGTCATCCTTTAGCAGATCTCCGGCACTTCCTTCAATAATAATTTTTCCCGTCTCCATTACATAGGCTCTGTTTGATACGGATAAGGCCATTTTTGCATTCTGTTCTACCAGTAACATGGTGATCCCCTTTTTGTTTAATTCTCTGATAATAGAAAATATTTCTTTTACCAACAATGGAGACAGTCCCATAGACGGTTCATCCATCAGGATCATCTTAGGTTTTGCCATAAGGGCCCGGCCTACGGCTAGCATCTGCTGTTCACCGCCGGACAAGGTTCCTGCCAGCTGTTTTTTCCGTTCTTTTAAACGGGAAAAACGTACAAATACGTCTGCCATATTGGCCGCCATGTCTTTTCCATCGGTAAATGCCCCCATTTCCAGATTCTCCTCTACAGTCATCTGAGGGAAAATATGCCGTCCTTCCGGTACATGTGCCAGTTTTAAATTGATGATCTTGCTGGGTTCTGTTTTTAACAAATCGGCTCCGTCAAAGAGTATCTCTCCCTTATCAGCTTTTTTTAGCCCTGAAATAGTTCTTAAAATAGTGGTTTTTCCCGCTCCATTGGCTCCGATCAGGGAAACGATTTCTCCATCATGAACTTCCAGGGATGCCCCATGAATGGCTTCAATGGCTCCGTAAGACACTGCCAGATCCTTTACCTTAAGCATCTTTCTCTACCTCCTCATCGTCTTTTCCCAGATAGGCTTCAATGACCTTTGGATGATTGGCAATCTCCTCCGGGGTCCCGGAGGCAATGGTAGTACCGAAATCCAGGACAGAAATCCGTTCGCAGATTTTCATGACCAGGCTCATATCATGCTCGATTAGAAGCACGGAGATCTTAAATTCATCGCGGATATAGTTGATAATCTCCAGGAGCTCTTCCGTTTCTGTCGGGTTCATCCCTGCCGCAGGTTCATCAAGAAGAAGGAGCTTCATATCCGTAGCCAGGGCTCTTGCTATCTCCAGGCGCCTCTGCTCTCCATAGGGCAGATTTCCTGCTTCATAATCTTCTTTTCCATTTAAATGCACGATCTTAAGCAGTTCCCCGGCTCTTCTTTTCAGTTCTTCTTCCTGCTTCCAGTAGGACGGCGTACGAAAAACAGCATGGAACAGATTGTAGGAAAGCTTGGCGCTCATGGCTGCCTTTACATTATCGATTACGGTCATTTTCTTAAATAACCGGATATTCTGGAATGTTCTTGCAATTCCTGCTTCGACAATCTGATGAGTCTTTTTCCCATTCATAGACTGGCCATTTAAGTAAAAGGATCCTTCCGTCGGTTTATAAACACCGGTGATCAGATTGAATACTGTAGTTTTTCCAGCACCGTTTGGACCGATCAGCCCTACCAGCTCCGATTCTCCGATTTCCATATTAAAGCTGTCCACCGCTTTTAATCCGCCGAACTGGATTCCCAGGTTCTGTGCCTTTAATACCGGCATGGTACCTTCTGCTCCTGTCATATTTATACACCTCCTTCTGTTTTTTTCCGGTTCTTTTCCCAACCGCCTTTTCTGCCTGTCAGCCGTTCACATACACGAATGAGAGAAAACTCCCATGTTCCAAAGATACCGCCCGGTTTAAAAATCATAACCAGTACCAGTACTACAGAATATGCCAGCATCCGGTACTGGGAGAACTGGCGCATCATCTCCGGGAGGGAAGAAAGAAAAGCCGCTCCGATAATAGAGCCGGTAATGGAGCCGCTTCCTCCGATGATTACCTCTGAGAGAAGTTCCGCTGAGTACATGAAGTTAAAGTTGGTTGGAATCATGGCCGTCATGTAATGGGCATAAACACCCCCGCCGATTCCTGCAAAGAAAGCGGCTACGGTAAAAGTAAGCACTTTATAATAAGTAACATTGATTCCTGAGGCAGATGCCGCTATGTAATCTTCCCGAATGGCTTTCACCGCTCTGCCATAGCGGCTGCGCACGTACATGTACATGACAGTAAGGCAGATTACCATGATCCAGAAGCTCCAGTAGAAATTGGAAAGCTTTAAAATGCCGCTCATGGTTTTTCCGCCGCCAGTTATAGAAAGATTGCAGAATAGAACCCGGATAATCTCTGCAAAAGCAATGGTCACAATGGCAAGATAATCTCCTCTTAAGCGGAGAGCCGGTATTCCCACCAGGATTCCAGTCATGCCGGCAGCAATTCCTCCAACAAGGAGAGCAACCAGGAATAAGGCGATATCCGGCAGTCCCTTTCCGGCAAGTCCATTGGATACAATAGCCGAAACATATGCCCCTACTGATACAAAACCGGCATGGCCAAGGGAAAATTCCCCCATGCAGCCCACTACCAGATTTAAGGAAGCCACCATAATGACCGTATAACATGCAGTGGTACTGATCCCCTTGATATATAGGGTGGACTTGCCAAAAGCATTGTTTTCAAAAAGCAGGACAAACAGGAAAAAAACTGCAAGAACACCAAGGAAATTAAGGAAATAGGAAACTTTAAACCGTTTTTCCATGGGTTACCCCCTTAAACTTTCTCGCCCACATTCTTGCCAAGAATGCCGGACGGTTTCACCAAAAGAATCACAATCAGAATGGCATAAGTAATCGCTTCATACCAGCCTGGTGCAAAAAGCTTAACATAAATCTCAATCAAGCCAACAAGGATTCCTCCGAGCATGGCTCCGGGGATGACTCCGATCCCGCCAAGAACAGCGGCAATAAAAGCCTTAAGTCCCATCATGGCCCCCATATCGTTGGTGACACGGGGATATTTGGCGCAGTACATAAGGGCTGCGACTGCTGCCAGCGCGGAACCGATGGCAAAGGTCATAGTGATCACTTTATTGACATTGATTCCTGCAAGTATGGAAGCATCACGGTCCTGGGGAACTGCCCGCATGGCTTTTCCCATCTTGGTATTCTTTATAAATATCTGAAGGCCCGCCATCATAACCACTCCGATACTGATGGTTAAAATAACGTTCAGTGGAAGAGTCACTCCATGCACGTTTACAGAGGGTAAATCAAATATCTTCTGGACATTATGGGGCTTGGCTCCAAAGAGAACCATGGCCAGATTTTCCAGAAACAGACTCATAGCCAGTGCTGTAATAAGGGCTGACATGGAACCTGCCTTGCGGATCGGTTTATAGGCTACCACCTCTACCATGACTCCCACCAACCCGCAGATGACCACGGCAAGGAAAACGGAAATCCATGCAGGCATTCCTGCATGGATCATGAAAGGAATTGTATAAAATAAGGTATAGGCTCCAATCATGATAAAATCTCCATGGGCAAAGTTAATCATACGGATGATTCCGTACACCATGGTATAACCAAGTGCTATCAAAGCATAGATAGCACCCTGGTTCAGTCCGTTTATCAGGCTTTGAAAGAATAATGAAAATGTCATAGTTTTATTCCTTTGCTCCTTCCGGTGAAAGAGTCATAAGCCATTTTACCTTGCCGTTTTCAAAGGTATTGATCGCCACGGATTTCTCCGGATCTCCGTTTGCATCCATGGTAAAGGTTCCTCCCACACCTGTAAAAGTCATTCCCGTCATCCCATTTATCAGGGAAACCGTATCGGATGAACCGCTGTTTTTGGCAGCTTCCACCAGCATGTAAATGGCATCATAGTAAAGAGCCGCACAGGCATTTAAGCTTTCCGTACCGTACTTTTCCGTATATTTGGATACGAAATTGACTACGGCCGGGGCAGTATCTTCCGAAGAATAGTGGTTGGTAAAATAGCAGTTCTCAAATTTTTCTTCAAATCCTGCCGTATCAGTTCCATCCCAGCCATCGCCTCCCATGACGGCTCCATCAAAGCCTGCATCCCTTGCCGCGCCTATCAGAAGGGGAACCGTATCAAGGAATGCGGGATAAAACAGGAAGTCTGCTCCTTTTGCTACTACCTGGGAAGTCTGGGATGAAAAATCTGTATCCTTTGTGGTGCATTCCCCTACATATACCACTTCAATTCCGTTTGCCTCGGCATTCTCAATGAATGCATCCTTTAAGCCGTTGGAATAATCATCATCCTTGGCATAGATAATGGCAGCTTTTGTCCAGCCTTTTTCCTTTGCAAACTGAGCAGCCATTTTACCCTGATACGGGTCAATAAAACAATTCCTGAAAATGGTGGGACCTTTTAAGGTCACGTCTTTATTGGTAGCACCTGTTGCAAGAAGGAGCATATTGTCTTTGGAGGCCTGTTCGGCAACGGGAAGGGTGACAGACGAAAAAAAACTTCCGACGATGGCATCGGGACTTTCCTTCATCAAGCTGTTATAAGCATTAATTGCCTGTTTGGCATCACCGCCGTCATCTACTATTTTTCCGCCATTTACAATTTCAATCTTGTAACCGGAATCTCCGTCGTTGATTTCTTCAACCGCCATGTTAATGGCATTCTGCGCGCCTTCCCCATAAACAGCAGACCCCCCTGTGACAGGACCGTAAACGCCGATCTTAACGGTTTTCCCGTCTCCGCCTTCAGGGGAAGACTCTCTATCCTGGGAAGCCGCTGAACTTGCAGCGGCTGTACTGCCTCCTGCAGCACTTTGCTGTGCAGATGAGCCGCAGCCGGCAAGAAGCGCTGCCGTCACTGCTGTAATAAGAGTTACGGGTAATAATCTTTTTTTCATAATCGTTTCCTCCTCAATCTATTATCATACAAAACGAAAATAAAGACGGAACAAGGAGGCTTCCCTCAAAATGCAGGGAAAACCTCCTTGTTCTCCTTAAGAGACTTTTTTGCCTTAGAACATTTGATCACATGCATGGCAAATATCCAAAAGCAAAAGGAGCCGCAACCGTACTGTGTACGCTTGAGACCCCTTTGTTCTCTCGTTTCATATATTGGTTGGATTATAGCATTTGCATTTTTAAAATTCAAGTGTTTTTTCCAGCTTTGTGTTTTTGATGGTCTTGACTTAATATTCTTAGTTATTCAGAACGTTTCTGTAAATTCATCGAGTTCTGGCTTTATCTTGTTGCCTTGGTGCAAGCCACCCTATATCCATGCAAATTATTGAAACAGTACTCACCCTAAGCTTCTTTTAAAGCCTGGCATAACTCATCCAAAATTCGGACACTCCCTCCGCCATACCAGGCCACTATTTCCAAAACCACAGCTATTTATTTACAGCACTTTCAATTTTATTGAGAATTGCATCTGTTTTTTTAATAGCATCTCCAATTGCAACTCTTGCAATCAGCTTTCCTTTAAAGCGTTCTTCCCTCTTAATCGGCATATCCTTTGTCAGAATGACGGCATCGGCATTCAACACATCCTCACACGTGATTTCATTTTCCACACCAATGGATCCCTGTGTCTCCACCTTTACTTCCCATCCTCTGTCCTTACACTTTTTACTGATGGCTTCGGCAGCCATGTAGGTATGAGCAACCCCAGAAGGGCACGCTGTCACTGCTATAATTTTCATAGTAATTCTCTCCTTTATTCAAATGAAATATCCACATCATCGTCATCACCGGCTGCAAGAGCCTCATTTTCTTCTGAAACATTCTTTTTAAACACTGCGCACAAAGCCACATAAATTCCAACTCCAACAGCCATACAGGCAACATATCCCAAACGGTTACCTGCTACCGGAAGGACGATCAAGCCTCCCCAGGCTGCCTGACATGTCACTCCAATGGCATAAGCAAGAGCAGAAGCAATCGCTGTGCTTATCATATTTATAGGAATCATATGAAGAGGGTCTGCACTGGTATAGGAAATCGCTCCTTCAGAGATTCCTACCGCTCCCATGGCCAAAGAACCGATTCCTGCTTCCCGTTCCTCTGCTGTAAACTTGTTTTTCAGAATCAGAGAGGCAGTGCCCGCTCCAAGCGGAGGAACTGCAATGGCTATGGCACATGGGCCTGCATATGTATAGATCCCCATGCTGATTGTTGCAACCATAAAGCTGAATGCAACTTTGTTTACCGGCCCGCCTAAGTCAAAGGCAATCATTGCTCCCACGATCAAACCTAAAAGGATTTTATTTCCATCGTTCATATTAGTCAGGAATTCGGTAAGCACCTTCATCAAAGAGGCGATGGGACCGCCAAGCACGAACAGCATCAGGATACCCGTAAGCAGGACGCTGACTATGGGGATTATTATGATGGACTTTAAGGACTGAACAGCTTTAGGTAGCTTGATCTTTTTTAAATAATAACAAATAATGCCGGCAAAAAGACCGGAAACGATTCCTCCCAGAAAACCCGCTCCAATGCTGCCAGCAAGTACGCCGCCTGCAAGCCCGGGAGCAATTCCGGGACGATCGGCAATGGAAACTGCAATATAGGCAGACAGCACTGGTACCATAAGCCCTAAAGCACTGACCCCGATCTGCCAGATACTTCCTGCCAAACCGCTCTCCGGGGCCGCCCCTTTCCCTGCCATCATAACAGCAACCGCCATCAATACACCGCCGCCTACCACCACCGGAAGCATATAAGATACGCCGTTCATCAGATGTGTCCTTGTTCCTTTTAAAATTTTAGTTAATTCAGACATTCCTCTTCTCCTCCTATAATTCCCCTACCAGTTCCAACACCTTATCGCTGGTGTCTGCTTTTAACAATGCATCTCTGAATTCATCGTAAATCAGTTTCCGAAACAAACCCGCCAATATTTCCAGATGACGGTCTCCTTGCCCCTCAGACGGCACTGCCACCTGGAAAATCAGCTCTACCTCTTCCTGATCATCCCATTTAAGAGGCTTTTTCAGCCGTGCAAAGGTCAAGGAGGGATATTTCACATGGCCGGACCTGGCATGAGGGGTTGCCGTAAGGAATCCTACTGCCGTAGATGCCTGTTCTTCCCTCGTCAGTACATCCTGTTCATATCCTGTCTTATTTAATAGACGGTCATTTTGTTCCATCAGGGCGGCCAGCTGTTCAATCACCTCTTCTCTGCTTTCTGCCTCCATATCAAATACAATCAGTTCCTTGGACATCAGTGGCTTTTCCATGCAGTAAAACACTCCTTTGTTATTTCTTGTTATTTATTAATTGTATTTTATTCCTGTTTACTATTATTTTCAACACGCCTATTGTCGTTTTTTTGCATAAACTCAACTGCAATTTAAAGCAAATGAAAAAAAGATGGCATTGCCATCTTTTCTCTCCTTACTGCAAGATCTCCATGATCTCTTCTTCTGTCCGCACTGTCCTCAACAGCCTTATGATATTCTCATTTCCTGCCTTTTCATAAAACGACTTAAAAAAACGCCGTGTCGTTTCCCCATCGTTAAAATTCAGTGCCAGCATGAAAATAATATCTACCGGCGCACTTCCCCAGTCTATCTTTTGTTTAAGGCGGATCATGCATACTGCCGGCATCAGAACACTGTTTTCTATTCCATGGGGAATTGCAACACCATTGCCGATCTCCGTAGAACTGATGGTTTCCCGGTAAAGGACCTCTTGATAATACCGATCGGTGACACAGCCATAATCCCTTAACACCTGGAAGCCTATTTCAATCAATTTATTTTTTGATACCGTCTCCACATCCAGTAAGATAAACTCCGGGCGGATGTACGATCTAAGGGTGACCTGTTCCGGCCTTCCAAGTCTTAAAGTAAATACTTCGCTGCAGGCTTTCTGAAGCCGGAGGGCATCCCGGTCATCCACAACCGGTGTTACATAGACGGCCGGCAGTTCACACTTTAGTCCCTGGATCGTTGTAATCACCATATCACAGGATAATGCCTGCGCTTTATCCAGCTCATCCTTGGAAAGAACCGCAATGATCCTGAGACCATCCATCCTTTTCTCAATCTTTTTTGTAGTCATTTCTGCCAGAAACAGACTTCCGGCTCCTACCAGTACTGCATTTACTCTTTTTTCAATCCGGATCAGGGCACCGCCGATCAAAAGAGTTAAAAATGCTATTTCATGCTCAGAAGGAATTCTGCCAATGACCTCCCGGATATAAGCCCCCATGCCAAAGCATGTGTTAAAGATAATTCCGTAATTGGTTTTCACATCTTCAAGAAAAGGATTTCTGATTTCAAATCCGCACCGGGTCCTTACAATACATTTATAAAGAAAGCTCTCCAATCCGGAAAACAATCGTTTCTCCTTGTAAAAATCCAACCCTGTTGCAGCAGACAAATAGGAAACAATATGACTGCAGATCTCTTCTACCTGCTGTCTGGCGCTTTCGTCCTCCTGCCGGACATGCTCTTCCTGCTGAAATTCCGCTCCGGAAAGCAGCAGGTAAATATAGCTGCGTTCCTTTGCCGGATAGCGTATTCCACAGACATATTCCAGGGTGTCCGCCAGGCTTTCAGACAGAACACTACCGGCTCTCCCAGGAGAAAGTAAGACCAGTTCTTCCTCCTTGACCATGAACCCCCGTTCCATACGCTTTATCTGTACACAAAGGTATTCCACCATCATAATGAAGCTGTAATCCACAAAAACCAGATAGGATTTTGCCTCAAACAGCTGAAGCGCCCGGCAAACTCCTTTTACCAGGTTTCTCTCATGAACCTGGTATAAATGCTGTGCCTTTTCGATGCCAATCCTGTAATCACAGGACAGATCTTCTTCCTCAGGTTCAACCTTCTGTTCTCTGAAGAGTGCAGCCAAAGCAGAACGGAACCCCGCCTCCGTTCCTTTGGCGGTGACTCCTGTACGGGATTTTCTAAGGATCGTAATTTCATAATTCTGAAACCAGCGCTCCGCTTCGTCTAAGTCTGCCCCGATGACCTGTCTGGACACGTAAAGTTCTTCTGCAAAAAGGGATATGGTATAATTCTCCCAGCCCTGAAGCATTATTTGGCGGATATAAAACTGCCTGTCCTGTTCATCGTAATAAGGGGCTTCCTGTACTAAAAGCTCTGGCAGCCCATTCATATCTTCAGGCCCCAGCTCCAGGTAAACACCTACTCCCCGTCTACCGACATAGCTGATTCCCTGTTTATCACAAAAGCTGCCAACCTCTTTCAAATAAGTGTTTACCGTACGCTCCGACATGTCTAACATCACGGACAGCATCTTTACAGTGATAGGAGTGTTTCTATTCAGTACAAGAATCTTCATAATCCGTAATGCTTTATCGGACAGCATGGAAATATCTTCTCCTTTCTACAAAGAAAAGCACGCAAATCGTATTCGACCGGCTCATTGCTTACATAAATGACTACATGCAGTCCTTCATGGTCCTGCCTGCACCGCACAGCCCTTCAAAATCCTTGGTAAAAGCGCTTACCGCCATCGTTACAGAGTCATTTTTTATCAGCCCCTCTATGACATCCGGAGAAATCGTAGACGCACCGACCCCATACTGGCAAAGTTCCAGGACCTGCTGGGAATTTTTAAAGCTGGCTGCCAGAACTTCTGTCTTTAACCCATTTTTCTTGAAAATGTCGTGAATGTCCTTTGCCGTCCTTACGCCATTTGCTCCAAGGTTATCGATCCGGTTCACATATGGTGCTGCATAGTCTGCCCCGGCTTTTCCTGCTAAAAATGCCTGCATCTGGGTGTAGATGGCCGTGGCTGTCACATTGGCTCCTTCCTTTTTCAGGGCTTTCATGGCTTTTAATCCTTCTTTTGTGGCAGGGATCTTTACATAGGTATTCATTCCAAGTTCCTTTTGGATCCTGTGGGCCTCTTCAACCATCCCCTGTGCATCTGCTGCAACCACCTGCACATGAAGCTCCGCTTCCGGCCCAATAAATTCACGGATTTCTCTTAGGGTCTCAAAGGGCTGCTTTCCGTTTTTCGCCAGAATAGTGGGATTGGTCGTAACACCATCTACTGCAAATGTGTCGTATACCTCCTTAATCTTCTCAATGTTTGCATCATCAATAATAAATTTCATACTTCTTCTCCTTTCCTTCTCATGATTCTAAAATGATATGGTTTACTCCGTTAGATCTGGCGATTTCTGCAAACCGCTCCATGTCGTGACGGGAGTAGGGTTTTGGGTTAACTTTAAAACAATAAGTTTTATCTACTAAATGGTACTTAGCTTCCCCCAGGGGGTTGTAATTCAGTATTTCATAAGACACTTCCTTGTAAACCTCTGAGATAAACCGGCTGATTCCTGCAATGTTATCTTCCTCTGTGGTAAGCCCTGGAATCATTGGGGTGCGGATAATAACATGGTCTCTATTCTCAGATTCCAGCAAAAGACGAATGTGTTTTTTAATCCGCTCATTGGTCACACCGATAGATTTTTTATGGACTTCCGGGTCAAAAATCTTAAAATCCGCATAAATTATATCCAGCCATGGGAGTACGGCCTCCAGTGTTTCTGTTGGCACATAGAGAGCTGTCTCAATCGCCGTATGGATGTTCCTTTTCTTCATCTCCTTTAAAATGGAGAGTACAAACTCCGGCTGGAGCAGCGGTTCTCCCCCGGACAGGGTGACGCCGCCGCCGTATTTATAAAAAGGGGCATCCTTAAGTATCTCTTCCACAACTTCTTCCACGGTCATCCTGGTGCTGTCCCATAGGATTGCCCCGGAAGGGCACTCCTCTATGATCCGGTCCCAGTCCTCCGTTTTTGTAACATCAAGCCTGATTCCCTTTTCTGTCATGTAAATTCCTCTGTTTTCAGAAAGAGAGCAACAGATCTGGCATCCAATGCATTTGTTCGGGAAGTACAATGGCCTTACCAACCTGCTGATCCCTTCCGGATTATGACACCATACACAGGATAGGGGGCAGCCCTTTAAAAATACAGTTGTACGGATTCCTCCGCCGTCATGGGTGGAAAAACGGCGGATATCAAAGACGGTCCCTTTTACTGTCCTCTCCTCCATATTGATTCCCTCCATACTTTTTATGTTTTTCATCAGATATCTGCATAACTGGTCCTGGCGATGATTTCATTCTGAAGTTCATCGGCAAGCTCCGTAAAATAAGCGGTATACCCGGCTACCCGGATGGTAAGGCTTCGATACTGTTCCGGATTTTTCTTTGCCGCAATCAAATCTTCCTTACGGACCACATTAAATTGGATATGAGGAATCTCCAGATCCACAAAGGCTCGCAAAAACAGGGCAAACTTATTGATTCCCTGCTCTGTCCGGAAAAATTCCGGCAAAAACTTCATGTTAAGAAGCCCTCCGTTTGTGGTCAGGTTTTTATCCAGTTTTGATACGGACTTCAGTACTGCCGTAGGTCCCGTGATATCCCTTCCATATACAGGAGACATTCCGCCATCAGCCAGGGGCTGTCTTGCATGCCTTCCATCCGGTGAAGCTCCTACATTCTCTCCCATGGGAACATGAGCAGAAACCGTATACATACCGGTATGGTATTTTCCGCCTCTGTAATTGGTATATCGGGACAGGCGCTTTTTAAAATATTCCGCCCACTTGGCCCCCAGCTGGTCCACCCAGTCCACATCATTGCCATATTTGGGCACTTTGTTTAAAAGCATGGTGCGCAGCACTTCTTTTCCTTCAAAATCATCTCTAAGCGCTTCCAGCAGCTCTCCGGCCTCTACTTTATGTTTATCAAATACAAGAAGCTTTATGGCAGCCAGACTGTCTGCTAAGTTGGCCACCTGAATCATCTGGATTCCGGAGAAGTTGTAACGTGCTCCTCCTGCAGTTACATCCATTCCCTTTTTCATGCATTCATCAATGACGGAGGACAGAAATGGGGAAGGCAGCAAGTCTATATGGGCCTTTTCCACCTCTTCACAGGCCTTTACCATTAAATCCATGTATTCATCCAAATATCTCTGAAATACGGTTTCCAGCTCTTCAAAGGTTTCGTAGGTGGTTAAGTCCCCATAGTTGGGGGCTAGCTGTTCTCCGGTCAAAAGGCATTTCCCTCCTGTCAAAGTCAGTTCCAAAGCCTTGTTTAAGTTAAACATGGCTGCATCGCTCCAACCCAGATTATTTCCCTGGGTGGTTAGCTCCACACAGCCTACAATGGCATAGTCCCTGGCATCCTTTGAGGCCACCCCCAGTTCTTCCATGGACGGAATCACCGCCTTATCATTGAAAAACTGTGGCATGCCGCTTCCCATCGAGACCACCTTGACCGCCTGTTTTAAAAGAGCATCTCCCGTATGTTCATGAAGCCTTACGGAAAGATTCGGCTGGGGAAGTCCTAAGTGTTCCTGGGCTTTTAACAGAAGAAACGAAAGATCATTGACGAAATCATTTCCCTCGGCGTCCTGTCCGCCTATGGCAATGTTAAATCCGATGGGAAAGCCTGCGAAAAACTTGGCGCTGTTAGCATTTCGCATATATACGATCTCATTGAATTTCAGCCACAGGCACTCGATGATCTCCAATGCTCCCTGTTCATTAAGACGCCCTTCCATTATGTCCCGGTCAAAATATTCCCAGAGGAATTCATCCATCCTTCCCGGCGAAAAGGAAGAGGCATTGGATTCCATATGAAGGACCACAAAAAGGAACCACAAGGACTGAACTGCCTCATGAAACGTTTCCGGCGGCTGTTCGGACAGCTTTTTGCAGATGCGGGCCACCTCTTCCATACTGCAGCGCCTGCCTTCATCTGCTTCCCCTTGTGCCATGTCCAGCAAAAGCTTTTGATAACGCTGCATAAAATAAATGGTTCCGCTCATCACAATCGACACGCTTTCAAAGAATTCTCTCTGCTGTCCTCCTGCGATCCTTAAACGGTCATCCGCTTCCTGTTTGATTCCTGCCGGACCTTTACGAAGCCATTCTTTGCAGTTTGGACATATATGCCCCTGGGCATGGTCCTTTTGGTTGATTTTAACCACCTTTGCAATATGATCGATTTCTTTTCCGTAGCGTTCCCGCAGCACATCTTCTAAGGACTTTCCCTTCCAGTAGGGCCCGATTACCTCACGGAAATATGTAATGTCTTCCTGTCTGACCTCAAATCTGTCCTGAGGCCTGGTCGGCAGTGTTTCAAATTCCCGGTTCACCCAGGTGCTGCCGCTTTCCGGAAAGACAACTCCATACCGTACTCCGGCCGTCCGGTTGCCCACAATCAGTTCTTCCGGTTCAGCGTGGATTTCCATCTGCTTTAATGCAGCCTTTAAAGACAATGCCCGCTGGATGATTCTCGGTTTTTCTTCATTTGCCTTGTAAGTATCCGTGATGATCTTCGCCTGCTCAATCGATGCATATCTTGGCTCTGACAGCATCTTATTCTTCAGGATACTGATACGGTCTGTCATTATCAGGTTTTCCATGTACTTTCTCCTTATTTTTATTTTTTATTATTAGTTTTTCTTACTTTAGTATATTCCTCTATATTGTTTTTGTCAACGATATCATTATTATTTTTTATTACTTTTTATTTTTTAGAAGTGTGCACGAATAAGTAATTTTTTAAGTCTTATTAAACGTACCAAGAGCATATGGCTTGCCGGTATGGGGTTTTTTCAACAACCATTTTTCCTTACAGGAGATTATAAGTCCTTGCAAGTGAAGAGATTGGATAGTACGTTTTTTCCTGGATAAAATAAAAAACATGCTTCCCCATACGCCAGAACGGAAAAGCATGTTTTTAACCTAATCTTTTATCTTCTATCTTCTATCTTTTATTTTTTATCTTTTATTTTTTATTTTTTTCTTTTATCCTTATAACCACTCAATATTATGCTCTTTCAATTTTTCTTCTATTTCGGCAGGCGGCTTACTTTCCATTACAGCGCCGGTAAAACTATCAATTCTCGCATATTTATAAGTGCCGTCGGTATTAAATTTCCTGGTCTCCAGCATCATATAAGCATTTTTGCTCACTTCCAGCACCGCACTTTTTGTAAGCCCGTCTTCCACCATATAGGTAGAAACGTTATTTTCAAACACATCAACTCCAACGGCTCCAAGGAATGCGATATCAAACCGGAAGTCTGAGATCTGCTTATTGGTAAAGCTTCCTACAAACCCATCTTTTCCTATACTGAAGGCTCCTCCGATAAAAATGAGCCTGGCTGTGGTGGGAACCATGAATTCCAGCATGATATCCACCATATTGGTAACGACCGTGATATTTAAAGAAGATTTCGTAATGAGCTTTGCCAGTTCCAGATTTGCAGTTGAAATATCCAGAAATACCATATCCCCGTCCTTAATCAGTTCCATGACTTTAGCGGCAATCTTTTGCTTGGCCTCAATGTTCTTGTCTTTTCTTTGGGACACGTTTAAGTCATGAACATTGACCCTTTTTTTCATAGCTCCGCCATATGTCTTTTTTAAAAGCCCCTTTTTCTCAAGAAACGTCAGATCTTTCCGTATGCTGTCTTCCGTTACCTGGTACTTCTCGCTGAGTTCTTTTACACGCACGGAACCATTTTTGTTGACAAGAGCTACAATTTGATTCTGCCTTTCTTCTGCAAACATACAACCGCCTCCGTTTATTACTTTTTCCTATTATATCATATTTCTTATTGATATGCATCAGGGATTTTCTGATTTGTCTATCTTGGGAAAAAACCTGCGTTTGAGGCTGGTTCGCCTTTCACATATAAATGAGCCGTATCCCCCATTCCCTTGCACCGGAAATAAGCCTCACCGTCTATTCTCTCTTCTGTTTCAAGTGTGGTGACCGATGAAGGTGCCAGAAAAAAACCATGCCACAATAGTGGGGCCGGGATTCCCAGCAGATGAGACAGCATAACACAGGTCACGCCAAAATGGCAGAACAGGACGATGGTATCATCACTCCCCGAAACCGCCCGGTACAATCCGCCTTCCCTCTGATATCCATGCTTCTTTAATAATTCATCAAGCCCGTTAGCTACTTTTTCATATTCTTCTTTTACAGGCCCTGTTTTCATCCTCTCATTTTCAAACCATAAATCTCTGTCATAAAGTTCCTTCTGGTTTGTCCAGTAACCGGGCATAAAATCCCAGGGTATGGTTTTGGTCTCACCGGCCCCGTTATCAACCGGCGCATTAAATTCTCTGAGCCAGGGCAGAATCTCTGCCTCAGCATGGAGCGCCTGAATTGTTGCTTTTGCAGTATCTTTTGCCCTTCCAAGAGGTGAGCAGTAAAAAGCGGAAACTGAAAGCTTACTGATCCTTTCGGAAAGCAAATCTGCCTCTTTCCAGCCTTTTTCTGTGAGAGAGTCAATGGAATAGTCTGGTTCTCCGTGCCTTATTAGAATTAGCTTCATACCTGTCCTCTTTTCTGTACTTATGATAGTCCTTTTTATCATAGCATTTATCATAATTAAACACAATAAAACTTCTATATACACTTTGTACAAACAAAAAAAGGGGAAACAAAACCCTGATGGTTGAACACAGAAAAAAAGACTGTGTATAACCATCAGGGTATTTTGTTGTATCATTAAATTAATCAGAAAATGCCAAAAAGGCTGCTTTCACTACTGCCTGTCTAACGATTCCACTACCTGATCCACAAGACCGCAGCAGCGTAGTGTTCTTTCCGCTCTCATAACCGGGCTTTCTGTTAGGCCCTGTCTGATGCATTCTTCCGCATGTACCACTTCATATTTCATTTCAAAATCTACCGTTCTCTCAATCAGCTCAACGTCCTTGCCGGTATGTATTTCGCAGCGGTCCGCTTTCCAGTATTCCTTGGTCTTTATAAACCCATTTTCAAAATAAAAAACAGCAAAACTTTCTGCCGGTGCCCGCATGGATATACGGCTGCTGATCAGAACATCATCCATTTTTATATTAAGGCTGACAGAGTCCTGGACTCCTGTTTTCCCCCTGGTCCCCAGTGCCTGCACGAATACTTCGGCAGGCTCCAGCAGATAATCAAGATATTCAAAGGTATAGGAAGCACTTCCATAAACAACTCCACCCTGATCCTTTTCATGCATCCATGAAGCCTTTGGGCTTTGAAAGGATGCACTCATATTCACTTGATGGAGTTTTCCTAACATTCCTGAATCGATATATGTTTTAATCAAATCAGTGACAGGAAGAAAAAGGCTCTTTTGCATCTCCATCACAAACAGCCCTTTTTCCTTAGCCAGCTGAAAGATTTCTTTTGCCTGCGGTTTTGACAGCGTAAACGGTTTCTCACAAAGCACGTGCTTTCCGTAATTCAATGCTTGTTTCATTTCATGAAAATGCTCCCGGTTTATTGTGGTAATATACACAGCCGTGATCTCCGGGTCCTGATAAAGTTCTTCATAAGAGCCATAAGCCTTTTCGATATTGTTTTCCTGGCAGAATGCCCTGGCTCTGTCAAGTGACCTTGACGCCACCGTAACCACCGATCCTCCATTGGCCTTTACTGCACCGATAAACCGTTTTCCGATGGCAGCCGTTGATATAATTCCATAATTTATTTTCATAGTATGCCCCCCTGGATTCATTAATTTTAAGCCTCTAGCCCTCGCCAACTCTCTGAACTTCGCAACAAGTTGGCCCGAAGCTGTAGCCACACCCTGTATTTTGTTGCAGGCTATCAGGCAAAAATCTATTTTTAAAGCTTTGTCTGACACTCGCTGCATTCATTGTCATGCATTGAGATAATACCGCCACAAGTGGGACAGGTGTATTTTTCTTTTTGTTGCTTCATAAATTCGGTTAAACCATGTTCTTTTACAAGCAAACTATTTTCGATTAGGCTAGCACCATAACGGGTGTTATAGCTTTTTTCAAGCCTTTTCATTTGCTTGCAGGGATAGTCAGTACACTCATAGCAATAGGAAAATCCTTTTGTCTTTACACAATCTTTTATCTTGCACTTGCTGCAATGATCCGGTTTTCCGTCATCACTCTTCAAGCATCCGTTACACGGCTTTTTGTGGTAGCAATGTTTATAACAAACCATGCAATTCATTCCGCAAGGAGCAAACATCGTTGTTTCAATATCTTCTTTCGGCATTATCATAGAGGTTCCCTCCCTCGTACTTTTACTCCACTTGCGCCGTGTACTAAGAATGTAAACATCATTTTTCTGCTGACAGTGCTTTTAAAACCCAATCGGTCGAATAGTTATCAGCCTCGGCTGGGTATTTATAATCCAATTTTTCTGCAATTACTACAGCTATTGACCTGAATAAATCCATAGTTGCTAACAGTGAATTTTTAATGTCATTTCTTTCATAATGAGCGTAGCAGTCCGAAAGTTTTTGAATGATCCAATCTTCCGCCCATTCCTCGATGAAACGGCCATTGTGCCAAGTATTATATTTCAGACCATTGAAAGCGTGGGCATGGCACTCAATAATGGTTAATAGTTTGCACATCATATAGTTATCAACACATGATTTCGCCGTCCATAATTCACCACGCATTAATTTCTTTGCTGACCAGACGGCATGATACCAAAAATCGTTTACCACATTGCTAAATTCATGTTCCGATAATAGAGTGTAAAGCGAATTTTCTACAGAAAGCGGTGATAAAGTATGTTCCAGGTCAATCTTATCAATTAAAATGCGATAGCCACTCTTCAGTATGTCAACCTCACCACTTTTTACAGCGTTTTCCAATTGGCTCTTTGAAAGAATAACAAAATCAACGTCAAGCGCATCATCAAAAAGTATCCTTCTTTCTTTCGCGCCGCCTATTGTATTCTCAATAAAAGAAATATGGAAACAGCCAATCTGCTCAAGCCATTGATTGGATTGCAGGAAAGGGTCGGGATTATCGACAATCATAACAATATCAAGATCGGAAAACTCGTCTGCCGGGTGATCGTTTCTAGTCCAGGAACCAATAATCATAGCTGCATATAATCCGTCACTTTTATTGCCCCAGAGTACGAAGTTGTTAATGATGTTTTCGAACCGGTCCATACTTATCCCCTCTCACTTTTGCTCCGTTCCACTTATTTACCTATTGCATTTATCTGCATCGTGCGATCCGATGTTTACTCTTGTCCTCATTCTACCACAATCAGGGAATATCTGCCATTCTATTGTGGAGATTATTAACCGGGGCAGGTCAGGGAGAATACCGTTTGCTCGGGCAATTGGGACAGCGTGAGGTATCAAGAATCACATGCTCCGCATTTTCTTTAAAAATAATCTGACCGCCTTTATCTCATCTTCCGGAACGCTTCCGCCTCTTCCGATCCGGTCGCAGAGCCCAAGCAGTGCAACTTCACTGATATCGGTCTCCCGCTTCATGCCATCGACATCCCCAAAAGGAAGCCCGTCTGTCACATACAGAATGTGCATATGATACCGGACCAATTTTGCGACTGCCCTGATCCAATTGGCATCGTCGGAAAAACAGGACAAAAAGTCCTCCGTGAGATGTTCTCCCTCAGCATCATGATTATATGCGGTAATTTTCTCCTTTCGGATCTTCGTCACTACCGGTTTGCCGATATCATGAAGCAGTGCCGCCCACATCAAAGTCCGGGCATCTTTACTCTTTGCCTTCTGTTCCGCTGCCTGATCTACTACCATCATCGTATGGTTCCATACGCTTCCTTCCGGATGAAACCGTTTTGACTGCGGGGTTTCCTTCATCTTGCCAAGCATAGAAAACGGGTAATCCAAAAACCATGGTTCCCTGCTGATTTGCTCCAGATATTCTGATGGACGTTCATCATGAAGCAAGTGATGATCCATCTGCCGGAATAGTTCTTCCATATTATTATTTTCCTCTGCCATAACATCTGCCTTTCTTTCTATTGATTACGATTGAAATATCCAGTTTACGCTAATATCTATTATTTCAAATAATTACTGAAATAAACAACATTCTCACTTACGGAAGCGGCAGATGAGATCCTTCCACATGCAGACCATAAAACAAATTGCTGACAAAAAACGGCGACAGACTCCATAAAAAGGTAGCCGATCGCCGTTTTATCACTTTTCCTGCATTTATAGTTTTTGTTCCACAAAATGATCCGCGTACTTATCCCAATACTCCATATACGTTCTCTCATCTTTTCCGTCAGCCTTTTGAGAAAAAGCTGCCCCCATTTTTATATATCTTTTAAACCATCTTTAAATAAACTTCATTCATCTTCTTTCTCATCTTTAAGAACTCCTCATTGTCCCGGCTGGGATGGGTCCTGTTTGTCAGCAGAACAAAACCCTTTCTGCCCTTCAAATCCATCAAGACTGAGGTTCCTGTAAAGCCGGTATGATAAAGCGTATCCCTTCCATACTCTTTGCTCCAGCCCAGAGTGCGTTCAAACTTAATCGTACTGCAAAGTTTTTCAAACATCTCTTCTCCAAATAAAAGCCGGGAATGTTCCAGATAAGCCTTGACAAATTTCACCATATCTTCCAATGTAGAAAACAAGCCGGCGCTTCCGCATTGCCCCAGAAAATAGGCTTTCGAGTCATGAACTTCTCCACAGATACAGCCTCTTAGCTCCGTGCATTCCGTAGGGATGCAGCGTTCCCTGCTGCCCTGAACCAAATAGGAGGTATCCTTCAACCCAAGGGGATTAAAAATATTCTCCCGGAAGGTCTCCTCAAGAGTTGTTTCATCCAGATTCTCAATGATCTTTCCCAGCAGGATAAAACCCACATCCGAATACAGGAAGCCTACTCCGGCCTCTCTTTCCCTTGGTGTGGTATAGAGATATTCCAGAAGATTTTCCCGGCTCCAGCTCTCTTTGTTCCGAATCTCGGCAGGAAGGCCGCTTGAATGAAGCAGCAGGTGCTCCACCGTGACATCCTCATAGGAAAACCGGCCCAGGATCTCTTTTACCGGAGTAGAAAGGCTTATCACTCCTTTTTCCACCAGCTGAAGGACCCGGGTGGTCGTCCCAATCACCTTAGACAGCGAAGCAAGGTCATAATACATACCTGCTTCCACGTTCCGGTCACAATAGGGAACCACAGCCCCCTGCTTTCCGGCGTACTTTAAGCGGATCCCCTGATCACTGACAAAGCCCCAGCTGGCTCCCCAGATCACATGGTCCCGAACAAGCTGCTCTGCCATTTCATCCAAAATCGTCTCATTTTTATCATTCCAGGCTCTTATCATCTGACTAAACTCCGTTTTTCACAGCTGCAATGGCTTTCCTCACCTGACCGCCGGATTCTAAAAGGGCTTCCCTTGCCTGATCTTTTTTGCAGCCGCATTCGATCATCACGATGGCAGCAGCTACATCCTTATCTGCCTCATAAAGCACGTGAAGAGCCAGCTCCTCTTTCGCACCGGTTAAGTCTACGATCATCTTTACCGCCCGCTTCACAAGCTTTTCATTGGTAGGCTGTACATGAACCATATAGTTCCGGTATACCTTTCCAAGCCTTATCATGGCTCCTGTGGAAAGCATATTAACTACCATTTTCTGAGCGGTACCTGCCTTCATCCTGGTGGATCCGTTAATTACTTCTGGTCCCACTACCGGAGCAATGGATATATCCGCGATCTTTGCCATGGCGCTGTCCTGATTGCAGGTTACGGAAATGGTAAAGGCACCAGTTTGTTTTCCGAATTCCAATGCCGCCTTTGTGTAAGGAGTCCTTCCGCTGGCAGCAATGCCGATCACACAATCATCGGCCGTAAGCTTCACCCGTTTTAAGTCCTCCACTGCCAGTTCTTCTGAATCCTCTGCCCCCTCCACCGCTGTATACATGGCCTTATCACCGCCTGCAAGAAGGCCAAAGGCCCGGGTCGGGGATACGCTGTAAGTGGGAGTCAGTTCTACTGCATCCAGAGTGCCCATACGGCCGGACGATCCTGCACCGCAGTAAATGATCCGTCCGCCTTTTTTGAAACGCTCTACAATTGACTCCACTGCTTCCGCGATTTGGGGAAGCACCTTTTCTATGGCTTCAGCCACTTTTTTGTCTTCATTATTTATTAATGTAACGATTTCCAATGATTCCAGCCTGTCAATGTTCCGGGTAGCTTCATTGGTAGATTCCGTTGTAAGCTTTTCTATATTGCACATAAAACTCCTCTATTTTTTAATTTTGAGCCCTGCTACCATCTTCCTGGTTTTGATCAGCTCCACCTCATAATGCTCTAAATTCTCCTGGATCACTCCCATATACAGAAGATCCGCCATCATGATGGAGGTATGAAGAGAGGTAAATGCACCGATCCTCATGACCTTTTCGTTGTCCGGCACATGGAGGCATATATCTGCAAGATCCTGAAGGGGAGAATCTCTTCTGCGTGTAACCGCTATAATCGATGCTCCCTGTTTTTCTGCAATCCCGCAGGCATAAAGGACTTCCTGGGACTGCCCGCTATAGGAAAATGCGATCACCACATCCCGTTTATCAATGTAGTTGAAAAATTCCACCATCATATTAATATCCTGGTAAAAATTTGCATTGAGGTCGGCCCGCTTTAATTTATGGAACAGATCATAAGCAGGCAGCGAGGAACTTCCGATCCCCACCAGATAAATGCGTCGGGCTTTCTTGATTTTGTTGATTGCTTTTTTTAATGCATCTTTATTCAGCTGATAGAAAAAATCCTGAAATGCCGCATCCACCAGGGCATCCATTTTCCGGCACAGCGTATCTAAATCATCTTCTTTGGAAATAATGGGGTCTACCATATCTTCCTTGTCATTTTGGGCATCAGTTGCAGCAAGTGCCAGCTTAAAACCTTCCAACCCATCAAAACCAAGTTTTTGAACATAACGGATCACAGAGGCGGAGGATACCCCGCTTTTTCCTGCAATATCCACTGCCGTCATCCCAAGACAGTTTTTGGTATCTGACAATACAAAATCCGAGAGTTTCTTCTCTGCCTTACTCATTTCATTGTATTGTTCTCTTATCTTTAACCGTACTGATTCCATTCCGCCTCCTCCTGCATCCGATTTATTTTACAGCATGTTTAATATCGACTGGTCCGACTCATTGGGCAGCATCTGAGCTGTTACACTCACTCCCAGCTGTACCATTTCCCGGATATCCTTTTCATCGTCTGCCGTCAGATTCACTGATTTTTTAATGGGTCTGCTTCCTTCTCTTTTTGCCACATTTCCTACGTTAAAAGCCTTGATCGGAACTTCAGAACGGATCAGCGCTGCCATATCCGTCACGTTCTTTGTTATCAGAAATACCTTATCCTCTTCGTAAGCCTTTTCTGCAAATTTTTCAGCAGCCCGTTTTAAAGACAGGATGGAAAGCTTTACTCCTGCCGGTTTTGCCATCTTAAGGCCTGCAATGATCAGTTCATCCTTTACCGCTTCATCGTTAACCACAATGATCCGGGACGCCCCTACGGTATTGGTCCAAACCATAGCTACCTGACCATGAATCAGTCTCTCATCTACTCTCGCATGAACAATTGCCATGAATCTTTCTCCTTTTCTTCTTCCTATTCTTCCAGTTCACATGCATCATCCGATGTCTGAAAATACATCATATGCTGTTTTCCCATCTCCAGGGAGGCATCCAGAAGCTCCCGGATATCCGAAATCATTCCCCTGGACATATAGGCATGAAGGACCAGAGGAAGGTTGATGCCTCCGATTACCTCCATATTTTCATGGATACCGGACATTTTAAGTCTGGAAGCCATATTAAAGGGGGAGCCTCCTGTCAGATCCGCAAGCACTGCCACTGCTTCACAGTCCTTAAGCCTCCGGATCGCTGACCTCAGTTTTTCTGTCAGATCTTCCGTGGAATCCTCCGCTTTAAAATCAATAGCTTCATAATATTCCGTCTCTCCAGCCAGCAGCTTTAACCCGCTGGTTAAACCAGAGGCAAATTCACCATGGCCGGTTACTATGATTCCAATCATACCACTATTTCCTTTCCTGTTTCAACTTCCTTTTTTCTAAAATAAACCAGCCACAAAGGTCAGCATGGATTGCAGATTGCCAAGTACCATACCCAAACCGATGAGAATAAAAATTAATTTTGTAGAGTTCACCTTTTTCTTCCCAAGGAGCCAGTATGAAAATACAACGATACCAAGAGGAAGCAGGGATGGCATAATTTTATCCAGCATATCCTGAAGGGCGAAGGTTACTTCTCCCATGGTAAACTGCAGATCCGTACGGTATTTGATTACAGAAGGGATCAGTGCCCCTACTACAGTCAGACCCAGGATGCTGGCCGCCTCTGTAATAGGAGAAATTTTATCCGCAAACCCGGTTGCAAGCTTTCGTCCGGACTGATAGCCGATGGTGGTAAATTTATATCGTATCCATAATACCCCGGCACATGCAATGAGAGGTATGATAAGTCCAATTGGATTCCCCTGCATGGCGATATAGGACGCAATGGAGAACACAATGGCCCGGTAAATGGCGATGAACAACGTATCACCGACTCCTGCAAACGGTCCCATAAGTCCGGTCTTTAAACCGGTAATGGCCTCCTCCGCCTCAATTCCCAGTTCTTCCTCCAGCGCCATATCGGCACCGACGATCAGATGAGACATTGCCGGAGTCGTGTTAAAATAACCCAGGTGCATCTTCAGTGCGCGTTTCATCTTCTCGGGATCATTGGAATACAGCCGCTTTAAAACCGGCATGATGACATAGGCATATCCAAGACCCTGCATCTTTTCGTAATTCCAGCCAAACTGTAAAGTAAACAGATTACGCAGATATACTTTATTGATATCGCTTTTTTCCAATTTCACGCTTCCTGTCTGGTTTTTGTCAGCCATCGATTTCAACCTCCTCATCATCCAAAGTCTGCACTGCCACCCGCTCTCTAACTCTCGAAAGATGAAGAGCAGCCAGTGCGAGGCCGATCAATGCGGCCGCCATAACGGTAAACGTAGCGCCTCCAAAGGCAATCAGCACGAATCCGATGATAAAATACGGATAGTATTTTTTAATGGGCAGATAGCGCATCAGTATGGCCATACCCATTGCAGGAAGAATGGCGCCTGCGGTTTTAAGTCCTGTCATAAACCAGGCCGGGATAATGGCATTTACTCCGTTCACCACTGCCTCTCCAAAAAACAGTCCCAATGCGACCGGAATCACCCTGGAAAGGACCCAGGGCAGCAGTCCCAGTAAATTTGCCCGCTCCACTCCTTTGTAATCCGCATTTTCTGCACAACGGTCTGCGTAATGCTGAAAGAATGAGTTGGTCATCCTTCCCAGAATGTCCATCTGAGTTAACAGCAATCCGATGGGAATAGCCAGACCGATTCCGTATTCTGCCCCCTGTCCGGAAATAATTGCATAAGCGGTACCCATAATCGCTCCTGATAAATAATCCGGAACCGTAGCACCTCCATAAGTAGCAACTCCCAATGTCATGAGCTGTAATGTCGCACCAACTACCAGACCTGTTGGCAAATCCCCCAATAATGCCCCGGTAATCACAGCCGCGAACAACGGGGTATACAATCCGCATTGAATGGAAATCTGATCAACCACTGCAATCACGGTATACAGAATCAATCCAATAACAACCAACAAAGAAACTCCCTGCATGTTTTACCTCCTTTTCATGCCTCATGCCTTTTCACTCCATAGGCAATGTGTATGGTTTTTTATAGTATAAGCGCTTATATTTAGTATTATAGCATGTATGTAATCATTTTACAATATATTAATTAAATTAGTTTTAAATGTAATTATATTACATAATACAATAAAGGAATTTGCTCTATTAGGGTACAAAAGGGCTTATTAGAACCTCCTTTCCGGAGCAGGATAAAACAAAATGTTTATGGGCATCACCATGTAGGAAGTTAAAAAAGTATCGGCTGACTGGGCCGATACTTTTTTAATTTTGTTCAACTTTCCTTAACCTTATAATGAAATTAAATGATTCTTTATTGTATCTAACCGATCAAGAATTAGGTTTTTCAAGCCGGCTGGACTGATCGAGATGATCCGTTCTCCGTAAATAGTGAAATAATCGGCGATAAACGGTTCTTCCCCTTTGTTATAAAAGCCTCTTATATAATATTTCCCATTTTCCTGATATAGCTCCATTGACGGATAATGCTCTTTATAGAAAAGATCCACTCCTTTGGCAGTAACACCGACCTCAAAGTCAATGGAATCATGATCCCGAAACATTTCTTTCGGGGAAATAAGAAATTCAGAAAGCGGTTTTGCTATATACTTATCGCTAGGCTGTACAAAATGAATTTTATCGCAGCGGAACACTTGGGGTTTTTTCGTCTGGAAATTATACGCCGTTGCATACCACTGACCATAGGCGGAGGTAATATCAAAGAACTGAACATCATACTGCTTCTTAAGCTCTCCCTTTGTATAGAGGATTTCACACACGTTTTCATCAACCGCCATGCGCAGAATATCCTGCAGGCAGTTACATTCATTCTTATTTTTGTAACTCCCTAAGCGAAAAATCAATTCCATTTTCCGTAGTTTTTTTATTCGTTCTTCTGATATACACCCTTCAAACTTATGCTTTAGCTTTTGGACGTTCAAATGAAAAGGCGTCGATTGATAGGCGTTAAGCGTTTGCATGGCAAAATACAACGCCTGAACCTCGTCAACCGTAAAGACAATGGGGGATAATAATCGATTGGAAAGGATACCATAACATCCGTTCCGCCCAGTCTTAGAGTATATCGGCATGCCGATTTCTTCTAAAGACTGAATATCCCGAAGTGCTGTACTTTTGGAAATAGAATATCTGTCCATTATGCTTTTGAGACTGAAAAACTTTTTATCGTTTAGGTATATCATCATATCATTCAGCCGTTCTGATTTTTTCATGGATTTTTCCTCTTTCTGTTTAAATGGTTTCACAAATTGAAACCATTATATATTATACTGCAAACATAGCAATAAATAAAGCAAAGGAGAATTAATTATGAACGCAAAACAAGAATTCACCCGAATGATCAACACACAAACTGAAATTGCTCTGGCTACTTGTACTGACGGCCAGCCCAATGTGAGGATTGTAAATTTCTGCTTTGACGAAGCCGCCAAAGTGTTACTCTTTACCACGTTTGAGGATAATGAGAAAGTAAAGGAATTGGAACACAATCATAAGGTAGCATTTACAACCATTCCCCACGCAGGCAATGAGCATATTAAGGCGAAAGGCACTGTTAAAAAAAGCAGCAGCACTGTATTTGACAAAGCGGAACATTTCATTAAAAAAATCCCCGGCTACAAAGATATGATAGAACAAGCCGGAGATTACTTAATCCTCTATGAAATTTCCTTTGACTCAGCTGTTGTCACCTTAGATTTTGAGAACATAGAGACATACGATTTAGACGACTGATCATGAGCATAAATATAGAAAGAATGGCACAGCCTTTACGCTATGCCATTCTTTCTATATTATAATAGCCTGATACATTCTCTGATCCTACAGTTCTTCTCCGTTGGTTTCTATCACTTTTTTATACCAATGGAAGGAATCTTTTCTGGATCTGTTTAACGTACCATTTCCTTCATCATCCTGATCCACATAGATGAAACCATAGCGTTTCGTCATTTCCGATGTTCCGCAGCTGATTAAATCAATGCAGCCCCACGTCGTATAGCCCATTAAGTCCACTCCGTCGGTTACTGCCTCCTTCATCTGCTTTACGTGCTCACGGATATAGTCTATCCGGTAATCATCATGAATGCTTCCATCTGCCTCCACCTTGTCCCTGGCTCCCAGTCCATTTTCAACCAGGAACAGTGGCTTTTTATAACGGTCATACATTTTGTTCAGTGTAATGCGCAGCCCGATAGGGTCAATGGGCCACCCCCATTCTGTCAACTTTAAATAAGGATTCTTGATCGGGCTGTCCAGTTTTCCAGCCAGTTCATTTGCATCCGGCCTGTCCTCTGTAACGTGGGTCATGTAATAGCTGAATGCGATGAAATCTACCGTGTAATCCCTGATGATCTGAAAATCTTCCGGTTCAGTTTCCAGTTTTATGTTCTTTTCTTTGAAATACCGTGACATGTAGGAAGGATATTCTCCTCTTGCCTGTACCTCTGGATAAAAGAGGTTGATCTGGTCAGCCTTTAATGCCTGCAACTGATCCTCCGGCTTGCAGGTCTTTGCATAGGACTCAATCCGGTTGATCATACAGCCGATTTTCGCATCAGGCATGATTTCTCTTCCCGCTTTCACTGCCAGGGAACTGGCCACAAACTGGTAATGAGATGCCTGGTAAGCCGCCTCTTCTAAGTGATCCACTCTGTCAGGAAAACTTCCAGCCCCGGTGTATAAGCTGTTTAAGTTCATATTCATTTCGTTAAATGTGATCCAGTATTTCACGTCATTCTTGTATCGTTTGAAACATGCGGCTGCAAACCGGACAAAGCAATCAATCAGCTCCCGGCTCTGCCAGCCATTATACTTTTCTGACAGAGCGATGGGCATTTCATAATGGGACAATGTAATAAGGGGCTCTATGTGATACTTTTTCAGCTCGGCGATCACCTTATCGTAAAATGCAAATCCGGCTTCATTTGGCTCGGTTTCCAAACCCGTAGGAAAAATTCTCACCCAGGAAATGGAGAACCGGAACACCTTAAATCCCATTTCCGCAAACAGTGCAATATCCTCCGCATAACGATGGTAGAAATTGATTCCCCAGCGCTTGGGAAATTTATATTTGTCCTCATTGCCCCAGTACTCTTCCAGTTCCTTTGAGGTAACATTGAACGTAAAATTGTTTACTTCTCCTGTTGCATAGGGATCTTTATAGGCTGCATAATCCGATGTGGACATTCCTTTTCCATCTTCTTTATAGGCTCCTTCGATCTGATTGGCAGCGGTTGCCCCGCCCCATAAAAAACCTTCTGGAAATCCGTAGTTTACTTCCTGCTTCATAGTTATTCTCCTTTTTTGAATCGTATTTGAATTGATAGGAACTGCTTGTCTTATATTGGAATGTTACTGGAATGCGATCAGGATCTCACTGGTTCCCGCCTGTGCCATATCCATAGGGATATCCAGTACATTCACATATTCATCTGAGTTTGTTACAATTATGGGAGTGATGGGATTTAAATGGTTCTCCCTGATGAAATCTAAATCCACCTTCATCAAAGGCTCTCCCTTCTCTACCCACTGATCTTCTTTTACGAGGACTTCAAAGCCCTTTCCCTGTAGATTCACCGTATCGATCCCGATGTGGATCACTATGTTTACTCCCCGGTCAGAGATCAGACCGATGGCATGCTTTGTAGGTGCTATCATTTTTACCTGTCCTTGAAAGGGCGCTTTCACTATCCCTTCATCCGGTATGATTGCGATCCCTTTGCCAAGGATACCTTCCGCAAACATCTTATCAGGAACCTGATCCAGTCCTACCGCTTTTCCGGTCATGGGAGCAGCAACCGGTATTTTTACCATCTGCCCTTCATGATCCTGGGAGTTTTTATCAACCTCTTTCTCCTTCCCCTCTGTCTTTTCCTTTCCTTCCATAGGAAGCAGCAGCGTTATGATAAAAGCAGTGAGAAATGAAGCAGCAACACCGATACACGCCCAGATAAAGTTGTTTAACTCTCCTTCTTTCAAATAAGTAGGCAAAGCGGTAATTCCCGGAATGCTGAACGCATAAGCCTTAACATGAAAGATTCCGTAAATAGCTCCTCCCACAGCTCCGCCTGTCAATGCGGCATAGAAGGGCTTTTTATATTTTAAGTTCACCCCATATATAGCAGGTTCCGTAATGCCAAACAATGCGGAAAGCGCACTGGAAAATGCTATGGATTTCATCTTTTTATCTTTTATTTTAAAAGCAGCTCCAAGTACAGCACCACACTGTCCCATATTACTTACAATACTCATGGGAAGCAGTAAGATATCGTAGCCAACGCCGCCCAGCCCATCAAAGGTAGACGGGAAAAATGCATAATGCATGCCGGTTATTACGATGACCGACATAAGTCCTCCCATCAGTAAGCCGGCCACAGGACCCGCTACTCCAAATAAGGAGATGAAAAAGGCTGCCACATATTTGCCTACATAACTTCCCAAAGGAGCGATGAATACAAGAACCACTGGGGCCGTAATCAGAAGGGAAGCCATTGGCGTCACGATCAGTTTTAAAAAGCTCGGTACAAAACGGTCTATAAATTTATATACGATGCTCAGTAACAGGACACCCAAAATAATTGGGATCACCGTGGAATTGTAATCCATGACAGGAATATTCAGAAACAGGAATTTCACCGTACTGATCCCCTGTCCGCTTAAACTCACAAATGCAGGGTACATGATGATTCCGGCAAGAGTCGCAGCCAGATGTTCATTCACTCCGAATTTCTTTCCCGCTGAAAAGGCAACCAGAAATGGAAGGAAGTAATAGGTGGCATTAGAAATCATATCTAAAACAAAATAATTGTCTGATTCCGGATTCAGCACTTTAAGAAATATCAGCAGCGCCAGGATCCCTTTTATAATTCCGGCTCCGGTTATTGCAGGTAAAATGGGATTGAAAATACCTGAGATCACACCAAACACTACGTTGATCGGATTTTCTCTTTTCTTATCCTTCTTAGTCTTTTCTTCCGAAGAAACGACCAGATCTCCCAATTCTTTCTTAACTCCTTCAAATACCTTTAATACCTCATTACCGATGATCACCTGAAATTGATCCCCCTGAAACTGGGCTCCTAAGACACCGTTTAAAGCTTGTATGGCCTTCACATCTGCTTTTTCCCTGTCTTTTAAGTGAAAACGCAGCCTGGTAATGCAGTTCCAGGCCTGGGTAATATTATCCTTTCCACCACAATACTGGATGATTTCCTGAGCTAACTTTAAATGTTCCATACACAAAGTCTCCTTTTCGTTTTATTTTTGGTAGTCAATCGGATATTCACAATCCGCTTTGCTACCTGCTCATAACCTCATAGCTGCTATGGCAGCTTGTCAGAAGGGACTTGAACCACTTCTGGCACAAGTAAGTCCTACCCACCACTTATGCCTTCCCGGTATTGAAATGGGAGACTTACTTTATGAGGTTAAAATAAACCCCAGTTCGCAGACAATGCCTAATTGAATAGTAACACTCTTGTTTTAATTACTTGTTTGTAACATTTGTTATTCTTTCGATGTGAAGCAGTAAATAAATAATTTCATCCTTGGAAACATCCCAGGCATAAGCATCATAAAGATATTTTGCAATCTTAAGGGCGCATTGATAGCTTTTTTTATAACGGATTTTTACGGTTTCCAATAAATCTTCGTCATTTAGTCCTATGGTGTCCTTCATATGCGTTTCCTGCCGTATGATAAAATACCGCAGATGCACAATAAACCTGGAGTAGTATAAGGAGTTTTCATCCAATATCAATTGAAAATGGTAGCTGACAATATCCAGGATCCGGCTGATGATCTCTGTAATTTTTAAGGTATCACTCATATCCTGGCTTTCAAATTGTGCATTTACAAAATGAAGGGCTATAAAGGATGCCTCCTGGGGCGGCAATTTTACCTTAAGACGTTCCTCGATTAATTTCACCCCCTTTCCTCCGATTTCATATTCCCTTGGATATAGGTGGGGGACTTCCCATTGCAGCGGATTGTCCACATTCTGATTTTTCTTCGCCCGCTCAACAGCAAAATAAAGATGGTCGGCAAGTATGATTAAGATAGAGGCATGAAGTTGTTTTTCTAATATCCTGGAACCATACTGTATGATTTCTTCCGTTACGGAAACAATGTCTTCCGACAGGTTCTGAACCATGGAAGCCAGCCGTTTATTGCTGCCGTTGATAAAAAACTTACTGACAGAAGATTCTGAAACCATATCTCCCCTCTTCCGGTTGAAACCGATCCCGGTTCCAAACAGCACGACTTCGTTATGATTCTCATCGTAGGCAAGAACGATGTTATTATTCAGTGATTTAACAAACTCGAACATAAAACACCTCCTTTCTCTTTAAAATTAACTGTTTTTAGTAACAATCATAAAAATAGGACAAAAAAAATCATCAAACACCAATATCCACTATTATGCGGACATTTGTATTTGATGATGCCTGATCGAGTCAGTAACACTCACTATTAACTTGTCTTCAATATAGCATTATTCCGTCATATTGTCAAGAGAATGATTCTAAGGTTTAAATGAACTCAACAAAACGTGATCCAGTAAATGATTGGACCTGCAGTATTATTGCAGTTTTACCGAAATCTTCCTACTAAACAGCACTCCTGTAAAATATGCCCTTTCATAGCAGCCAATAAATCCCGCTTTCTGGATTTGCCTGGCAGATCCAACATGCAATCCAAAGCATATACATTGAACTGATAGAGATGGGACCAGTTGAACGGCGGTTTTGGCCCGCGGTATCTGTTTCTTCCGTATCCACGTCCCTGAGTTGCCCCATTAAGTTCTGCAATATGGGATCCATGAGGGATGTTTTGGGGGATTGTCTCCATGACGGGAATATTCCAGATAACCCAATGATTATATGCGGGAATTGGGTGTCCCATATCATCCATTATGATAGCCAGGGACTTGGCGTTTTCATTTAAGGATGACAGATGCAGCTCTGGTGAAATGTCCTCTCCGCGCCCTGTGTATTGAATCGGTATAACGGCTTCGTTTTCAAAAGCCGGACTGGTTACTGTTAGTTGTTTTTTCATATAATCATCCTTTTCTATGTGAAACTCAGTGAATCCACTAAGCTCATAATTAAATCGATTTATCCATATATTATACAAACCTTCCATTTATGAGGCTCCCATGCAGATAATCTCTAAAAAAACGCTGACGGATATCATGCGATACAACGGGATCACTGTGTTTACCTATGCGATTCATTATCCCCAGTTTACCTCCTCATGCAGTTCCGACGCAGCGCAGAGTATTAATAAATTCTATGAATTCCGGTCGAGACAGTCTGAGGTCTACTGCCGAACCGTACTGTATCCTCAGGCTGTAGATCAGGCAAGGTACGTACAAAAAAATCAGTTTCCCTTTAACAGCTATCAATTTTTATCGGTTTTTCAGACAACATACAATAAGAAATGCATCACCAGCCTTTATACCGATCAATATATGTATCTGGGAGGAGCCCATGGAAATACGACCCGGGATTCCCAAACATGGGACTTTAATACCGGCAAGCAGCTGAGCCTCGAGGACTTTTTCCCTAACAATCCCCAATTTACGGAATATATTTTTAAAGGGATACAACAGCAGATAGAAGAACAGATGAAAACAACCCCCTCGCAGTATTTTGATGACTATGCATCTCTTCTGCGGGGTAACTTTAACATCAATGGATTCTTTATTAAGCCATCGGGGATTGTCATCTACTATCAGCAGTATGATATCGCTCCCTATGTAAGAGGAATCCCGGAATTTCTCTTTCCTTTTCAAGAAGGCTCTCCCAATGCCTGACTTTTTAAGCCAATGATATACACAGTGTACATCTTCACAAAGTGTTCACAGTTCTATCAAAGTTTTATCATATTTCCCCGGTATATTAATAATTACAAAGGGCAAAACCTTTTAAATCAAACTTTTTTTCATACCAGCCGGCAGGATCCCCCCATCTTGCCGGCTCCCTCCATATCTGGCCGTATTCACGCTTCCTCATCATATGCTTCCAAAGCTATGGGTAAGGACTTAACTATTGTATTCCCAACAGCGGGTAATCCCACCAGAATACTGCTAATAATTTCTTCTCTTGTTGCGCCTTTGGATTTTGCCATCTTAACATGGAACGGCAATCCACTTTCAAGACCAACGGCAGCCATCACCGCAAGATAGGCAAGTTCTTTCGTCTTTTTATCCAGTGCGCTTGCACCGTCCACTTTTTGTACCATTTCCATCCAAGCCTCTTGTACCTCAGGAGCTTCTTTTGCAAATGCCTGAAACGCTGGACTAACCTTCATATCATCACCTCTCCTTTTTTAACTATTGAAATATCCCTTCCATGCCGGAAGCTTTTTCATGCTGCTTTCGGCCATTTGGGCCGCAGCCTTTTCATCAAACCCCTGTGTTTTGATGATAAAGTTAGTCATACCTGCCTTCTTCTCTTCAAACGACTGCATAGAGCCGTCAGGTCGGGCGCAGTGTACACAATAATCCTTCGTTGTGTCACCGCAGGCAAATTCAGAAGCATCTGCCATTGGCATACCGCAAGCAATACAAACTTTCATTTTAAATCCTCCTTTTATTTTTTAATTAATTTTAAAAATGTTTCCGTAAGTTCAGAGCCATACCGCTCTACAATCGGCGTATCCGGTGAAAACAAATCTTTGTTTAATAAATAATAATGGATCAGACCCACCCATGTATTAAACAACAGGTACACAGGGATGTCCTTACATGTATTGTTTTCGCGCTCAAATACCTTGTTAAAATGGTAGGCAACAATGGATTGAATATTGGAAAACGTTAATCTTGCCTCCTCCGGCAATAAACTCCTTTCCGCGATCATTCGGATATAAAACTTCTCATGTCTGGCTAAAACATCTAAATGAGCCTTCAACAACTCTTCCATATTATCTTTTGTTTCCGCAAGACGGTGTATCTCCGATCCCAAAGCATCACCGAAATCCTGTATCAGACAGCAAAGCAGTTCATCCAATGATGAGAAATGGACGAATATTGTGCCGTGAGATACGCCCGCTTCCTTTGCTATAACAGCCGTTGTAGCTGAAAAGCCTTGTTGGGAATAAATCTGATATGCTGTTTCAAGTATCTTTTTTCTAGTATTTTCTTTTTGCAATTGCCTTTTTGATTTCAAACAATGACCTCCAACTCAGTGAGTATGTACTCATTATATTTTATTTTATATTGAGTGTCAAGATATATTTCATATTTTTTATAACTAATAATTACAACTTTAAATCCTTTAAGCGCAAGCAGAAGTTTTTTATAGAATCTAATTTATTCTCGGCTTACCAGGGGAGACAGGCTTTTCCTATATCTAAAAATCGAATTAATGAAGCAGTATGGATGCCTTCACCGATTCAAAGTAATTATTTACTTCAGCAGCAATTATTGTACATTTTTGCTTTATGCCCATTTAGCATGACATTCGCATAATTATATAGTTATGTAAAATCTTTTTTATATTATTAATTAGTTATATCAAATCAGTTTTAATCGTTTATTTAGTACTTTTAATAAGGTCGTGAAGCAACTTAACGCTGATCCTTAGACTTTAACACTGATCCTTAGACTTTAACACTGATCCTCAAACTGTAGAGGGAGACTGCAGCTCCCATATGAAGCCATACCACAGCCAGGCTTATAAGATCCATACGGCCATCAGCGCTTCCCAGTACATGGCAGAGGATACCTTTACAGACACAGCAGAAGGCTACAGGGACTTTTATGGAGGTGTCACAGCAAAACGGGCACTGGGCCTATGTGATTCCGGTATATTTCCAGTAGGTGATTTTGGAATCGACAAAGCCACGAAATCCTTTCAGAATTTCACGGCTTTGCTGGTCTCTCTCACTTCTCATGCAGTGATTGATCATTTTACCCCCTAATTCTACTATATAAAAAAGCAGCAGTCTTAAGAAATGATCTTTCAAGACTACCGCTCCTGATCAACGCTTCAGCTTCATAATTAATGATATAGCTCTGCTATTTTATAGCACCTGTTCACAAATTCTCAAATGGTTCCAGCACTTTATCAATCTTATCCATCATTTCATCATCAATATCCCAGGTGGTACATTGGATATTCTGTTCCAGCTGCTCCACAGTAGAAGCTCCTCCAATAATAGAAGTAACCTCCTCCTTCTGCCTCAGCCAGTTCAAAGCGACCTCATTCATTGGTTTCCCATATGCTTCTGCAATCTTCTTAATCTGTTCCGCACCATCAAAATACTGCCGGAATGCCGGTCCTGCCAGCTTGGGATTTGCATTTCTGATATCATTTTCAGAAAAGTTTAACCCTGAATGGAATTTACCGGCCAGAAGTCCCTGGAACAGCGGGCTGTACGGCAGAAATGCCTGACCGAACTTCCTCACATTAGGAAGTACCTCTTTTTCTGTCTTATAATCCAAAGGGATGCTGTGATAGCTCTCTGTATTCCGTTCCAGCATATTGTAAAGGCTCTGCTGGCAATGAACATCCGTATATTCCATCATCTTTTCTACATCTGTTTGTGAAAAATTACTCAATCCTATATAACGGATTTTTCCGGCCCTCTTCATCTCTTCCAGGGCCTCTGCGGTTTCCTCCAATGGCACATTGGGATCCGGCCAATGCATCTGATAGATATCCACATGGTCCGTCTGAAGTCTGGTCAAAGTTTCATCAATCTCTTTTAGCAGGCTCACTTTTGAGAGATTATTTGTTGTCTCATGCTTCTCATTCCATAGCAGACCGCCTTTGGAAGCAATCAGTACATTGTTTCTGTGACCGCCTTCCTTAAGTGCTGCTCCCAGAACTGTCTCCGAATGCCCCCAGCCATAAACCGGTGCCACATCGAAGAAATTTACTCCCATTTCAATAGCTGCATGAACAATCCGGGATGATTTCTTATCATCCATGGAATCCCAATCGCCTCCAAAATTCCAGCACCCAATTCCAACTACCGAGATTTTTTCTGCAATTTTTCCAACCTTCTTGTAAATCATAGCCTCTTCCTCCATCTATCAGCTTTTTCGCATTTTATCAATCACAACTGCTATTGCTATTAACGAGCCTATTATAATTTCCATGATAAACGAATTGATTCCAAGCAATGTTCCGCCCTGACGCAGCGTAGCCATAATCATAGCGCCAAGAACAGTACCGATCACGGAACCTTCTCCACCATCTAAACTCGCACCACCTACAACAGAAGCGGCGATTGCATCAAGCTCATAACCAACACCAGAGGTTGGTACCCCATTGCCAAGACGGGCTGCCATCAGAATGCCCGCAATTCCACAGACAATCGAAGAGAATATATACACTCCATACACCGTTGTAGAAATATTGATTCCGCTTAACCTTGCGGATTCTTTATTACTTCCATAAGCATAGATATTCCTTCCAAATACAGTTCTTCCTGTAATGAAAATACCCAGAAAAATAATCGCGAGCCAGGTCAGAAACATATTGGGGATTCCAAATACAGATCCTGATGCAAATGACGTAAAGCTCTGGGGAAGGTTGGATATGGTTTTGGCCCCTGTCATTAGCAGAATCACATTCCTGACAACCGTCATGGATGCCATGGTCGCAATGAACGGCGGCACTTTAGCATTATGTACCAGGACTCCGTTAAACAATCCAACGAATATACTTGCACCGATGGCAAACAGGATTGATAGAATGACCGGGATCCCGTTTACCATACACATGGAAACCACAATCCCCGACAAACCGACGACTGAGCCAACAGACAAATCAATACCGGATGACGTAATGACAAAGGTCATACCGATTGCTATAATTCCATAGATAGAAGCCTGCTTTAACAGCTTCATCAGTGTATCCACCTTTAAAAATACCGGTGACTTCACACCGAAGAACAAAAATAATACAATTAAAATTCCAACTAAGAGCAGCTCTGTCTGAAAACGAGACAGGAACAGATTTTGTTTTTTCTTCTCTGCCATAGCCTCTATGACTCCTTTCCTTTCATACCCGAAGCATAACGCATGATGTTTTCATCGGTAAACTCTTCCCGGGTAATGATTCCCATCTGACGTCCTTCATACATCACCATCATTCTGTCTGCAAGTCCCATTACCTCCGGAAGATAGGAGGATATAATGATTATGGTCTTTCCTTCCTTAATCAGTGATTCAAATACTTTATAGATTTCAAGCTTTGCCCCCACATCAACGCCGACTGTGGGCTCATCAAAGATAAACAAATCACTGTCCTGGGCCAGCCATTTTGATATAACTACCTTCTGCTGATTCCCACCGGACAGATTCTTTACCCGCTGGTAAACCGTAGGTGTCTTTGTCCTGAGTTTTTCTGCATAATGCCGGGCAATTTGCTCGCCTTTGCCTTTATTCATGACTCCCAGACGAGTGATTTGGCGTACTGCAACCATATTGGTATTGTCTGCAACCGACATTCCCAGTGCCAGGCCCTGAGCCCGCCTGTCTTCCGGGAGCAGTGCGATTCCGGCCTGGATTCCTTGAACCGGCCTGGTAAAATCTGCCGGTTTTCCCAAAAAGGTCACCTTACCCGAATTCTTGGCATCGGCTCCGAAAATCGCTCTTGCAATTTCAGTCCGACCGGAACCCACTAAACCAAACATGCCAAAGATCTCGCCCCGTTTTACTTCAAAGCTGATATGTTGAAAGGTTGTGCCCCTGGAGATATCTTCTACCTTTAGAATCGTCTCACCCGGTTCCACATGCTCAATCTGATACATATCATTTACATTTCTTCCCACCATCATGGAAATCAGGCGGTCTTCATCCGTATTTTCGATTTCAACGGTTCCTACCAGACAGCCGTCCTTTAAAACAGTTGCCCGGTCACAAATACGGAATATTTCTTCCATACGGTGTGAGATATACAAAACCCCTACGCCGTCCTGTTTCAGCTTCTGGATGATTCCAAACAGCTGTTTTGTCTCATCCGCCGTCAGCAGTGCTGTCGGCTCATCAAAAATGACTGCCTTTGCCTTTTGATGCATGGTTTTTCCAATAGCTACCATCTCCTGCTGTGCCACTGACAGCGTTCTGATAATCGCTTTCGGATCTACATGCACTTCGATGGAGTCCAGTGTTTCTTTTGTTTCCCTATACATGCGGGTATAATCTACGGTACCGAATTTTGTTCTGGGCAGCTGCCCCATAAAGAAGTTCTCAGCGACAGAAAGATGCTGCGCCAGATTTACATCCTGATACACTGCCCCCAATCCCAGAGATTGTGCATGAAACGGGGATTTGATGTCCTTTTTCTCCCCGTTTAAATAGATTTCTCCCTCAGTTTTGGCATAGACTCCCATCAGTATTTTAATAATTGTGGATTTACCCGCGCCATTTTCACCTACTAGCGCATGCACTTCTCCTGGAAGGAGCTCCAGGTCTACGCCGGAAAGCGCCCGTACACCTGGAAACTCCTTTACAATTCCTTTCATGGAGACAATGGGTGTTATTTGTTCCTGCATTTGCCAACCTCCATAAACTTTAGGCAATTGACTTTTATTATTTGCCCGGGTACAGCAGCTTCTGCACTTCCGGCACATCCAAATTGTCTTTGGTTACCAGAGTCGTAGCTGCTACAACATCATGTTCAACATTCTTGCCTTTTAAAGATGCAATTACGGAAAGTACCCCTTCATATCCCATTCCGTATGGATCCTGAACAACGATTCCAGTTAATGCACCATTTTTAATTGCTTCGATTTCCGTATCATCAGAATCAAATGCATAGGCAATGATACTTCCGGACTTCTCATTCTGGGCAATCGAATTCGCAATGCCATCTCCCATGTGGTTATTATCTCCGAAGATTCCGATTAAATCTGCGTTTGCAAGAATCAGGTTGTCAACTGCATCCTGTGCTTTTGCAATATCGTTGTCACAATACTGAGTCTCTATTAATGTAATATCAGGAACCAGTTCTTTCACCTTATCTGCAAATCCCTCACAACGAGCCTGATTTACAGCAGAACCGGAGTCCGCACTGATCACAGCAACCTTTTTACCGGCTGGATCGACTCCTGCTTCCTTCCACTGCTCCACCATTTTCTCAGCTGCCGTTGATGCAGCTGCGTAATGGTCGGTTGCCAGATGCTGGGTATAAACATTGGTTGCTAATTTATTATCAACAGTTACAACGGGTATCCCTGCTGCTACCGCCTCTTCTACAGCCGGAACGGTTGCCTCAGAGCTGATGGAGGCAATGACTATGCCATCTGGCTTTGCGGAAATTGCATTTTCAAGAATTGTAACCTGCTCATCAATTCCTGTCTCAGATGCCGGGCCGGCAGTCGTCACTTCAATCTCCCCATTGCTCTCAGCAGCTGCTGCCTTCGCCCCAAGCAATACCGTCTGCCAGTAGGAGGAGTCTGTTGCTTTGATAATCACCGTTACTTTGTAAGGACCTGATTTTGCCTCTGGTTTTGCCGGCTTTTCACTTTCCGCCGCCGTTGTTGCTGCCGTTGTTGCCGCCGCCTGAGTCGTTTCCGCGGACTTTGCGGTTGAATTTCCGCCGCATGCAGTCAGTGTTCCTGCCATCATGACCGTCATCATCAGTGCTAAAGCTCGTTTCTTCATAATAAATCCCTCTCATTCATATATGGTTTTTTTATATATCCGGGAGGACGTCTCTCCCGTGCATATACGTTGTCATTCAAATGTGGAACCGCTCCCACATTTGGTAAAAAAAACAAACGTTATCGGTTTGTTTTTTCTGAGCCGTTCAGCTCAAGCCTGCAGGGGGCCACCCAGATGCTTCTTTGTACATCCGGCTTATTCATCCGTTCCATAAGAAGCTTCATACTCATGCGCCCCATCTCGATCGTATCCCTGGATACGCAGCTGAATGGAAAACCCAGCACGTCCAGCATGGGAACATTATCAATTCCTACTACTGCAATATCACTCCCAATGGTAATACCGCTCTCTATCATAGCTTTAATAAAACCTATACTGGTACGGTTATTGCAAGTAACCATGCCTTCAGGAAGTTCTTTGCTGTCTATCATGCTTTTGGTAAGTGCATATGCCGTATCTATGGTAAAATCCCCCTTCAGCACATACTGCTCCGGAATCTCCAGTCCATTTGCCGCCATGGCATCCTGATATCCCCGAAACCTCTCTCTCGCTATTTTAAGCTGCATATCACCCTGGATAATGCCGATTTTGGTATTCCCAGCCTTAATCATGCTTTCCGTTGCAATATAACCGCTCTCGTAATTTTGAAAATAGATGGTATCCCACTGAGAATAATCAAAATCCCTGTCTACAATTACCACTGGTACATCCAGCTTCGCCAAAGCATTCTTTAATTTATCCACAGACTCTCTATCGCCGTAGCCCATGGCCGGTGTAATAATAACTCCCCGGACCCTCTGCTGTTCTAAGGCTGATAACGCCTTTAATTCTTTATCCCCATTATTTTGCGTGTCACAGTAGATGATAGAAAAACCATTCTGATCCGCTACTTCATTAATTCCCTTTAAGACTTCTCCAAAAAATGAATTGTCGATCTCAGGGATAACCACACCGATTGTGCTCCCGATTTGTTTGGAAAGGCTGACTGCTGCTGCAGATGGCTTATATTGATGTTCCTGTATGATTTTCTCAATCCTGCGCCTGGTCTCCTCATTTACATAGCCATTATTATTCAAAACTCTGGATACAGTTGATTTCGAAACACCTGCCAGTTCTGCCACTTCATGAATTGTCAGCATATCATTCTCCTTGCACTTCTTTTTCGGGTGTGGTACCGGTCCCTCATATTTTAATCCCATATTATCACAGCACTTTTTACATGTCAACTCTATTTTTTCAATATTTTTGGTTACTTTTTTACTTTTATCGTTATTAATATAAAACTTTTCCCCACTTATTTACTAATTTTATGGTACCGGTATCATAGAATCTGACCTCTTCTGCTGCTTTCTCGAATTTAATGAGCTAAACTAAATAATTTAATCTCACATCAGTTTGGAGGCTGACACAATCTTTGGTATGCTCTTAATCCTTTTTTCAATTTTTTTCTCTCAAATATTCCTCAAGGCAGAGGTTTTGATCCTGCATATCGGTGGCAGCCTTAATTCCTACATAGCGATAGTGCCACGGCTCATTGCTGACACCAGTGATTTCTGTTTTATCCGGCGGATAGCGGAGGATAAATCCATAACGGTAACCGTTTTGATTCAGCCATTTATAAACTTCACTTCCGCTTGATTGAACCCCATCCGCGTTGATATCCACTGCAATTCCCAATTGATGTTCGCTTGTACCGGGAATGGCGACCCATGTTTCTGCTTCGGCTTTTGCCTGGGAAGCGGAATATCCTTCCGCTTTATATGCGGCAATTTTTTCATCCATCAGGCTCTTCTGTTTCTCAGCCGTTCGGTATCCTGAAACGACCACGGGATAAACACCGTCAGACCTTGCTGCATCAAACAGTTTCTGAAGTGCTGGGTATATCCGTGTATCAACAGTTTGTCCATTCGATAATTCGGTCAAATCTACGTCGTAATCCTCCGGAATCGCCTTCCAGCGGTTGACTAAAATAAGGCTCCACGAAGTCTCATCGGTATCACTTTTTTCGGAGTCGGATGAACGAACGTTGAAACTGCCTGTCCCAACGGATAATATGGGTTCAGGCGAAACTTCTTTCAAGTTCAAACCATTGATGCAGTACCAGAGCAGGCCGATGACCGCTGCCACTGAGATCAACCGCAATATCATATGGTTCCTTCTCTTGTGTGAATGTTGTTTCAATGCTCTTTTCCTTTCATAGCCGCTAAAATTATTATTTTTATTAACCATCATAATTAAGTTCTCTCCTTTAAATGGCTGGGATGCAGGAAGCTCCTGCTGGTAAATATCTTACCAGACAGGAGCTTCCTGCATTTTAATATGGAGTTGTTAAATTCCTAAGAAAAGCCTAATATACGATTGATATCTTACTAATTCGTAACCGGAAGAGATACCGTAAAGGCCGTAATACCATCTTTGCTATCCGCCATTATCGTTCCTTCGTGCATGGTTATGATTTCCTTTGCAATGGCCAATCCCAAGCCAGCTCCACCTGTATTGGAAGCGCGGGCTTTGTCCAGCCGGTAGAATTTCTCGAAAATAGAGGATAATTCTTCCCCGGGGATCGTCGTTCCCTGATTTCGAAACGTAATCACCACCTTATGATCCCATTCTCCCGCGGAAATGGAGATTTCCGAATGGGGATTGCTGTAAGCCACCGCGTTTTTCAGAATATTATTGAATACACGGGCCAGCTGTGTGGGATCTCCATAAGCGGTCAGGTTTTCATCCGCGTGGACCGCAATGGTATTTCCCTTAGTGGCGAGAACCGGATAAAATTCGTCCGCCATTTGAACCAGCATATAGTATAAATCAACTACTTGTTTTTCAAGCTTGATCTGCTGCGAGTTATAGCGGGTGATCTCAAAGAACTCATTTACCAGATTTTCCAGCCGGTATGCTTTCTCCAATGTAATATGGACATATTTTGCCCTTTGCTCCAACGGCATGTCCGGAGCCTCGTCCAACAGGCTTAGATAACCAATCACAGAAGTGAGCGGCGTCCGTATATCATGAGCCAGATACATGATGAGGTCGCTTTTCCTCTGCTCTGCTTCCTGGGCACGGTAAGCACGGTCAGCCAAAGTCTTGCGGACAGTGTTCAGCTTCTCCTCAATGGCGGCCATTTCAGGAACGAGTTGAATGAACTCATCCTGTTCTGATACCAGAGCATCAATCCCATGATTGATTATATCGAAATACCGGGTGAACCGCTGGATAAAAATGAACAATAACAGAAAAAATACGATAAGCGCAGCACCAAGGAAAAAGAGTCCAAAATTATAGCGGAACACATAGTGATAAGCGGTAAATGCTTCTTCTTGCGTCATGTGCAGGAACCTTTGGAAAAACTTTACCAGAAGGTTGCCTACTTTGCCTTTCCAAACCATCATATAGATGACTACAATCACGGAAAATGATATAACTGCCATAATTATCAGCTGCCAAAGCATCTTTTGCCTGAACTTTCTGTATCCAGATGCTTCCTGCATATTATAGTTCAATTTTATACCCCACTCCCCAGATTGTCTTAATATATTGCGGATTCTCTACAGTATCCCCCATTTTTTCCCGTAAATGGCGGATATGGACGGTAATGGTGTTATTGCTTTTCGTATAATACTCGTCTTTCCAGATTTCGCGGAAAAGTTCTTCCGCGCTGACCACTTTTCCTTTTCGTTCTAAGAGAATACGAAGAATGTAAAACTCGGTGGGCGTAAGATCCAGTGGTTTTTCATTCAAAAGGCATTCATGGGTGCTGCTATTCAACACCAAACCGGAATGCACGATGATACTTTCTTCGGTGGTATTTGCCTGAGCTGAATTATACTTTTTATAACGCCGAAGCTGTGCCTTTACCCGAGCTACCAGCTCCAACGGACGAAATGGTTTAGTAATATAATCATCGGCTCCCAGGGTGAGCCCGGTAATCTTATCAATCTCCTGGTCCTTGGCTGTCAGCATGATGATAGGGTAAGCATGCTTCTCCCTAATCTTCTGGCAGAGTGTAAAACCGCTCATATCCGGCAGCATGATGTCCAAAATTGCAATATCAAGCTCCGTAGTCTCAATGCAAGCAAGAGCCTCTTTTGCCGTATAAAACTTAAATACCGAATAATTTTCATTTTGTAAATAGAGTTCTACCAAATCTGAAATCTCGTGCTCGTCATCTACGACAAGTATTTTTTCCTGCATCGATTTTAATTCCTTTCCCTGAACGTCAGTTATGTATGATTTTACCATTTTGTATGGGGCTGATTTTGATTTTTTCCATGATAAATCATTAAGATTTTCTTAAGTATATCGTTTGGGTTTGATCTTAGGCGCATACGAACGTATTATTCCCATGTGTAATGTGTATCATGCCTTTTATTGCTAATATCTTTTTCTTCTGTTTATCATTTACAATTTCAGCTAAAAGGCAGAGCCGGATGAAACGTTATAAAAACGTCTCATCCGGCTCTGCCTTTTTAATAATCATCTTTGACTCAGGCCCAATCTTTATCCTCTCATTCGAAGCAATCCAGGCGCCCTCTAAACAAGTGTTATTTACCGGATATCAAAGACACTTCTTAAATGCAGTCCCTGAGGCAAACCGCTGATAATGCTCACCCGCTTTTCCCCCGCCTCCATATCAAAATAATTATCGGTAAGAACCAGATCCTCATTCTCATTGAGAATCTCAACCGATTTGGCATATGCCTCTGCCGTAATGATGATGTCTGCCCCCTCCATGCGCCATGAAAGCTCCGGTTGTTCGTAGCGGTAGAATTTGGGCATGGTAAAAATGGCTGTTCCCTCAGAAATCACCACTCCGTCCTGTTCACAGGCAAAGTGTACATGATCCTCATAAAGGCTGGCCTCCGAACAATCTACCTTATCCAGCCATATGGTGCTCATTGCAGAGACCTTTCTTTCAACGATCATTTCTTTTCCAATTATTTCTGATTTGGCATTGCGCAGAGAATATCGCACTTTCACCAACTGCTCATTCATCGTCTCATTGGCCACATTTAAGCGAAAGCTTTTCTCTAACGGATAAGGACGTGTGTTAATATTTGGATTCTGGGAAAGCTGCCCCTCCTCTTCACAGGAAATCATAATCGGAGCAAAAAACCTTTTCTCATAATAATGAAGCGCTTTCCAGCGTCCGAAATAGTCAATGGATGACCAGGAAGTCACTGGCCAGCAATCATTTAACTGCCATACAATAGCTCCCATACAACGTCCCCGGTGACGCCGCCAATGTTCCACCGCATACTTCATGGCTTCTCCCTGCATTAACTGGGATACATATACCAATGTTTTTAAATCAGTTGGATATAAAAAGGTCTGAGCCATGTAGTTCATCATCTTGGCATAGCCCATATTGCTTCTCTGGTGGCGCTCCATCACATAAGAGAACAAATTCCGGTCATCCTCGCCGGTAAAGCTTTCGATGGTCTTATACGCCGGCATTGCTTCAAATCCGAATTCCGAAGCATAGCGGAACATCTGTTTGCGGTATTCCGTAAATGGCTTGAACCCGTGCCATACCGCCCAGTAGTGTGCATCTCCCCGATTTGGGTCATTGGGAAAATCATAACCGCCTCCTGAGGAAGGGCTTGAAGGCCAGTAGAAGGTGTCCGGATCTTCACTCTTAATGATTTTGGGAATGATATATTCAAATATCTTAATATAATCTGCGCGCAGAGACACAGTTTCTTCAAAGCTTCCATACTCTCCTGCAAGGATCAGCTCTTCCAGCTCATTATTTCCGCTCCAGAGCCCCAGACAGGCGTGATGGCGCAGCCTTCTCACATTTTGAACCAATTCTTTTGTAATATTCTCCTCAAATTCCGGAGTCAGCAGATAGGTAGAACAGCAGAACATGCCATCCTGCCAAATGATCAATCCCATCTCATCACAAAGATCAAAAAAGTAATCATCCGGATAGTAACCTCCGCCCCATACCCGGACTGCATTGTAGTTGGCTAGTATACACTGAGTCAGCAATTTTTTTGTTGTCTCCCTGCTTACCCGGGGAACCAGACAGTCTTCGGGAATATAATCCGCCCCCATGGCAAAAACCTTAACTCCATTTACTTCATGGGCAAAGCTCTCCCCCCACTCATCCTTTTCAACCGCCATGGTCATGGTGCGAAGACCAATGCGTGCGCTATACACATCCTGGAGGTCGCCTCCAATATAAAACTCAACCTCCACCTGATAAAGAGGCTGATCCCCAAGACCGTTGGGCCACCAAAGTCTGGGATTTTCAATTTCTATGTTTTCCGGGCTGTTCTCATAGATATTCAACCTGCCCTCAGGGTCGGTAATCCGTACTATCGTCTCTATCTTTTCTGCATCTCCGGCCATCGCTCCATTGATTTCACGCTCGGTAACCAGGTTTAAGGTAACCCGCCCATCCATATGCTGCTGGCGGATATGAACATTGGATAGACGTCCCTTTTCCACCACCACAATAGATGCTTCCTTATAAATCCCCATGTCTGGCAGGCGGGGTGCCCAGTCCCATCCGGACATGCAGCTGGATTTTCTCAGATAGGGAAATCCGTCCAAAGTATCGGTATTGCAGGGGATTCTTCCATTTTTTTCAATCTGCTCATTCATATAGTGAATGGGGGATTCAAATTCCACCCGCAGATGGTTCGTTCCCTTTTTCAATGCGTGATTCACAGGAAACTCAAAGGTATAGAACATATTGTCGGTATATCCTACATGGATATCATTCAGGTAAACGTTAGAAATGGTGTCTACCCGGTCGAAATGCAAAAAGTACTGCTTTCTCTCGTCGATTTCTTCTATAAATGCAAAGTCATTCCGATAGGTATAATCCTTTTCCGACAAGCTTGTCAGAAGGGTTGCATTATCCCGGTAAAAGGGATCATCAATACGCTTATGGTTCAGCAAATCGTAATAGAGGGAAAAAGGAATCTGCGTATTTAATGTCTCTCCTTCATAATCCAGTCTCCACCCCTGATTTAATAATATTTTATTCATCGAAACTGCCTCCCCATCCTTATAGGCACAAGGCTCTGATTTTGAAAGGACTTGTTCATGTTTTCTTCCTCACTTATCCAGATTCACTCTGTATGTCTTAACCTCAAAGGGCTTGATGGTAAAGGTAAATCCATCCTCTGTTTTCTCTACCTCACCTTCAACCGGTTCCTCCATGAGATTGCACTCGGTCACCGTCAGCAACCTGCTATCCATGCCAAAGGTAAGCGTTGCCGTAGTCTTTGTGTTTTCGCTTTCGTACAGCCGGATGATGATTCCATTTTTATCTTCCGCCATCTTCACCGTCTCCACAATCACATTTTTCCGGTCTGTCCATAAAAAGCTGTCCTGTTCCTTTGGTGCTCCTGCAAGTACAACGTGAGAAGGATAATTCAGTTTATAGCCCTCTCGAATGGTATCTCCGTCGTAAAGGCTTCCCTCATGGGGATAGAGCGAGTAGGTAAAGAAATGCCCCTCCTGATCGGTGGTCTTATTCGGCTCAATACCGGATTTAATCAGCGTCAGGGATACACAGCCATTCTTTACCGAATGTCCATATTTACAGTCATTTAATACGCTGACGCCATAATGGCCTTCGGATAAATCCACCCACTTATGTCCGCAGCTTTCAAATCGCGCCTTATCCCAGCTGGTATTTTGATGCACTTTGCGCTTCAGGTTTCCAAACTGAATGTCAAATGCCGCTTCATCCGAATGAATATCCAGAGAGAACTCTACCTTCAGCAGACACTGGCTGTCCTTCCAGTCCACATAAGTATCAAAGTCTATACGCTTTGCATGTCTGTAAAAGCTTATCTTTTGTACAATCAATGAATTGCTTATTCTTCTCTTTATCTTAAGCACCGCACTTACCGGACCGTTGGTCATCCATTCAAACTTATCCACCTCATCAGCAATCCAGCTTTTTTCCGTATGGAATATGTCAATATCCCAGTTATCATAATAGATAGGCTTATCTTCAAACATCCGGAACTGATTTGCGCACCTGCCCTCCTGGACCAGCTCACGCCCGGCAGCTTTGTCATATATGGAGGTAAACATTCCCGCCTGATCCATCTCCACCCGGTAAAATGGCGTTTCAAAACGGGAACCATCACCGGAAATCCGAGCGGTAACGTCCCCGCTTTTTTCCGGCTCATTCGTATAGGTGTTATACCCTTTGGAGCTAAGACGCTCCAGATATACGAAGTTGGTACTTTCTCCTTCCTGAATGGGATAAGTATGTCCCTTTGCATCCTTAAGGCTTCCTGTCACCTCTTTTGGCAGACTTACTACATCACTGCGGTCAAAGGACAGCGTATTAAACACGGTTATTTTACCTTTTTGCCTGCACAACGAATCAAGGCTCTGCTGAATCAATTGACCACCAATGTGATTAATTTCCTCATACTCTTTCCGGGTTACTTCGTACACTTCCTTAATGGAAGTTCCCGGTAAAATATCATGGAACTGATTCAAAAGTATTGTCTTCCACAACTGATCCAGCTCTTCAGACGGATAGTTACACCCTTTCATAGCGCATAAAGTCAGGAAAAATTCAGCATCCATCATCATCACTTCGCTTTTGCGGTTAGCCCGCTTGTTTCGTGCCATGGAGGTGTAGGTTCCCCGGTGATACTCAAAATAAAGTTCTCCTTCCCAGGTCTCCAGACGGCAGTTATCTTTTACCCGCTCATACAGCTCATCAAAGTACTGTCTGGTAAATTTCTGTTCCACTTTGGGAATTCCTCTGATACCTTTTTCCATGCGCTTAGAGGTTTCTAACATTTCCCTTGTGGGGCCTCCTCCTCCGTCTCCGTAGCCATAAGAAATCAGAATATCATTGTTGAATTCCTTATTTTGATAACGTTTCCACCCGCCCATAATGGCATCAGGATGCAAAATCCCATTGTAGGTAGTAAAAAAGTCGTCTTCACTCTGGCCCACACCGAGGGTTGTAATGAGGTGGGTAAATACCTCGCTTCCGTCAATTCCTCTCCACATAAAGGTATCATTGGGAACCTTATCCACCTGATTCCAGGAAAGCTTTGTGGTCATAAAATAATCAATACCGCTCTTCTTCATAATCTGAGGCAGGGAACCAGAGTACCCAAACACATCCGGCAGCCACAGTTCCCGGCATTCAATGCCGAACTCTTCCCGAAAGAAACGCTTCCCATACAGAAACTGACGGACCAGAGATTCGCCGGAGGTAAGATTTGTGTCGGCTTCCACCCACATGCCGCCCTCCACTTCCCAGCGCCCCTCCTTTACTTTGGCTTTCACCTTTTCATACAAATCCGGATACCGCTCTTTTAAAAACACATAAAGCTGAGGCTGGCTGGACATAAATTTATAGTTTGGATATTCGTCCATTAATTTAAGAACAGTAGAAAAACTTCTTGCCACCTTTTCTCTGGTCTGCTCCACCGTCCACCACCAGGCAACGTCAATGTGGGTATGTCCGATGCAACTTGCAATCACATCATGATAACCCGACATCTTAACATACAGAGCCTGTTCAATATAATTGACTGCCTTGTGTACAGAAGTATAAAATTCCGCGGAATAAGGCGTCCTTAAATCCAGCAGGTTGATGGTGTTGTTTAAAACCGTCTCAAGGTCGAGCCGTATTTTGTCATCCTTGTCCATCCGGGTAAACGCCTGCAGCGGAACTAAAAGATCAAAATACAACTGCTCAATTAGCAAATCAACCTGCTGCATCTCAAGAAACAGGTTAAATTCCGAATGAAGTGTACCTGTATACGCCTGTAAATCAAAGATGTAGTTTTCTCCCCGCATGGCATGATCGGTAAGATGAACGACCCGGTGATTCATATCCAGCCCCTGGATCGCTGTTTTATTCAGAAACAACAAAAACTGAGGGTTTTTCCCGTCATCCCACTCGTCAACCTGGGTTTTTACCCCCAGCCGAAGAGTCTTTCCTTCCTGTTCATCTTCCACCTGATAATTTGCCCTGAACCAGTAATGGGCGTCGGGGCCATACCATTTCATTTTCTGCTGGTCAAATTTCTCCCATGGCTGCACATTTGCATCCGCATCCTCCGGGTAGAAAAATCTCCCTTTTTTAAATTCAATCTCTTTGATACGCTCTTTTTTTACAATTGCCAGCTCTTTCAGCTGATTGCAAATAACCTCAATCCGTTTATCAATAAACCACATAATGTCTCCCTGCATCTTCGCTCATTATCAGCTTTATTATTTTACAAAAGGGGCATATTCCACATGCCCCTTTCATCTCTTTATTTTGCGGCATTCACCTGTGCCTGAGCTGTAGCAAGAATCTTTTCATATCCTGCTTTATTCAGCTCCTCCCTCATGGTCTTTACCAATTCTCGGGGTTCTCTGGCACCCGTCCAGAGTTCAGCCTTATACTTCTCATATACTGCCGTACAATTTGCAATTTCTGTTTTTACCTCACTGGTATCCATATCAAATCCAAGCATAACCGAAGGAGCCGCTTCAGCATTTAATTCCTTTACCTCATCCCACTGGTTAAATTCATCACTAATAAGCTGACCCACAATAAAGAAGGTTCCCTGAGTATACCCGGCCATGCCCCAATTTGAATTCAGTTTGTTTATCTTTTCACCTTCATAGACAAAGTTTTCACCTTCCACACCATAGAAGAACCAGTTTCTTACCTTTGGATCCGTGTTCACAAGATTAAGAAGCTGCAGCGCTTTCTCCGGATTTTCACAACCTGCAGAAATGCCGTTTAATGATCCTCTAACAGTGGTGTTGGACACAACGGTTTCGCCAAATTTTACTGCCACACAGTCATCAATGCCATTCTGAGGACCCCATATGTTCTTAGCAGCACCGCTCCAGCCCTGAGCGGTAAAAAATGTTCTGTATTTGTTTGCATCATCCGCATTTGGCGCATCACCATTGATGATGCCTTCTATGTACATCTTATGGATAATATCCAGTTCTTTCAGTACCTCTTCATCCTCCAGCGGATTTACCACAGTCCTGGTCTCATCATTGTACTTTACACCCAAAGGTACAAGGCCTGCACCTATCTGATCGAAGAAGTTGGTAGCAAGGAATTCTGCTCCGTTTTTGGACATATAATAGGGGGCAGAACCCTCACCAGTCTTGACCGCCTTTAAGGCTTCATACAGCTTCTCATAATCTGTTACATGTTCAAAATCAATCTTATATTTATCTGCAATGGCTTTATCCCAGATAAAATACTGGGAAGACGAGCTGTCTTTGTAGGTTGGCACTGCATAAACCCTGCCGCCGATGGAGGTCGCCTTCCAGTAATCCTCCGGCACCATTTGATACAGGTCAGGAGTCTTTTCCTTTAGCAAATCTGTAATATCCAGAAATGCTCCGGTATTTACCTCTGAATTATAACGATTCATATCCGTAAAAAGAATATCAAACTTCTCGCCCGAGTTGACGATTACGCTTCGCCGTTTATCCCAGTCACCCCAAGGAACAATCTCCATCTCAACATTTACACCGATTTTTTCTTCCAGGTAAGGATTCAACTGTTGAAGCCAAGAGTCATAATTTTCCGGCATTCCATTTCCAACCTGAATCCATTTAATCGTTACCACTTCGCCATCAGCCGTTCCTTCTTTCGCTTCCGTTACTTTTGTCTCTTTGTTGCTCATTACCGCACTGTTTCCACCGCATCCGGCCAGCATGGATAGCCCCAAAACCGATACTGTAAAAAGCCCCAATATTTTTTTCTTATTCATAATACCTCTCCCTTCTTTTTTTGAATAAGTTCTATCCTTTCACTGCACCAACCGTAAGTCCTGAAATAAAATATCTCTGGAAGAACGGATAGGTGCAGGCAATTGGTACAATAATTATAATCGCCATCGCCATTCTCGCCCCTTCTTTAGGCATGTTATTCATATACTGCTGTAAAGTCACACCTAACGAAGGGTTCTTTGCCATCATCTCCATATTTCTCTGAATATGATCCAGTAAGGATTGGATGGAAAATAATTTGGTATCTGTTATGTACAGAGAAGACTGAAACCAGTCATTCCAATAAGCGAAAGACAAAAACAATGCAATGGTGGCAACAATGGGCTTGGACAGCGGGAATGCAATCCGTGCAAAGATGGTGAAATGACTGGCTCCGTCTATCTGGGCGGATTCTACAATGGATTCCGGAATATTCAGCTTAAAAAATGTTTTACAGATAATTACATGAAACGAACTGACACACAGGGGCAGAATAAGCGCCCACAGTGTATTTTTCAGATGTAGAAACTGGGTGTTGATTACATAAGAGGAAATCATACCCCCATTAAAAATCATGGGAATGAATACAACCATGGTAAAAAATGAGTTAAATTTAAATTTTCGGATTGACAGCACATAACCCATAAGAGTGGTCAGAATAACCCCAAAAGCTGTTCCTGCCACCGTTACTGCTGCCGATATGCCCAGTGCCCTTATGATCATCTTTCCTTCCTTCCACAAAAAGAGGTAGGATTCCAACGAAAACTCTTGAGGCCAGAAACGGTATCCGTTCAATTTTATAGACTGCTCAGATGAGATAGAAATAATAAACACAAAAACAACCGGGATAATACAAATCAACGCAAACAGAATGAAAAGAACGTTAAAGCTGATGTTGATTGCGGGTGATATGCGGTTAAGTGTTGAGCTGTCGGCCATATCCATATCTTTTACTGCTCTTTTTCTCATTTCAGTTTTCCTTTCTAAATGATTGAACTTTCGTTATCAATCTTTTTCACAATCGCATTTGCCGCAAGAATGGTAATACAACATGCCACCGACTGGAAGAAGGATGCCGCCGATGTCATCCCGATTGGAGTTGCTGACTTCAATGCATTAAACACATAGGTGTCAATGGTTGCAACCGAATTGAAAATCGAGCCCTTAGCCCCCTGTGACAACTGGTAAAAAAGTCCGAAATCAGAATAGAAAATCTTGCCCACATTCAAAATGAACATCATAATAATTACATTTTTTAGGCTGGGAAGCGTAATATATCTGGTCTGCTGCCATTTGCCTGCACCATCAATCACCGCCGCTTCATAGAGCGTCTGGTCAATTCCCGAAATACTGGACAAATAAATAACCATGTTATATCCTGTACTCTTCCACAAATACATAATAACCAGAATAAATGGCCATACATTTTTGTTCATGTACCACTGATTTGCCGTTTTTCCTACATCTCGCATCATATTATTAATCAGACCGTTGTCATAATTTAAAAACGCATCCAGAAAATATGCTGCAACAACCCAGGACATAAAATAAGGGAAAAACATCAGCGTTTGATAGACTTTGGATCTTTTTCTGCTATGGAGCATATTCATCATAATGGCAAGTATTACTGCAAGTGCAGTGCCCATAACAATAAAAATCAGATTGTAAACAATCGTGTTTCTTAATATCACATACAAATCATTGGATTTAATCAGAAACTCAAAATTCTTAAATCCCGACCATTCGCTATGGATAACATTATAGATGAAACCTTTCCCAGGCTGAATTTTATAATCCTTAAAAGCGATAATAAGTCCAAACATGGGCATAAAGCAAAACAAAATATACCAAACGGTTGTGGGCACCGCCATCAGGGTAAGTTCCCAGTCACCTTTTGTAGCCTTTCTCTTTTTTGCCTTTGTGTTACTATTTAATGTTTTCAACCTTATCCCTCTTTTCAATTCGTTCCTCATCTTCCAAATTCAGATTTTTCACTGAATTCCGATAAATGATTTCGCCTTCAATCCGTCTTGTCTCGGGTTTCTTATCAGGTTTTTCAATGTTTTCGATTATCTGCCTGACAGATACTTTTCCAATTAATGAAGCATTCACTGCTACGGTAGTAAGCTGGGGATCCGTCAGCTTGGCATAAATATCATCATCAAAACTTCCTATGGAAATATCATCCGGCACTGTATACCCATGATTATTCAGAGTTCGTGTCAGCCGGAAGGCCGTTTCATCACAGTTACAAATAAAAGCAGTGGGCATCTCTTTTGGCAGCTCTATATCAACAGCTTTTCCCTCCAGACTCCGGTCAGGAATTACCCAATCGTCTCTTAACTGCATGTTTTTTTCCAACATAGCCCGCAAAAAGCCAAGATAACGGTCGGTAATACTTGTAGTGGAATTAATGGTTCCTACAAATCCAATCTTTCTGTGACCCATCCGGATAAGATACCGGGTCATGTCGTACATACTGTAAATATTCTCGGACACCACCGAATCTGAACGGTGCGTCCGGTCATAGATATCCACGTAAACCTTGGGAATATCAATTTCCTTAACCTGTTCACGTACCTCTTGATCTAAAAGACCCAAGACGAGAATCCCCTTAAAAAGATTCTCGTTCTTTATCATAGAAATATCATCGCAAATAGTCGCAGGGCTGGGTGTGAGCATCATGGTGGAATAATTATAGCGGCCAAGCTCTCTGACAATTTTCTCATACATGCGCATATAAATAGCCCCGCCGCCACCTTCTGAGATAAAGCGGCCATTCATAATGATGCCAATCTTCTTTCGTTCAGTTTCCTCTTGGACCGGCATAATATATCCCTGTCTGGCAGCAGCCTCTTTAATCTTATTCTTTAATTCCTCGCCCACTCCTTCTTTATCATTCAGAGCTTTGGACACCGTTACCTTACTGATTTTCAGTTCATCTGCTATACTTTGCATGGAAACCTTACGTTTTTTCATCATCTTTTTCTCCAAAACCTTTACTTTAGTTAACTTTAACTAATTGTAACTTAACACATTTTTGTATGATTTGTCAATTATATTTTTGTTTTATATATTTTTTTGTTTTATTTGAATAATTTCCAACTTACATTTTAGTATATTTTTCCTTTATTTTCTTCATATTAAAAATATCAGCTTTTATTGTAAGGTTACAACATGTGCATATTCATTGTTCATCAGCATTTACTTTTCACCACTCCTCTTTTGCTTCATCATAGCAGCCAACAACCGTATCAAAAAAATCTCCGTATCCGATTCGCTTCAATATAAACCGTGCGTTTCTGCTGGAAGAGCAAAAGCAACGGCACATCGGAAGACTTTTCACAAGACCTTCTCCATGTGCCGCTGCAGGTAAATTGTTAATTCCTATACAATCTCACATCATCAATATGTACCGTGGTCCCACCGCTGGAAGAACAATAGAATCCAACGTCAATGGTACCATTTGTGACCAATACATTGTCCGCCTCTATTTTGTGCCACCCGCTTCCCGACTTTGGCATATCCACGTAAACCGCATTGCCGCCGTAGTTTGTGATCTCCATGCGGCTAACTCCCGGAGAAGTATTTACCACCTTTACAAAGGCTTCCACCCGGTAGCTTCCGTTTTCCACGTTAAGCCCCTGATGAATGCTTTGCTCATAAGCGGCTGCATGGTAGAAATACGCCCGCTTGTCGCCTTCCACCGGAGATTCCGGCTTATTTGTGCCGGAACCGGAATCAATGCCGTAAGCTAACCCCTGGCCGCTGGGATGCCACTCTGTCCAGTTGGAATTAAAGGAAGTGGAACGCTCGAAATCCCCATTGTCCAAAAGGTTTTCCCGATAAGTACCGGAACCGGCACCAGACAGGGTCAATTTGTCAAGGTTAATGTTGCCGGAATTGCCCGCGTCGTAGCGAAGGGAAATCCGGTTTCTTCCCTTTGAAAGCGCCAGATTGGTGCTCACGGTCTTCCAGATGTTCCAATTTCCGCCTGAAGCGGCAAATTGCAGATTGCCTGCATAACTTCCATTTACATATAAGTTTAAATCCTTCGTGCTTTGGTTTCCGTTGCTGTAGCGGAAATCTGCGGTATAGGCTCCGCCTTGTTCCATATCGACCTCAAAGGCTACTTCCGCATTCTGTGAAACCATGGTATCCACAAAACCGCTGCCGCTGTAGAACCAATGATCCTGGTTCGTTTTTGCAGTCCCGTAAAGAGGAGCATTCTCCGCTTCTATTACCATGCGTTCCGGTTCAAAGGGAACCGACAGATAATCAATATTTACAAAACCTGTATCCCCTGCCTTCGGATCGTATTTGAACGTGATGCTGTTACTGCCCGCGGTGAGGGGAAGGAGTATTTTCACATCTCCCCAGGAATCCCAGTTTCCGGTAGAAGCGATGTCCGCCTGGCCGCTGTATGTGCCGTTAACGTATGCGGATAAGGTTTTTGCGGTCTTTGCACCGTTGGAACAGCGCAAGGTTACCTCATAATCCCCCGGATTTGCGGTTTTTGCATAGAAAGTCACTGCCGCCTGCTCTGTTTCCATACCGTTCACAAAACCAGTGCCGGAAAATCCTGTATGGTCCCTGCCCACCTGGGGCTGGCCGGCCACTGTTTTACCGGAAAGGGAGGCGTATTCCGCTTCGTACTTCTGATCGGAAAGTGTGACTGCCGGGTTACCGGTTAACACCAGTGTATCCGCATTTGACAAGCCCGCTTGGGTTTTTATATAAGTAACTTCCCCGTAAATGTCCCTGGAATTTGCAAATCCCCCGCCGTTTGCGGCAAATAGGGCATTTAAGTCGGTGTATTCCTGTAACTGGGAGGCATTTTTCTTCACCTGTCCGGCGGCGCTGCCATGAACAGCCAGGTAATAGTAATCCACACCGTTTTTGTAGCTTCCGGATTTGGCCGATATGCCGACGTTAACCTGTCCGGAACTTTTCTGACCGGATATGGTCTGAGAGAAATACGTTCCGTTTTCGTAATCATAGGTAATGCCATCATCGTCATAATATTGAAACTCCGTCTTCTGGGATGAAGGGAAAATGTCTACAAAAATGCGTTCCGTTTCCTTCTGACCTACGTAATCCTCTACATCCTGTGAGGGGATTATGGCCCCTTCCTTCACAAAGAGTGGCAGGTCGGACCAGGACTGGGTGTCCAGGCTGTAAGGAATATATTCTCCACCGTTATATGCGGTTCCCCTGTTGTAGTCAATCCAGTTTCCCTCTGGGAGGTAAATCCATTTGCAGGACTGCCCCCGCTCCGTAACCGGAGCCGCAAGAAGCCAGTCTCCCAGCATCCATGCGTCCGAGTAATCCTTTACCTTGTCGTCCTGAGGATAATCAAACAGCAGAGGACGCACCAGGCCCAAGCCGCTTTCGTAAGCCTCTCTTTCATAGGCATAGAAATAAGGCATCAGGGAGTAGCGCAAGTGAATGGCTGCTTTTACATTTTCCTCTGCCGTATAGCCGTAATACCAGGGCTGGCGCTGTTGGTTTAAGTTTCCGTGCACCCGGAACACAGGCACAACGGATTCAAACTGGAGCCAGCGGGTGTAAAGCTCCGGACTGGGGTTTTCAATGGTTCCTGAATTTTGATTAAAGCCCCCTCCGTCTGAACCCCATTTCGGCTGTCCGTTATTTACGGTAGAAAGCAGGGCAGCCTTCTGTTCGTTTAAGCCGGCAGCCCAGGAAACCCGCTCACCTTTATAAAACTGAGTGGCAACGTCTCCTGACCATATACTGGTGGCAAAGCGCTGGGTACCTGGATAGTAGTTTCTGCCCGTCTGCCACACACGGGTATTATTCTTGGAATAGTCCCGCTGTCCTTCATAAATAGACTGGGCAAGATGCAAGGTGTTATAGTTTCCGAACCAGTACTCAGCCCCATTGGAGGAAACCTTATCTGTTTCATCATTCCACCAGCCCACGATCCCCTTTGTAAATGCATCAATGGAGTGGTTCCACCACCAGGCCCGCTCTCCGGATTTGTAAGGGTCAATGCTGCGTACCGTGACAGGATAGAAATAATCCACGTATTCATTGTGTCCCGGATAGAAATATCCGTTATTTGCCGCTTCCTGTCCCTGTGCGGTAGTTGTACCGCCGGAAATCTTTGTTACGATCCGGGGCTTGGTAATTCCGATCATTTTCACGCCCTTTGCGTCCATGGTGTTTTTTAAGGCACCGCTTCCTGCAGAGGGGAAATTCCCCGTATTCCACTTAAATTCCCCATAGTTGTCCTGTCCGTAAAGCTTCCAGTCATAGTCAAACGCGTAGCTGTCCAAGGGAATGTTTTTTGCCCGGTAGGTATCAATCATTTCCATCAATTCCTGTTCGTTGATCCCCCACTCAAAATTGGAAAAGCCCTGCGCCCACTTGGGGAGCATGGGGGAAGTTCCTGTAATTTTGGAATAGCCTTTCATAATCTCTTTTGGCTCTCCCAGCAAAATGAAATATTCTACATTATCTTTTTCATACCTGCGGCCTTCCACCGGAGTTCCCCCATAGTAAAATTCCATTTTCTTATCCCTGGAATTGGTATAGGGGTAGCCGCCATCCGAATCCACCAGTAAACCATAGCCTGCTGTGGACCAGAGGAAGGGACCGCCAGAATTGCCCTGCTGGCCTGCCCTGGCAGCCTGGGTGTTGTCATTTCGCAGCAGATTACCGTTTTCATCAAAACAGTCAAAGCTGTGGATTCCGTACAGGTTCGTGGAATCCTGGCGGACAAAGCGAACGCCATCGTGGAAAACTCCACCGCTTTGAGGTTCCCAAAACAAGGTCGTGCCATCGGCTTTCTTCACCGTCATCCGGCAGGGCTTTTTGTTAATTTCAACCTGCATTTCGTCCGTCTTTATGGTCATGGGATCGGAAGTTGTATTAATGACGGCGGCACTTGCATCCCATTTCAGACCTGGATCGATCATGGGGGTCCGCTCACTGGAAACTACTCCATCAGGCTGGTAATTCACCCGCAGAATATCCTCGTCACAAACTTCCAGCGTTAATTTATCCGAAGGAGAGGAACCGCTGTCCACGGTGAGGACCAGTGTGGTTCCATTGACCTGCGTACTAATTACGTCACCTAAAGCAGATACGGCCGCCCTGGCCGGGGCCGGCACAAAGGCCGGCCACAGAGCGGTGAACAATAAGGTAAATACTAAACTTAAAGATAGAAAACGTTTTTTCTGTTTCATACTGCTCCCCCTTATTTAACCAGAATACAGTCCAGATTAATACCGGCAAAATCTCCGTCTTCATAGGAGATCCGGATCGTGTTTCTGCCGCTGTTTAAGTTAATAGGAATGTCTGCGGTATTCCAGGCACCCCAGCCGGAAGTAGCCGGCAGGGCCAAAGCGCTGATGTTTCCCCCGTTGACCCTTACGGAACGCTGTCCTGCGGTCACTCCGGCAGAATAACGGACTGACAGGGAAGCCGTGCGTTTTTCTTTTGAATATACCTCAAATTCCACCCAGTCGCCTTTATCCGCAAACTGATCCACAAAGCCTTCCCCATAATAGCCGCTGTAATCCGTGTTGGTGGAAACCTGATGCAGGGATGCGTGTTCGGCTTCATAAGGCGCTTTGTTTACGTCGTTTAATTCGATCTTCTTAGCCGGACCGGACGGTGTTTTGATATAGGTAAGCTTTTCATTTTCGTTGTAGTAGTACGCACTCTGCGCCTTTATTAAGTCATCCAGAGTTTTCACTTCCTGTAATGTTTGACCGTCTGCATTTACACTGCCGGGTCTGGTTCCAAAGACTTGCGTGGTGATTGGAATCTGGCAGGAAGGCAGATGAACAGTTACAGTACCAGCCGCAAAATTCTCGGTAGCCCGGACCGTCATGGTACTCCGGTCACTATGGGACAAGGTATAGGTACTTTCCCCTTCCGGATAGATACGGAACGTAAGGTTTTCGTAATTCTCCACATCATTGCCGATGGAACCGCCGATCTCATAGTTTTTATTTAAATTAAGGGGCAGAATACTGCCGGATTTCACGTAAACGGGGATCGAGTTCACATCCGCATAATAGTCTTTCTTCATGCCGCCCGCGGTCAGGGCGTTGTGCCAGAAATCGATCCATTCCCCTTCGGGTAAGTAAACGCTCTTTACTGTCTGTCCCTCCTGGACCACAGGCGCCACCAAAAGACTGCGCCCGAACATATACTGTTCTTCCAGGTCATAGGTATTGGCATCTTCCGGATTGTCTAAGAACATGGCCCTCATCATGGGTGTTCCGCCCTTTGCACTGTTTTGCGCCTCGCTGAAAATATAGGGAAGCAGGTTCATACGGGTGTTGATGTATTTGCGGAACATGGGAACGATACTGCTGTCACCTGTGCGGCTCTGAACGTTCCAGGGGGAGCGTTCCTCACTGGGAGAGGGGTTGGCCTTCTCGGAGTGGAACTGCATAACCGGGGCAAAAGCAGCCATCTGGGTACTGCGCTTATAGAGCTCAGCCGAAGGGAAGTTCCCCGTAAACCCGGCCAAATCCCAGCTCCAGAAAGGGATCCCTGAAATTCCGGCACTCAAACCGGCACTCAAAGCGTCCCGGAAAGCGGAAAAGCTGGAGGTCTGATCTCCTGCCCAAAAGGCTCCGGAGGACTGAACGCCTGCGGTTCCCGACCGGCTGAAGGTAATTCCTTCCCCTGTCTTTTTCTTCACAAAGTCGTTATATCCCTTTATGTAGGCGTTGGGATATGCATTTCGCATGGAAAGGTCGGTACTGCCGTCATGGAAGGAAGTATCCTTACGCCAGACCATTTCCCCGCCGTCTGTTTTTACGCCGTCTATCTTTATGTCGTCAAAAAGATAGGAGCGCTTATTCATCCACCAATCGACTGCCTCAGGATTGGTGAAATCCAAAAGCAGACTGTTTCCGAACCATCCTGATTCGGGTATGCGGTAGGGCCCTCCATGCCCGTCGGAAACGGCGTATCCCTTCTGGAGCATATAGGCCTCGTCATTGTCCTTTTGCGCATAGGAGTAAGGCGTGTATTTTAATACGGGTATCTGCCACAGCACCAGTTTCATGCCATTTTCATGAAGAGTGTCTGTCATCGCCTTTGGATTGGGCCATTTAGAGCCATAGGTAAAATCCGAATTGCGGAAAGCAGCCGAGCCTTGAATCGGCGTATAGGTAGCTTCATTCCAGACGTAGAATGTGTTTTCGTCGCTCCACTGTTCCAGCACTAAAACCGTAGCCGGAATGTCGTTGTTCTTAGACTGGTTCATGGCTTCCAGCGCTTCTGACTGGGTATCCCATTCATTGGCTGACATCCACAAACCGAAGGCCCATTTGGGAAGTTCCTGGGGCAATCCGGAAATTGTGTTGTATTTTCCCACCACTTTCGCAGCCGTACTTGCGCTGATCAGATAGTAATCCAAAAGGGGCGAATCCACATGTTCCGTGTCAGCTTCAAACACATACCGGTCCCCATCGGCTGCTGCCATATCGAACCTGGAGTAACAGGTGGTATTTAAGTAAATTCCGTAGCCTTTGCTGGTAACGAAAAAGGGAACCGACAAATAGGTTTTACTGCCCTGGTTCTGATATTGATTATAAATGTAGGTTTCAACCACCTCTCCCCGTTTCTCCGCACCGTCATAGTGCTCTCCGAAACCATAGAACCGCTCATCGAAAGGGGAGAAGTATCCGTCCCGGAACTGCCCGATCACGTCCTTTCCGTCGGTCAGCCAGGACATCTCTTTGCCCATTCCGCCGTTAGAAGTCAAAACCCTGTTGTGTTCGTAACTGAACACCTCTAAGGCGTATGGGTTCTTTGTAACGGTAACCCGCAGTTTTCCGGTATCTATCTCCACCTTTTGGGCATTATCTGTCACGGTGTAACCGGAAATACCGGTAGCAAATTTTCCGTTTCCCTTTGGGGAAAGCTGGAAACGCACCGTCTCCTCGTCCGTAAAGCTAAGAGCCAGCTTAGGGGAGAAATTCCCCGTATCTGCCGTCACGTCAAAAAGGACGGTTCCGTTGTTATAGGAATTTAAAGATACGGATTTCACTTTTTCCCAGTCGGTCACGTGAAAGGTAAAGGGACCGATGGATTTGGCGTTCGTGCCATTTACGTCCCCGTGGACCGTATACTCCACTGTATCTCCTTTTGCAAAGGAGCCCAAATCCGCCTCCCAATAAGAATTGTTCCCGCTGTTATAGGACCAGCCTGCGCCTACGTCCGCCTTTCTGACACCGTTTACGGTGTAGGAAATCCAAACCGTCTGGCCGGATTCCACAGGCCAGGTGGTGCTGTGTATCCGCACGGACTGGCCTGCTATTGGATTCCTGGGTGAACGCTCGGTAGGTTCTATTTCATAAATATCATTTAATCCATAAGGATTGTGCCACGTTCCTTCAAGCGCAAAGGCTGGTGAAACGTTGAGCAAAATACAGCATATGCTCAGTAAAATGGCCATTAGCTTCTTTCTCATATGTCCCCTCCATTTTTCATAAGTATTATTTCCTTGTGAAATGGTTTCTTTTTGTTAAACTAGTTCAAACGCCAGACCAATAGTTCTCCCGCCCGGCATTCTTTGTACAAACGGCATGGACCCGTAGTTTGTTCTCCTGTCCAATAATCGTTCCAATTTCCTTTTGGCAGATATACCTGCCGTCCTACCACTCCTTCCTCTAAAACCGGAGCCACTAAAAGCTGCGAACCGAACATATACTCGTCGTCCACTGCGCAAGCTTCCTTATCCTCCGGCCAGTCAATCACCAATGCGGCCATCAGGGGGCGGCCCGTGTCTGCACTTACGCCTGCTTCCTTAAGAATATAAGGCAGCAGCCTCTCCCTTTCTTTTGTAAATTTCCGGCAAATGTCAATGATTTCCTGCCTGCCTGTCACCTTAGCCATATTCCATGGACTTCTGTCGTTGATTTCTTCTTCTGAAGCCGCCAGAAGCTCAGAAAACTGGCCGGAAGCCGGTTCCGAGTGCCACTGCATGACCGGTGCAAAGCAGGCTAGGCAGAAGGATCGCAGATACAATTCGGCGGAAGGCATTTTTCCCGCAAAGCCCGCCAGGTCAAAGCCCCAGAAGGGCAGACCTGACAATCCGGCGTTTAAACCCGCCGTCACCACATGGCGCAGTTCTTCCCAAGTGGACTGCTGATCCCCGGCCCAGTGCATAGGCGTGGTCTGAGCTCCCGTATATCCGGCCCTGGAAAAAAGCATACGGTCATCTTTTATAAAGTCCGTATAGGCTCTGGTATAAACCATGGCATAACCATTTTTCATTTGGGCACCGGTCCGACCGTCAAAAAAGCGGGCGCCGTCGTCGTATACAAACTCCCCGCCGTCGGTCTTAAAGCCGTCCACTCCCATATCAAGCAGATATTGCCGTTTCCCAAACCACCAGTCACAGGCCGCCGGATTGGTGAAATCCGGTATCATGGAACCGCCGAACCAGCGCCCTTCCGGAATCAGATAGGGAGATCCGTCGGCATTGGTAACGACAAAGCCCTTTTGGACCGCTTCGGCACAGTCTGCCTCGTGTTCCGGGCAAGTGCGCCAAGGCTCCAGCTTTTTCAAAACCGGAATCTGCCATAGAATCAGACGGATTCCCTTTTCGTGAAGGTCCCGGATCATCCCTTCCGGATCGGGAAAACGTTCTTTGTCAAAGCGGTAAAAGGTGGCTTCATCGCTCCAGGCTTCGATTACCACCACAGAAGGTTTCATCCCCTGCCTGACGGCTTCCTCCACCACTTCTTCTATCACCTCCTGCCTATCCCAGCGGTTGGCGGACATCCAAAGGCCAAAAGCCCAGTCCGGCGGCACTCTGGGCCGCCCCGTAAGTGCCGTAAACTCTTTAAGAACCTCCAAGGGCTTTCCCGTAAATGTCCGCACATCATATTGGTCCGGAAGCGTAAAGACGATCCCGTCAGCGGTTTTTTCCGTGAATATGGTAAACTTCTCCATTGTGTCCACATAAAGACCCCCTCCCCCGTCTGTCAATGCAAAGGGAATGGGCAAATAGGTGGAAGCCCCCTGATTGGTAAAGGTTTCGTATACATGATTTTCACGGACAAGCCCCTCCTGATTCAATGCGTCAAACCGTTCTCCAAATCCGTAAACGGCCTGACCAGCAAGCAAACATTTCATCCTTTCACACCTCCTACCTGTAATCCTGCTGCAAAATACTTCTGCGCCATAGCATATACCGCCAGAATCGGCAGCATGGAGACCAATGCTCCCGCCATAAGTAAGTTGTATTCGCTTTTGTACTGCCCGTTTAAGGAACTTAGAATAATGGGCAGGGTAAACTTTGTCTTTGTAGTCAGCATGACCAATGGCAGTAAGTAGTCATTCCATGCGTCCATAAAGCAGATAATTGCCAGAGTGGCAAGGCTGGACTTGCACATGGGACATATGATCCGTATAAAGACAGTAAAAATTCCCGCGCCGTCAATCGCGGGCGCTTCCATATAGACATTAGGAATCGTCATCATGCGCTGGCGCAGCATAAACACTGCAAACACCTTGAATATACTGGGCAGTACCAAAGCTCCCAGACTATCCACCAGTTTCAGCTCTCCCATAAGTAAGTAAAGGGGGATGAACAGCACCTGGGAAGGGATCATCATGGTTGCCAGGTAAACAAGAAAAATGGTGTTCTTCCCCTTAAAATCCAGTTTCGCAAAGGCAAAGGCGGCCATGGCGGAACTGATGATCGTCACGGCTACGGAACTGATGGAGACCACAAGGGAATTAAACATAGAAACGGTCATTCCCTCTTTGCTGAACAAATCCGAGAAATTCTTAAGGGTCGGGTTTTTGGGTATCCACTGTATGGGCAGGGCCATGATTGCACCGTAGTTCTTAAAAGAAGTGGACAGCATCCAGAAAAACGGAAGCAAGGTTACGACCGATAGCAAAACAGCCGTCAAATGGTATAAAACTCCGGATGCCGCTTTACGACTCATAGTACACCCACTTTCTTTGCAGCACGTTTTGCAGTACGGTAAAGCCAAAAATAATGATAAACAACACCCAGGACCAGGCCGCCGCATAGCCCATACGGCCAAATTTAAAGGCGTATTTGTAAATCCGCTCCACCATGACCATGGTGGCCCCGTTGGGTCCTGCGTCGCCGTTCTTGGTCATGACCATGATCTGCGGAAAAAGCTGAAAGGCATTGATCAGGGACAACATAATGACATAGAACAAAATCGGTGACAGCAGGGGCAGAGTGATGCTTTTAAACTTTTGAAAATAACCCGCCCCGTCAATCTCGGCAGCCTCGTAGTACTCCGGATTTATGGCCAAAAGGCCGCTAAGGAGTATCATTCCATAAAAACCCATATCCTTCCACACGCTGGCGAGGACGATGGAGGGCATTGCCCAACTCTCGCTTTGGAGCCATAAAGGCCCTTTGATCCCTATGGCAGATAAGGCATTGTTAATCGGCCCGTATTCCGGACTTAACATCCATTTCCAGATCAAGGCTCCAGCCACCCAGCTGGTCAGTACCGGTATGTAGTAAAGCATCCGGTAGACAGAGGCCATGCGGCTCTTCCTCTGAATGATCAGGGCAACCATTAAGGAAAACAGCAGGACCAGTGGAAGGTACAGCAGAATAAAATAGGCATTATGCCCCAAAACCACCCAAAACTCAGGATCTTTGATAAGTTGGGAGTAATTGGAAAACCCCACGAACTTGTCGCCGACAAATTGAAAAAAACCGTGGAACAGCCTTACTCTGCTTAACCCCGACCAATCGGTGAGGCTGAGCAGCAGCGAGGCAAAAATAGGAATCAAATTAAATAACACAAGTCCGGCCATACTTGGCAAAAGAAAGATAAAGGCTCTTACCCCCTGTTTTTTATACATAGCAGTTCCCTCCTGTCAGGCTCGATAATGTCAGTTTAATTTGATTTTCTGTTCCAGTTCCGCCTGACAGTCATCAAGAGCATCTTTAGCGGTAACGTTCCCGGAAATGGCGTTGTTTAAGTGCTTGGTGATGATCTCCTGCATTTCAGACTGCTGTTTCACCACCGGCGGTGTTACAAGATAATCCAGAGATTTAAATACAGCTTCCCGGTTCTCCGGCGGGGTTACCTTTAGATAGGAATCAAGTACGTCCTGATAGATAACTGGCGGAAGTTCCCAGCTTGAATCCACTCGGATTTGTGCGGCTTCCCTGCTTCCTGCCAGGAAGGCGGCCAGAGCAGCGGCGGCTTCAGGATTGGCGGTTTCTTTGTTAACCACGTAGGCATTTGAGAAGAAATGAGTGGCTTTCGCGGTATTTCCCGGCTCCACCGCCACATCCCAGGCAAAATCGCAGTTGTCTGTAAAGTCGCTGAAGGCCCAGATTCCGGTTATAATCATGCCAAGGCGTCCGGATTTAAACAAATCCCAGTCGCCCATGCCGCCCATCTGTGCATCTGAAGGCATAACATTGCTGTCAGTCACCCAACCGGACATGATTTCCAGGGTTTCCACATTCTGCGGTAAATTAACCGTAAACTTCCCACCATCCCCGCTTAATAAGCTTCCGCCGTTCTGCTTTACTCCTTTGTAAAATTCATGGAAACTTACGGGGCGGTATAAGCCGTAGGTGTCCCCGGAAAGGGAGCGGATTTTCTTTGCAGCTTCTAACATTTCCGTCCAGGTCCAGTCGTCGGTGGGATAGGCGGCTCCTGCCTTGTCAAATAAATCTTTGTTGTATACAAGCACCACGTTAGAAAAGGAATTGGGAATTCCAAATTGTTTTCCCCCGTACTGAAAGGCTTCCAAAGCCGTCTGGTTAAAGCCTGAAGTATCCCCCATCAGAGCCCCGATGTCCAAAAGTACATCTTCCGACGCATAGGCTACAAAATTCTCAAAATTCAATTCAAATACGTCTGCCGCGCTGCCGCCGACGATTTTAGACTGCAACTGAGTAAAATAATCGTCATAACCAAAGCTTTGCAGTTCTACCTTGATGCCTGGATACTGCTCGTTGAATTTTGCTATCATTTCTTTCAGTGCCCCCTCAGATGCACCGCTGCCTGAAAACTGGTCCAGGCGGATTGTGACCGCCTCTCCTGCTCCAGGTTTTTCAGCAGTTTTGGAACTGCAGCCTGAAAGTAAAACTGCGGTACATACCATTGCACTTGCGGCCCATCTACATTTTTTTGCTAACTTCATCATAATAAACTGTCTCCTTAATAGAAAGAATGGATGTTGCTTTGTTTTCGTAAAAGGATCAGCGCACTGATCCCCTTTCTACCAAAGTTAATGGAAATACCTTGTTCTGTAGTGTGTGGTTCTCATTTATCAGAAGTTTCACCGCTTCCGTACCCTTTGCCGCTACATCCTGATGTATGGTGGTAAGGGGCGGATCACAGGTTTTGGAAAGCAGCGAATCGTCAAAACCTATGACGGAAATGTCCTTTGGAACCTTAACGCCCCTCCCGCGCAGTCCCATACATAAGCCCACCGCCAGAATGTCTGCGGAAACAAACACCCCGTCGGGCCGTTCGGCCATCCCAGCCAGATATTCACCCATTTCACAGCCGTATTCAAAGGACACTTCCCCCGACAATAACAAGGATTTCTCCGGATTCAATCCGTACTCTCCCAGTGCCTTTTCATACCCCTTATGGCGCAGGAAATTCACGCCCCTGTCATTGACATGCCCTGTCACATGGGCAATCTTTCTAAGTCCCTTTTCCAACAGGTACTTCGTCGCCATGTACCCGCCCTGCATATCATCCACGCTGACCCTGTGAAAGCCGGCAGCTTCGCAGTAACTGTCCACCAATACCACTGGAATGTTCAAGGTTTTTAACTGACGGCATTCCTCGTCGTCATTCATCCCCACCACGATCACTCCATCCAGTCCCCGGGTCCTTGCCACTTCCGCATAAGTCTGGCCGGAATCGGCTCCGGAAATCATGATGTGATAACCGCTTTTGCGGGCTGTATACTCTGCCGCCGACATGAAATCGCCGTAAAAGGGATTGGAGAACATTAATTCTTTTCCTGATTCCGTCTGGGGAATCAGCACCCCTAATAAATTGCTTTTGTTGTTTACCAGGGTGCGGGCTGCCAGATTGGGGATGTATCCCAGTTCCTTTATGGCATCATTCACCCGCTTAATTGTTTCAGGACTTAAGCTTTGCGAGGGCGTATTATTGATCACATAAGACACCGTGGCTATGGAAACCCCCGCCTTTTCTGCCACATCCTTTAAACCAGGCCGCTTCATAAAATCACCTTCCTTCTTATTATTTTTTAATCCTCTTCCGCTTCTATCTTACCGCCTTCTCCGTCAATCACCGCAAGGTACCGCTTTCCTTTGATATAAAAGTGAAAAGATAAACGTTCCCAGTCCTTTGGAAGCTTTGGAGATAACTCCGGCTTGCCGTCGGTTCCCAGTGCCAGACCTGCGAATCCAAAAACCACCGACTGCCAGGTGGCCCCTGCCGCAGCCAAATGAATGCCTTCCCGCCCCGTATTCTTCATCCGGTTTTCCAGATCCAGAAACAGGCTTTTATCAAAATATTCACAAGCCTTCTGCTCCAGGCCCAAATATGCCGCCGCCCATGCGTGAATCCCAAAGCTTAGGCTGGAATCATGAAGTGTCAGCGGTTCATAAAAATCCCAGATCGCTTTTTGCTCCCGGTCCGTAAACAATTCTGGCTTCAGTACCATGAGCAGTACCAGATCCGCCTGCTTTAACACCTGATACCTTTGGAGCCAGTCAAAATCGTACTGATGGTAAGCTGCGCTTCCATCCCCGGCCTTCTGCCCCGGAAATGCTTCCAGCCGGAGGAAATTATCATCCTGAATGTACAAGTCCCTGTCTGAATCATACTCAATCCGGCTTTTTTCTATGATGTCCCGCCATGTTTTCATTTCCGAAGCCTTAGCTGCCGCTTTTTTCCTCTGGACCGCCTGCAAAGCCAGCCGGAGATTATGGCGGGCTAAAAGTACTGTATAGGCGTTGTTTCCCGAAACGCCGCAGTATTCGTCGGGTCCTTTCACAAAGAGCAGGTTATATACATCCTTTCTTTGGTCATAGGAAAATCTTCCGGCCCAATATCTTGCGGTTTCCACATACAGCTGCGCTGACTGGCTATCCAGGGTTTCATCTCCTGAAACCTTTAAGTAGTTATCAACCGCATAGGCTACGTCTGCGGTAATGTGAATCTCACAACGCCCGATGTCCCAGCTCTGGCACTGTTCTATTCCTCCTATGGCACACATCCACGGATACCTTGCCCCCGGCAGATTCAGCGCCTTTGCGTTCTTCTTTGCGTCCGGCAGAGTATTTAAGCGAAACAGGATTAAATTTCTTGCGGCCTGCGGGTCCGTATACAGGTAAAACGGCAGCAGGAAAATATCCGTATCCCAAAAACAGCAGCCCTTATACCGTCCATGGGTCAGGCCCCTTGCGCCAATGCTGACTGTCGCGTCCTCAAAGGGGCAATTTTGAATAAGCTGAAATAAATTGTACCGCAGGGCGGACTGAATGGTGCTGTCGTTTCCTTTTTGGGTAATCTCTATGTCGGCCTGGTCCCAGCGGGATTTCCAGGCCCCTTCGCTGTCTTTTAGCAGTTCCGCAAAAGAACGGTTTATGACATGAGGGCGCAAGTCCTGCCCGCCTTGGGGGAACGTTTCCGAATCCACCAGAACCGCTTCCGTATAAAGAATCTTTTCGATCCTCACCTTTTCCCCTTCCAACAGAGGAATATTCAGTTCTTTCGCCGGACAGTCAGGTGTCGAAGCGTCCTTAGCAGTCCCCTGGTTCTGGAAAATCCGGGCAGTCATGGCTACATGCAAACGGCTGGAAGCTTTACTGCCAGCCTTCAGGAAACAGTAGCCCTCCCCCGTTTCCGTTTCAGAAACAGAGAGCAAAGACACGGTATCCAAGTTTTCCTTAGTCTGGTCGTCATCCACAGGAAGGTTCACGGTTTTCCCGTCTATCCCCATGAAAACAGCTGCATTCCCGCTGTAGTTTAATGCCGTCAATTCCAGTGAAAGGGCTGACACGTGTTTGTTGTCCATGCTGATAAAACGGGAAATGTCAATTTGCGTTTCTCTTCCTTCCTTATCTTTCCACACCGACTTCCTCTCAAAAAGGCCGTTGCGCATATCCAGGGTCTGGGTAAAGGATTGGTATTCCCCTGTCCCCAGGGATAGCTGAAAGTGAAACAAATCCGGTAAGTTCACCATATCCGTGACACCGGGACTGATATAATCAAAGCCGCCCGCCAGATAATTACAGCGCTCGTAAGCCTTCGCCCCATCCATAAAAAACGTACACCGGGAACCCAGATAGCCATTTGACTGGCTGAATATACTTTCCAAAAATTTGGGATCTTCTCTGCCCTCACAGCGAATCCTCCATGGTTCATACTGAATCATGATCCACACCTCCCTCATTCAGCCCTTCCATTAAACAATAGGCCAGAAATCCGGCACAAGTTGCAAACGCGGCTCCCGTGGTACATTCGCCTGTCATTTCATCTACGCTTTCACAGGCGATTCCATTGTCCATGGAAGCCCTGCGCAGAAAGTCTAAAGACGCTTCCTTCCTGCCGCTGACCAGCCCGTTGGCAACGCTCATTATCCAGGGGTGGGGCGCATGGGGGCAGCCAATGTCGGAAAAAGGCTTTCCTGCAAAAGAGTATTGGTAATCCGGACTTCGTAAAATCTCAATTGTATTTTGCCAAACAGGATCCTCCTTGCCGCAAAAGCCTAAATAGGGCAAAAGCTCCAGGCTTCCCGGCGGTTCGTCGTAAACGTCCCAGTTCCCATCCTCATCTACGGACCAGGCAAAAATCATTTTTCCCTGATACTCCTTCCTGCAATGGGTTCTAATGGCGTCAAACAGGCACGAAACTTCCTCTTCCAGCCACTTAAGCGTTTCAGTAGGCCATAAATTTTGATACAGCTTCTCCAGATCCCGCAGGCACCGCCAAGTTAAAACATTGTTATATGTGCCATAAGGATAAACCCGCATGTCATCCGTAGGCTGTAAAAAAGTTTCATACAGATGAAGGGCCTCACTTCTCTTGGTCTTTAGAATCGAAAGAATTTTCTTTACTCCACTCTCAATATGGCTTTCCTGTAAAACAGAAACCTCTCCCGTAGCATTTACGTAACGGCTGAGGGCCATTATAGGGGCGCAGAGTTCATCCAGTTCGAATCCCGGTTCCAAAACCGTCCCGTCTATGTAACGGCTGTGAATGCCGATTTGTCTGATCTGGCGGGTAAATACATAATTAAGAAGTTCCTTTGCATACTCCGGGTCCGCTTTAAGAATGGAGGGAAAACTCCACAGCAGGCTGTCTCTGTCCCAATAGGCTGCGCTGACGTAATACCTGGGACTTCTGGAAGTGACCATGACCACTTCCTCTGTATCCATGGTCATACCCGTAGCATAAAAGAAGTTAAAAAACAAGTTCCGGTTTAACAGAGAATCCATCTCTGGTATGCCCACGGTTTTCTGCCGCTTGGATAGCCAGCAGAGAGTTTCCTCATAAACCGCATCAAAACTCTGCCGCAAAAGCTCCTTAGCCGCCGTGGCCGCAGCCACCTCTTCAAAACCCACGCCCCAGAAAATGTCCAGTACCACTGACTCGCCGGATTTTAACAGGCAATCATGGGTCCCTTTGTAGCGTATTTCCTCATTCTGTTCAAATTCCCATTTAACAGGCAATGCCGCCATAGGTGCAAATGCCATAACCGGCATTCCAATGGATAAATCAAAGACTGGTCCTTCATTCCAGCCGGAGCGGTAGACCTTTCTCTGTCCCGTAACCGTCTTATCCTCGTTGACGCTGTGGGTCACATTTCCCCACACCCCTCTGACACCGCAGGAAATCTTACGTTCTCTGCCGGAATGATTCGTGACGGTCAAACGTATGGCAAAAGCCTTCTGTCCTATGGGAGCCAGATAAATTCCCTCTGTACGAACGCCTTCCTTCACCGATTCAAACCTGGGAATCCAGTTACCTTCCCGCTGCCATTCCAAATCACAGAGCAGATCCCCTTCCTCCGCCTGCACAAAAGGCCGTATGAGAGGTTCGCTTTCGCCGCCCCAAAAAGCCAGCATCCCTTTGTAGCCCATATGCAGCACCGTAAAGCTTTCTATCGAAGCCGTAGTCTGGTTCAATGTCGGCAGGCTGACAAATTCGTTCCCCGTGGGCATATAGCAATCTTGCATAAAAACACCTCCCCGATTTTTACTGAAACGTTTAAGTAGTCAGTATAAAATTATTGATATTGTATAGTAATTATATACTCTGTTATCTTTTTTTGTCAATATGTTTTAAATAAAAATATCTTTATATTAAATGAAGTTTTAAACCTATAGCTGACCGACAAAAGCCCCCCCATTTTTGCTAATTAAAAATGGGGGGCTTTGCTCCTAAAAGCGGAACATTTCCAGATCCTCGGCCTGATACTTGCAGATGAGGATGAACCAGTTACTGCCCCTATGATGAATGGAGCATAACCCCCAATGTTTGCAGCGGATATTGCCACTACTCCCCCCAATACACCGCCCAAAAATGCGCCCGTATACGTTTCCCATGATGATATATGAGCCTCTCCTTAGACTTAAGAGAACCCGATGTAACCGAATTCATTAAATACACTTCCCCATTCTGGCTGGTTGGATTAATCCACAAGTATCCTGCGTCTTTCCTTCCTGCTACTTATGACCTTTTCCTCACCCTTTTGTATCTCACCAATTATGGTACTCATGGATTGGTAGAGAGACAGGTTATCCATTGCTTTATCCCAGCCGCCCCCACTCCGGTGTCTGGCATAGGCAGTTAAAGCTTGGACCGGTACTGCTCCTGCCTGACTTAAACACAGATAAGCAAACGACCGATCCTCAGGTTGACTTTTCCCACTTTCCAGAACAGTTCTGGCAAAATATCTGGTAACTGCAGGAGCAATACTTCTTCCTCCCAGACCTCCCCAGCTCCCATAAATCAGATTGATGGTATCATACCCGGTTATCATGTCTGAAAAACTTGTGTACTGGCTCCTTAACTGCGCCCCTTTCCTTAAATGAAAACGGCAGAGTTCAAATTCATCTTCGTCTTTTGCTTCATTTTGATCCAGTAAAAGCATTGTACGGTACGCGATATAATCAGGAGAAGACCGGTCAATCTCTGCTTTTAATTTCAAAAACTGCATCTGCTCCAATGGGGTATATTCAATCACTTCTTCCTCCATCATCAAGCAGATAAACGGTCCGTATTTTATAATTCCCGGACTGACTACCAGTTTATCCCCCCGGACTGTTATATCGCAGCCCCGAAGGATCCCCTGGCTATATTCCTGATATTCCAGTTGGAGGTGTGCAAAGGAATAATCCCGGAGTGACCATAGCAATTCCTTTTTTAATATACGGTTTCGTTCAAACAATGGATATAGATTCTGCATAAGCTCCTCCTTATTTCATCCCATCAAAAAAGTTCTGAACCCATTTTTCATTTTCAAAATAGAACTCTTCTTCTACTCCAAGATACAGCTTTCCAATCTTCCGATATACCGGTACTACCGAAAATATCAGGTCCATGGGGCTGGCCCATATGAAGAACTTTACTTCATTTTCCACTATATCATCCGTGTCTGCCTGAAGGATATGTCCCCCATGTTTCTCCTTAATTTCCTCATAACTCTTTTCTTCAAAATCAGCCAGGGAACTATGGCAGGTATATTGGTACCGATCTTTTCCTTCCATGTCTTTTAAATACAGCTTGAGTGTTAAGTCTTCCATATTCCTGGATATCATTCCGCTCCGGCTGTTCCGTTCCAGATGCCGGATCAGTTCCACCTCTTCCCCATTGTGGGAAAAGGCTGTGATCCGGTAAGGCAGGGCCGATTCCCCAGTATGGATGGCAATCTCTGCAAATCCATACTTCTTATCCTTTAAATAACGGAGTGCCCCATCCACACAGGTCATCTTCAATTCAAAATTCTTCGTCTGATCTCCGCTCTTTTGCTTAAACTGGATCGTCCTTCCCGGCACGAACTCCTTTAAGGCATCCCGGAATATGTCGATCTTACAGGATTGTCCGGTCAGCTTGATGATAGAATACTCACCCAGTTTATCCTCCTCATACATTGGTTCCATAAACTGACGGATAAGCCCATAAATATCTCCCTTTAACAATAATTCCAGCTCATAGACGCTGAAATATACCGCAGGGAACTCCTTAATGGCTTCAAGCCCTCTTTCTGTATATCCGGACAGCTTCCACTTGTCCACAGAAATCCAGGTTACAGTATCATCCTTTACCGGCTGGGAGGATAACACGGTCCTGAGTGTTCCCACATGGTCGTAAAACTCTTTCTTCACTGTTTCCGCCAGGCGGAACAAGAAATAAAAGTTGTTCTTTACCTTATAATAACCCGCCCTGCTCCTATTCTCATATTCATGGAAACGGGTGGGCAGAAATTCCTCCGCTTCTTCATAATTTTTCTCCAGTTCCCTATACAGTTCTTTCGTACCGTGCTGGTCTACGTAACGGAATACATCCATGTCGTATCCAGCCAGAATATGCCCTTCCTGATTCAAATTCATCGGATACAGACGATTCACGATTGCTATTTTTAACAACTGCATGATCCGATAGGTCAGGTTATTTCCCCCGAAATCCGTATCCCCATTCTCATAGGAAGTGTCAATCTCTACACTATAAGCCATGCGCCTGTCCCAAATCCGGAACCTGCAGGAACACAAGTCAGTGGTTCCGCCGCCACAGTCAATAATCAGAGCCTTATACTCTTCCCCTTCCTCCACTGTGCCTTTCCGGATCATTTCGGATATAGTGTTGTACAAAACAGACACGCCTTCGTCGATCATGTCCTTTCCTTCCACTCCGTAGTCTGGCAGAATTTCTGCAAACAGTTTCTGGAACCGGGCTTTCTGCTTCACCGGGCAGGAAATATGTACTGTCTGGACCTCACACTTGAACCGGTCTCTTACCGCTTGAATGACATAGTCAAAATACTCTTTCAGGATTTCCTTTCTGGAAACAAATCCCCTTCTCCCCTGGCAGTCTGTGATTTCTTCCTGCCTTTCATAGTCTCCGATCCAACGCTTAATGTCATAGAATACGCAGAAACCCTCGTCAATATAGCTAGAATCTGCCAGGCGTATGGCCTCATATCCAAACAGAAACTTCGGTCTCCCGGCTTCTACGGAAAGTACCCCTACCACGCTGGGAAACAGGGTGGTTTCCTGCCAGTCTCCGGAGGTATCGTAGAACAGGGCATAGTTAATGTCATTTTCTTTTAGTCCTCTTTCCCCGTCATTCACCCCGGCTTTTTCAAAATACTGGTTATCCAGATAGACCCCGGCTGTCGTATTGGTGGTTCCAAAATCCATGGCTATGGGCATGGATAAAGGAACCGGCTTCCTTACATCAAAATCCAGAAGCTGGACCCGGTAAACCTCCATATGCTCCGGCATGTAACTATATCTTCCATTATAAATATCATAAAGCATCTCCGATTCCCGCCGCCCCATACAGTAAAGGCTGTAGTTCTTTACACTGGATTCCCGGCAGGTGATCTCTGCAGCTTTGACTAAGTGCAGGCAATCTGTCCGATCCCCCATGGGCATTAGATTTAAGATTGCACAGACCGTCATATCTCCCCCTACTACCAGGACATTGGTACCAGCCAGCTCCTTGTCATAAGGCAGCGTCAGACCGTCATAGAAACCGATTGCAAGCCCTTCATAAGCCACAATCCTGGAGCTGCACTGCAATCTGATATCCTGCTTTTCCTGAAGTTTTGTTCCCCGCAGCACCCCTTCCAGAGCCTGCAGGCCATTCTCATCCTGTTTCTGGATCAGGAAGTATTCATCCGCCCCCCGGTACCTTAAGATAACCCGGATCAGTTCTTCTTTATCCATTGGATCTAAAACTCCTTGGATGATTTTCTCCTTCCGGCAGATTTCACGCAATTGGAATGTCGTCATCAGTTCCAGATCTGCTTTGTGATAGCGTTTGTCTGGAACCTTTTCTTCCTGCCGGTTTAACACATATCCATATTTGTCCATTTTTATTTCATCCTAATCTTTCGCTTAATCTTTTAATATGATAATCATATTGTTTAAACATCCCTATAATGAAGCAAATCACAAGTTTTCCCAATTTGAAAATCTGAAGGTTGAATATTCATAATTCGTGCAATCATATATATCCCTGAAATCCACATTCCGTCTTCTTCCGAATATGCTTGATATAAGTACCTTACCATAAAAGGAATAATGTCTTTTTTATCAAAAGACATCAATGCAGCAGCTACCTCCTGAAAAATCGGCCAATTTATATCCTGCAGCAACTCAAATAAGCATGGCAGTCCTTTTAATTTTTGTGGATATTTCATTTCCTTAATGATAAATATAAAATTTGTCCAACAAAATTTAGAAGAAAATTTAGTATAAGAAAAGTATTTAAGTATATCTATAGATTCTTCTGAAAAAATTTCTGCCAATTCACATAATATGTTTGGGTCAATATTTCTATTATTGTATATATCATATTCATGTAATTTTAATAATTCATCAATTGACACTAAAGAGCCTCCCAGTATTTTTATTTATGACCCTGCAATAGGTTGGGTGATTTTCCTCAGACAGATTATATTTATATTAAGTGATATATGAACTTACTGCTCTTCTCTTTTTCCTAAAATACGGTCATAAAACATACAATGTTCTGAACAATAATATATCAGAGTGATTGGCCAAATCACGCAAGCAAACCATTTAAAAAATGTATGTTTCATGGCAAATCCGATAGTCATTTCTTTATATTTCAGATTCAAACCAACGAGCATTTTACCCAAACTTCTCCCCTGAAAAAATAAATCCTGCGTAAAATAATACAATAATACCAATATGATTATAATAAGTAGCTGTTTATTGAAAAAAATCGAATTTGACTGTGAAGTAATTCCACCGGTATATAAAGCCATAATAATCATACCTATTAATGTAAGAATAACATGATCAATCCCTGCCGCACATACACATCTCATGAATTTTCCAACTTTTTCTTTTCTGGTTTTTCTAATAGATTTACTGATTTTTGATGCTTTTCCTTTTATATTTTATTAAATATATAATGGCGCCAATAGGCACAGATAGGTATACCTTACTTACCGAATTCTGATGAATTGATAACCTAGGAAAAGCAAAAGTATAAACAAAAAATGATACAATTAAATCTCCTTTTGTAGCAATCGCAATTCCGCCATAAATAGTTAATATAAAAGCTAACCAGATTCCCCATAGTTTGGGTTTAGTTCTTATGCATAAAAATGCCACATACAATGAAAATCCAATTTCAGCAACCACCAGACCTATAAATAAACATGGAGTCACGCCAAAATTCCTTCTGATTAGTAATGCCGCTGTTGTTTGAAGATCGAGGCTAATATTCATAGCATCTATTCTCTTACTGGCATCTTCAACAGCAAACTCTATTTTAGTGGTGCTTTCTTTATTCATCACTTTATAGCGGTATATTGTTGCGCTTGGTGTGTCCCCCTCTGCTAGCCTCCTTTTTTCATCCAGTTTTTCTACGGAAGTCCAATCTTTTCCATTCCACATATCGAAAAGCATTTCAAAGGTCTGATCGCCTTCCTTAGATTCCGCCTTTCCCATTTCTTCAATCCATAATTTACGCATTTCTTCATTATTGCGACTTTTTAATGCGGCCAGCAATGGTTCCAAATACTGATTTGATACTTCGTCCTGGGTATCATTGATATCTTGGCTGGCAGCGCTTATTACTTTTGGAAACCCAAAATTTACAGCAATAATTATCAAGAATATGATACTAATTAATTGTTTTTTCATAGAATCCTCCATAAATTAACGATGGTGAATCAATTTTCGAGTTATTACTTTTGACTATCGCAGCTCAGAACTTTTTCTATACCGCGGTACAATAAGTTCCCTATTTCACTAATATTAATTGAAACGCTGCCTCCGCCACCAAAAATTACATAAGCACTGGCTCCCAAAGTCCACTTTATACCATCACCAAATTCAAAATTGTCTAATCCAATCGAGCCATAACTTTTTTTTGTTGTATAGTTATAAGAGCCACCTCCTGAAAAACCTAAATCAAATAAATTAACACCTAATTCTCCTTCAGTTTTCATCTCTACTTTTCCATGCTCATCAATTTCCCAACAACCAAGCTTCATTATAAAAGTGCCTTCTACCGGACCTATATAATAGTTTCCACCAATCCCCATACCTACTTCTGCATTAATATCCACAATTTTATCAATCTCATCCTGGATATTCTGACACATTTTTTTCCATGCCCTGTCTGCAGATTCACCTAATTCTTCCAGATACCATCCCCAGTAATCGGAACTTGACAGCTTTTTAGGACGCTTTCCATTTAAATCCACCCATTTCATAGGATTTTCCCAACAATATCCATAACAATTTAAAGTATATGGATGATTAACAGTCCCTTTTATAATATCCTCCCCCGTAAATCTCCCAATCTCAGGCATATACTCTCTTGCCTGTGCAAAATATGTGTTAGCTGTCCGGTCTCTCTGATATCCTGTATATCCAAAAGGCTGTACCTCCCCCTGCGTTCCATATAAATCCTGACCAAACTCATCATATCCATATACCATCTGTCCTTTTTCCTGTCTTCCAACCAGACGAACCGTACTTCCCAGTTCATCCTGCAGATAAATATGCGTACTACTCACTTCTGTCATAAATGCCGCATTATTATCCCAGATATAGCTTTGGGTATATGCATCATTTTCTTCTGATTCCGTTTTTTCCAGCAGATTATAATACTGCTTGGTCAAGTCCAGAAGATACTCCACTTCTCTGGCTGGATTCTCCACAGGTATCATTCCTGCCTGGAACTGATTGACAAAGTTTGTTTTATCAAAAACATATTCTTTTCTGCCAACCCTGTTGCCAAGCCCATCATACTCATACCGGACGGCCTGCCCTTTTTTATGAAAAGCCGCTGCAAGACGGTTCGTCTCATCATAAACATACTGATTGGCTGTTATCTCTCCCTGAAGAATCGCCGTAAGATTTCCTCTTGCGTCATACTGATAGGATTGTTCAGGAAAAATCCCTTCCTCATGAATCAGTTGATTGGCCGCATTATAATGATAACGGATATTTTCTGTTTCCGTCTGCCTCCCAACACGATTTCCAAAAGCATCATATTCATACTGGCTGATTCGCTTCCGGTCCTTCCTCACTTCTATGAGCCGGTTCATGCTGTCATACCGATACTCATAATTTCCGCTTTCTTCCTGCATGCGCCGTTCTGTTTCTGCTGGAATACCTGACAAGGAAGATACTGCTTTTCGCCTTTTTCCTATTGCTGTCTTATTTCCCATCAGATCATATTCATATTCGTACTTCTCTAGCAATTCTCTGTTCTGCTGGTGAATCAAGCTCTCCAATAATCCCCTGGAATTGTAGCTGTAACTGCTGATTATATCATCCGGAAAAATCTTTTTTGATAAATGTCCATCCTCGTCATAGCAGTAACTAATTTCCCGTTCTCCATCAGTCAGCCTGCTTAAACGTGCCAGTTCATCATATTCGTAGGATATTTTACGCCCATTCGGATAAACCAAGGATTTCCGTTCTCCCATTTTGCCCCACTGATAGGAAATCTCACGTCCTTTATAGTCAGTAATTTTTTTCGCCCTGCCTATCTCATCCAGCTCAATTCTAGTTGTTCCAAGCCAGTCCTGTATCTCATTCAGCTGTCGAAGAGAATTATAAGAAAATGCTACACTGCGGCCATCCCCATAGGTAACTTTTTCGATGTCCCCCGATGGATGATATGCGTAATGTGTCTCATATCCTTCCCTATCTTTTTTTAATATCATCTGCCCGGCCAAATCATAAGTATAATGCTCCTGCAATCCAAGAGGATTCGTAATAGTTTCAATCTCTCCGGCCAGATTACGTTCATATTGGGTAATATGAATATGATTCTTGCATTCGGAATCATTTACAAATTTCTGATCTGCTCCATTTAACAGGAATTCTTTCCCCTGATGCTGGCATATGGTAATCAGCATTCCTAACGCATCATAAGCATATTCCGTCCGGTTCCCTGCAGCATCGATCACAGAGGTCAGTTTCCCTCCTGGTGAATACAAATAACGGGTCACATGTCCCAAAGTATCTGTTACTGATGTCACTTTTCCCACAGCATTATATGTATAACGCTTTTCCTGCCCAAAACTGCTTTTTACCGTAATGGGCTGATTCAGGCAGTCAAAGGTGATCTCAAGAAAATCTCCTTTATGATTCTGGCGACGTATCAGATTACCGTTTTTATCATATAAATAAGTTTCAAACGTTCCATCTGGATAGATCGTTCTGGAAAGATCCCCTCCCTGAGCATACTCATAGATGGTCTTTCGTTTCTCCGGATCTATAACGCAGGATAGCTTTCCTAAGGCATTATAATCATAGCAAGTCTTATTACCAAGAACATCTGTCTCGCTGATGAGCTGTCCTGCTTCATCGTAAACATAGGTATGAGATTTGCCCATAGCGTTAGTAACTTTGATTAAATGTCCTTCCATATCATACTCATATTGGGTGGATGCACCAGAAGGATCGGTTACTTTGGTAATCCGATTACGCTCATCATATTCCATATCTGTGCGGTTCCCATTTGGATCGGTTACTGCAGTACGGTTTCCATTTGGATCATATTCATAATAGATGACTCCTCCCATAGGAAGCGTCATCTGCTCCATGCGGTTTAACCCATCATAGGTATAAACCAACTCTGCTCCGTTTGGCAGAATCCTACGGATGACGTTCTGCATTAGATCATATTCTGCACTAAGTACCTCCCCATCCGGTCCGCTATAAGCTTCAACCTGGTTCATGCAATTGTACTTCTGGCTGGCAACAGCCCCGTTAAAATCTATAACCTTTGTTACTTTCCCATTCTTTGTATATTCATAGATACGCCGTTTTCCCTGAGCATTTGTTACACAGAAAATTCGATCACAATTGTCATAGGCAAACCTGGTACAATATCCATTTCCATCCACTGTACGAATGACCCGGTTAGAATCATCATACTCATAATTCAACTGTCTTCCTGCCTCATCAATAATACTGGTGATGTTTCCACGACTGTCATATTCTAATGATGTTACACTGCCATCCGGCTGCTTCACTTGTATGACATTCCCGCTTTTATCATATTCAAATTCCCGATGCCGGTTCAATGCGTCCGAAGTTCTTAACAGATTCCCTTTTGAATCATATACATTTTTAAGTTTTTCAATACCATTAACTGACAACATAAGAAGGCGATTATTCGCATCATAAGTCATGTTATTCTTAGAACCATCCGGGTAAATAACCTGGGACATATTTCCTTTATCATCATAGGAAAACCTTGTCTTGTTTCCATTCTTATCAGCATACTGGATCATCTGGTTACGCTCATTATATGCAAACCTTTCTTCTCCATCTTCATAGACTGTTTTGATGTTGCGGAATCGCTCATCATGGATATATGCAACCTTGCTTCCATTCTGCTCGGTTACAAGGGTACGGTTACTTTCTTCCTGATAATCATAGTAAATCTTTCCCCCATCAGTAAAATGTTGACAAAGCGTACGGCCCTGATCATCATATTCATTTTCCAGAACCATTACACCTCTTGGGTTCTGAATCCTGTAAAGTGTCTTATCATTATCATAATAATAGCAGTAGCTTTCACCGCCGGCATTTGTAACATAGCATAAACGCCCCATTTCGTAACCAAGTGTAATGCTGCGTCCCGTATGGTCTGTTACGGAAATCAGCCGTCCCGATACACTGTCATATCCATAACTTATGCTTATCCCATAACCATTTGAAACACATTCCAGTTTTCCATTTCTTCCGTAAGTAAAACACAATCCCTTGCCATTTGTATCATTCTTAGCAGTTAAACGACCTTTCTGATCAAATATGTAGACCATGCCTTCCTGAGTTTTATACCAAAAGCCCTTTTCTTTCTCTTCCAGACGGCAGATGCAGCCAAATAGTGCTTTTATCCCACCTTCTTCCAACCTTATGTAAATCTCTTCCCGTCCATCTTCCCAAATAATAACGTAGCGGTCATTTTCGATCAGAAGCTCTATCTCATAATTATGACGCCAACCATCTCCCATGCAGCCTTCTCTTTTATCAATCCGGTTATAGGTTCGTTTAAAACACAACGGTACAGTGGCATTTATATGAATATCTTCTTTTTCATAAATAAAATTTCCAGTATTAGCATTGACAGGGTCTCCGGTAATCGCACATACAGCGGACTGTACCCCTTTCATAAAGTCAGCCAGAGTTGCACTTTGCATAAGTTCTATAAGTACCTGATTCCACTGAGAAAATCCAGGACCTGCTTTTTCTAGCATCTGATTTATCATAAACATAATTAATTTTTTTAATTCTTCTTCGCTCAGATTTCCACTCTTCGCATACGCACCATTCAATACTTTCATAAGTGACAGGATATAACTGGAATTATACTGTCCTGTTGTTTGATTTTGTGTTACCTGTATGGTTCCGGCTGTACCAATTGCTCCCATAGCCGCCATAAGCGCTGGTGATATATTTTTTGCTCCGGAACAAACAGGTAATGCTCCTAGTGCAGCAGAAACAATGGCTGGAATATTAACTGGTTCCGCATTGTTATTTAAGGAAATATCCGGCCAGCTTTTTCCTTTTGTTTTTACTTCAGTCTTCTTTCCAATAATATTTACTTCCTGGTTTATGATAAAGCTATTTCCCAAAATGTTCTTCACCGACACTTCCCCCTTCGTAAATTAGAATAGACCGTATTTCTCCCATGTAATCTCCAAATATAAAGTGAAATGGTACTTCTTTCTTTAATTTTATAAATATTTCATTTTGATACAAGCCAACAAGCGTTTTCGTTAAATATACTTCCATTACTTTTTTATATCCTTTTGCTAACTGGCGAACTGCATAATCAATTTCATATTCTTTTATTCTTACAAATTTTTTCATTAATTCTCCTGATAAAGCAGATCTCTCTTCATCCAGGTTATCATATAAAAAAGCCGGAAACCAATTATAACTGACACATTCGTCATCAAAATACATTCGTCCATTCATAAGGCAAATCTGATATTCATAAGTACCGGTCATTAAACTGCTATGTAAATGAAAGATGGACATATAAGCAGGTTCCCATATCTGCTTCTTCTGTTTTTCAAGGGCTACTGATAAAATCTCCACTATTTCATTTGGAATAATATCAAGTCTTTGTTTTTTTACATCTGTTATCTTTCTTTTTATCTGATCGTTTATAAATGGTTTTAAGTACCGTTCCATTGCTTCCAGACGTGTCATATGTCCTCTTTTCTATCAAATAATTTCTGCTGATACTCTTCTATTTCAATCTCCTGGTGACTTTTTAATTAATTCCTGTCCACTAGAAAAAGTACTGCACATATTCTGCATAAATAGGGGAGAATCCATTTGTCAATTATCAGATATTCAGGTGTAGCACCTGTCATTAGATTAAATAAATCATTAAAATTTGCCGAGCTAAAAGTGTAGCCAATCCATTGTCCCAATATAACAAAAATCGAAATACAAACTGTAATTAAAACTACTATGATAAAACTTTTTTGAATTTTCTTTTCCTTGAAAAATGCCTGCTTTTTATCTTTAATCGAAATTTTACATATTATCAGCATTATAGAAAAAATAATCAATATCTTCAGCATTGTGGTTAATATTACAATTCCTAATATTGTATTTAGCAAACTTGAAATAACATAATAAAATAAATATAAAACAATTTTCTCTAGAATTATTGAAGCGCCAATATAAAAATATAAAGATTTTCTGAATCCGCTCCATGCATCATATTTATTTGAGCACCATCGGGATAAAATTAATAATAATATCACTATTTCCCCATATATAATTACCAACTCAATAAAAGTACTGAATACCTCAAATCTTAAATCCATCAATGGGTATAAAATATTAATTATACCTATTATCAAGTGTTCAATAAATATCATTTTCCCTTCTAGATATAAAAACATACCAGTTAATATCATTAATATATAATAATTTTTTCTCTTCTTTATAAACGTATCCATTATTCTCCCCACTGTTTTCTTAAGTCATCTTTTGCCTGGATTATTTGCTTCTGGAACCAACCCTCGTAATCATCAGAATTGTTTACCTGTTTTGTTTATATTTTTCTTATCGCTTCTTCTATCTCCTGATTGGAATCCTCATTGCCTCCTAAATTCCAAATATTATGATGTTTCGAAAGCATTAATATTACATATATATTTCCTCCCCATTAAGTCAAATAGGCTGACATATCATTCCTTCCATAGCTTGTTTAAATCTTCTTTTCCCTGTATAATTTGAGTCTGAAACCAGCTTTCATAATCATCATCTTTGTCGTCCTGTTTCTCATATATTCTTCTTAACGCTTCTTCTATTTTCTGATTAGAATTCTCATAGCCTTCCAAATTCCAAATGTAATAAGCTCTCGCATATGATTCAATGATCATATCTGTATCTCCTAAATACCCATATGCGTTTCCCAAGTTATAATAAGATACTGCAACTAAGTCATGGTAAGGCAAGCACTGTTCTAAAACATGCTCATAATCATTGATTGCCAAGTCTAGTTTGGCCCACCCTAAATTCAAATATATATTACCTCTTAATTCATATAAATTTAATAAATCATAATGATCTTGCACTTGCCATATTTCCAAAAGATCTATAGCTTTATTTACATAATCATAGGCTTTATTCAAATTATAATCTGGTTCATACATAAATGACAAAGTTTTGTATAAATTAGCTTCAACAGGAATATACTGATACAGTTTATCATTCAATTTACACGCCTTATATATATAATACTCACATTTCTTCATATTACCGGCATAATAACAGGCCCAAGATAATGTCTTATAATTGAAAATACCAATAAACTGATTTGAACCCAGTATTTTCCTTTCTTTCTTAATAAGTTCTTTTATATTTCCTATTTCTTGGATAAAATCTGTTTTAAAAGGCAATTCAATAGCTGTAAGATTCGATTGTAAAACCAGCTTTTTTACCTGATCGTCTACCTCCAGTTTTAGAGCTTCTTCTACATAATATTTAGCAGTATCCCTATTTTCTTGATATAACATGACTTCAGCCATATTTGACAAAATGCACATTTTCTCTTCATCTGAAACAGCAATGCGAAGTGCTTCCTGAAATTTACTATTTGCTTCCTGAAACCTCCTCAATCGCAGATAACTGACACCTAAAGCATTCTTTATGCTTGCATCCTGTTTCATATCTTCTAAAACTTTGATTACCTCAATTAAAGAATCCCCATTACCTTTCAGTTGTACCATTAATTTTTTATTCGCCTCTTGACCTGTTATTTTACAAAGCATTAAAATTGCAGAATCGTCTACAATAAACTCTGTATCATCTATCAGGCCCGTTTGATTTCTGCTACAACCAGTTATTAGTATTAAGATATTAAATACAAATACTAAATACTTAAAACACCGCATTTTAAATTTCCTCATTAACCATAATAGCCATTAAGTCAAACGCTAACTTTGTTTCACTCTTTTGAACAAACGATAAAGAAACACGTAATTTACTTGACACTATCTTGAAAATATTCTATTTTTTTTTCTTCAAGCCATTCCTCAAAATCAATTACTTCCTCCTTATAGTTACCTTCTGTGTATAAATGAAGAAGCCTATCATAAGAGTCCTCTTCTACTTTTTTCTCCCCTAGTTTTTGATTTACGCAATATGCATTGATATAAGCATCTATAGCAAGTTCTGTTTCTCCCTGTTCTTCATACTCATATCCCATGTAATAATATGCAAGAACAGAATACTGTGAGGAAGAGCTGCTATTATCTAATACAAATGTATAATCACTCATAGCTTCATCTGTACGTCGTAAATCTGTTAATATATTTCCGCGTTCTAAATAGTATGATATAACACTTTCATGATTATTAGGAAGCCAGCCATTGATAATAACAATAGCCTGATTGATATGTTCTAACGCCTCAACATAATTTTTTTCACCTTCCTCATAAATAAGTGCTAAACAGTATTCAATAGAAGCCTCTAAATCTGGATAATGGTAAGTTACTTTTGCTATTTCAAGAGCCTTTTTCATATATTCAATACCTTTATTAAACTTACCATCATACATACCGCTCGCAATTCCTAACGATTGATAATTATAAATTCCAAGCATCTGATTAGATCCTAGTATTTTTCTTTCATTTGCTATCAATTTTTTAATTTCCCTTATTTCATTTAATATACCCTCGCCTCTTCTTTTCTTAACATAAGCATTCCTAATAACCAAATTCGATTGAACTACAAGCTGCTGAAAGGGATCTTGAATCTTTTTCTGACTGGCCTCGAAAAAGTATTTATAGGATTCCTCTGATTTACCTTTCATTGATTCGACTACTCCAAGATTAGAAAGTACGCAGACACTTCTTTCTTCATCAGTATCTTTTTCTTCCAAAATACTCCTTAAAATTGCTTCAGCTTCTTCTGCTTTGAAAAGGCGTATATAACCCACTGCAAGTGCATTTTGAACATCTACTGTCTGCTCTAATTTAGACAGTTTATTTATTGCCTCATTCACATCAAGGTAATTGCCTTTTAATTGTTTTGCTATTTCCACATAATCCTTTTGAACTGGTTCTCCATGACTCAATAGCAATATCCAACTACCGTCCAAAGCATACCATGTATCATCCATAAGTATTACGTTTCTTTGGCGGTTTCTAACATATGCAAAAAGGATTATGATACACAAAACTATTATAGTGAAACAAATGAATCTTCTCTTCTTCATTCACTCCTCCATTTAAATTTATTAATTATTAATCTGATAAATCCGCTAAATTAATTTTAGTCTTCTTATCGTTTGCATCTTCTAATGCTTTTTCCATCAATTCCCAAAACTTATCATTTCCTTCTGTAGTAACCGTGGCATCAATTAATTCTATCAATTTGGTTATTTTTCCGCTATAACCTATCCTCTTAACAATGGCTATAGATTCATGTGGTAATGTGACTAATTTTTGGCTCATTTTTTTCTCTCTTGAAAATAGGTAGACTTGAAAGCGCTGTATTTTCCTTTCAAAGTTCAAATTAATAATCAAGTCATAATGTTCTTTCTTTTTTAGCTGCAATTCTTCCTCCTGCACAAGAAGTTTTGCTCTTGATTTTCCATTTTTAATTGCCTGCCTGTATTGTTCCGTTACAAATTGAAAGTAATCGTTTAGAGCTTTATAACTCATAAAACTATTAACTTGTTTGCAAACATCATATACAAAACTTCTATCTCTATCAAAAAATTCATAATTATAATATTTCCAGAATTCTGATTGTGTTCCAGCCAATATAGTAACTCTATGTTTTCCTAGACTAGATCTCTCAAAATAAAAGTTGACATAAGTACGTTCAATTGCATTAGCAATATTCTTCAAAATATCCATCCCTGCTTGAAATCCATACATAATATTGACTTTTTGTTGCATTGAACTTCCTGCCCCGGGAACAGTAGGTATTATCACTTTTTTATCTTGAATAGGTTTCGGTTTATTTTGTTTTGTCCATTCCGTACCATATTCATCAATACTTAACTCTTCCCTGCTTAAATCTTCAATATTAAAAGAATAGCCAAGTATTGCTTTTACTACATCAAATTCTGTTTTCATTTTTTCACATTCCAGTATTGTTTCCCAAGTTTCTACAGGGCCAATCGCCACTCCTTTAGTTGGGTCATAAATTTGAAATCTAATATTATTGGCTACAATAGCAGTTCTGTCATCCGTAATATATACCCTTTTCGGAACCGGATTACGAATAACCTGACCCGAATTGATCGGTTCTACAATTCCCCCCTGTCTCATACAAATGCAATAGGAATCACGAAAAGGAACAGCGCTTTCATATTTCAGAGTATTTTTATCAAACATTTGGTTTTCATTGCTCCCATTTAGCCAAGTTGACAGCTCAGGAGTACATTTTTTATCGGTCATTTTGCATGTTCCAAATCCATGAATATTTGCCGTTTTACTATCCTGCACATTAATTTGCGGCTGCCCTTGTATGTAAGCTCCATGATCTTCCGGTAGATTGAGCACTGCCGCTTTTTCTCCGTTGGAACACTTTATCATTGCTCCCCTTACTACATATTCACTAGCTGTATTTTGTAAGTTTTGGCTTGCCGCCATCTGCTTAAGAATCTCTTTTTCTTCCATAAAATTCCCTCTCAATTATCAATAAAAGACATTTCCTTATATTTTCCATCAATATACAATCAGATCAATGAGAAATAACTGCCATTGCTCCGAAAGCAGCATGATGATCCAACACGCTACCACTGAAACGCCCCGAAAGACAACTGCCTTCTCGGAAGCTGTCATATAGGAGACCACTCCAACCTTACCTTCACGGGCTTTTTTAATTCTTACTTTTATACTTTTAAACAGCCATCTGTCACCAAAAAATCCGAATAAAATAAATTTTAATATCCAAAACAAATAAAATCCCAATCTTATTTTTAAAGACAAATACCTGTCATTTACATTACCATATAGCAACCACATACTTATGAAAAACTGTGCTCCAAATTCTATGGACCAAGCAATTAGACATTCTGGAAGCATAAACTGATAGGCCATCCAGGAATTTGTAAAAAATCCGGCACAAAAGTTAAAAGTCCTTTCCCTCTTTTCGATTTTCTCAAACCTTTCCAGATATTTTTCCAGGTTTGCAGAAAGATGATAGCTTATTTCCTGCGTATCCAAGCTGCTTATCTTCCTGTTCTCTTCTACCATACGGTCTCCTTCCATTGGCTATTTTACTGATTTAACTGTCGCTGCTTTGTTCAGATTCCATAGATGTCTGAAATACCTGCCAGGCAACCTCCTTCCAATCCTCGGAATCCCTATCCAGGCAATTAAAGATACCATGCAATATACCGCCATGAAATGATATAGTGCACATCATATTGTACATTTGTTCGTCAATTCCATAGCTTTTAAAATCAAACATTTTAATTATATTTCCACTGTAGGTTTTTCCATTACGGTCTTCATAAAAAACAAATGAAGGATTCGTTTTAATAAGTACATCTTTTATCTGTCCAGACAACTCCTCTCCCTGATTGATACAATTTAAATTCTCCAGCCAATTGAATGCAAAATTGATATTTGTATTTAAGTTCGTTTTAATTACATCAGGCCGGTTATCAGATGGATATTTCATTTTTCTTATTTTATCTGGCATTTCAATAAAACTTTCCGGCAAGTAAATACTGACATTATCAAAAATATGAACTGACTGAAACTTAAAATATTCTTCGCCAATGTAAATTCCCTGTTCTTTTATGTTAGCAGTCTGCAGAGCTTTCATTTGTTTTTTTACTGCGATAATCTGCTCATCATCGTATTCCACCATATCTGATCTCCTTATTGCAAACCTGTAAGTGCTTTGACCTCAGTAGAAGCAGATAACCTGATATTCTTAGCATATAATTTTACTTTTCCACTAGATTTAATTGCCAGATTGTCTCCTTCTATATCTATTACGGAATCATCAAGTATATTCAGTGATTCCTCTGATGTTGCCAGCTCGATGCTGTCATTAAATAAGCCAATTTTTACTTCAGATGTTTCAAATAACTTATTTTCGGTGTTCGCATCCTGATTTTTCAGGCTGTGCAAACACCTGACGCCAATTCCCTGCTTCTCATCATGATTCATAAACTGCACCTCTACTTTGCTGCCTTCTTCTGGCATAGCATATAAAGAATTTCCTGATTCCGGTCTCCATGTATAAGAATAATCTCCTCTTTTGTTATCCATATCAAATCGGATTCTGAATGTTTCTTTATTCGTCTTTTCAATTGTTCCTATCAATCCCATGCCTGTAAATCTACTATTATAGTAGGGTTCTGTCTTTAAATCTTTCTCTTCCGAAAGCCAATAGACAAACCGGGTCTCCCCATGTTCCAGTCTTACAATTTTCTTATAGATTACGCATTTTTTTTCATAAATAAGAAGCCAGTCTCCCAATGAATAACTGATTCTGCTTTCCATGCAATAACGTCGAATCGCTCTTCCTTTTTCTCCATCCGCATAATTCTTTTTAATCTCTACCTTTAAATCCGGATCTTTCTCATTAATTTCTTCTCCTCTGCGCATTCCAAACCAAATGTTCGGACGACCAGTTACTACATCTGAAATAATATAACTGCTTTGCAGGCTCGCCATTCTTTTTTCAAATTCCCAAATGGTTTCTTTATAGCAAATAACTGGCTTTTCTATTTTCTCATTTCCCGTAGTTGATATTACCTTCCCATTTACCAAATTACTCATATCTCTGGCCACTTCTGCATATGTTTTGTTTGAATTCTGAAACGTGCAGCTGGTTTTCTTTTCATCCAACTGTACAGATGCAGATATTGCCTTTACCATCATATGTGTTACACCATGACTGTATTTCCAATCAAACGTTTCAACTAATCCACAAAACAGTACTTTAGAAGCTTCCTCCATTTCATTTCCAGCCATTATAAGCTTTATTTCTCCCTGTGAATAATCATGATTTAACAGCCTGTTTGTACTGCTTCTTATAATTCCTGATATATTTACTTCTGAATGTTTATTTATTTCCCATGTCATGAAAAACTCTTGAATTGATAGAAATGGAATTTCCGTTTCCAATGAAATTTCCTGATTAATCCTTATATTCATACTCCACCATCCTATTGCAGATTAATTTTTGCACCGTTGAAGGAGATTCCATCTGCCATTCTCATCACAGTATCTCCCTGTCTTAATACAATGCTGTTCGAAGCAGACAATTCTACTCCCGCATTCATACTGTTGATACAGATGTCATCGGCCGCTTTTATGGAAACTGAGGAATCACTTACGATTTTGATCCCTTTCCGGTCAGAAAGCTCCACAGACATTCCTTTATTATTGGTAATAAGAATCTGATCTGGCGTTATGCGGATTTCTTTCCCTTTTTTATTTCTCCAAATCTTGTTATCTGGATTTCTTCTTATCCCAGCCCCCTGATTTTCTTGAAATGCACTGATTACATATGCATTTGTTTCATCCTCTGACGGAAAATACAGTCTCACTGTATCTCCTGTCTCAGGCATACAATACCAGCCAGCGCCGTCTGGTGAGGAATAGACTGTTGAATACGAAAACCACCGGTTTCCACTTTGTCGATTTTCATCATCTCTGATTGAAACTTTCACCCGCTCATCTTTCACCGCAGTCACAGTTCCAAACAACGACAGTCCAATTATATCGTCAAGATATGACTTAATCACTTTCAGCCCTTTTGGGGTTCTTAAATAATATTTATGTGACAGCTCATTTCCCAACCATGATGTTTGAATCTTAGCCACATATAAGTTCATACCTTGAAAAGTTACCTTATCCCCTAATTCAAAGAACTCCCTGCTTTCTACGATATAACTGACAGCGTCTGCCTTTCCGATATTTAGCCCTCCTGCACTTTTACGAGTATACTCTTCTGCTTCCTGTCGAACAGTGTAGTCTTCTGTATCAAATTCGATCATTGCCTTTCTATCTGGAAGTCCAAAAAAATATCTTTCTCCTTTTACCTTGCATGTTGGCACAATTACCGTATTATGAAAACTTGCAATTCTTTTCAGAAATTCCCAGTCTGTTTCTTCATACTGCAGAACAAAACCAGGCAGGAAACTGTCTTTTCCTTCCGTCATAATCACTCCTGACTGAGAATAACTTTCATTACATATCTCCACTATTTGTTTGTATGTATAACTATCTTTCTGAAAACTTCTGAAATGTTTTTTATAATCCATCAGCCTTGTACCAGTAAAAAGAATCAGTTCCATAACACAGCCGTTTCCTGCCGACTGAATGCTGAAATCTGTAAGTACACCATAAAACAGGATGCTTTCATTTCCATTGTCATCATATGCCAGTATCTGTACCCATGTTTCTCCAGCAGCCATTCTGATATATTCTTCCTTATACTCTGCCCGAATCAGCCCTTTAACTTTTACAATTCCGTGTTCATTCACTTCCTGTATTCCCACATAATCTAATATAGAAATCATTTCAAATGGTTTAATTGCTATTCTTCTCTCACCCATATTTACTCCTTTGTTTCTGATGATTTATTAGATCCAGGCAAGCTGCCAAAATATATAGGATTCCCGGACATTAAGCTCCCTTTTATTTTTCCCTCAGTTCAATCTCCTCAACACAAATCCCCTGGACCTTTCGTCTTAATATACTTTCTGCAAAATCCAAACTAATAACAATATCCCTGCATCTATCCAATTCCATCATAAAAATATTTCGTTCTTTCAAAGGTATCCCTTCACTCCGAAGGATAATTGTCTTTTTTAAAACTCCTGCATTTTTTTCAGTCTCAATCTCGCCAGCCAACTCTTCCAAGACAACCATAAAATATTGCTTTATGTAACCTTTCTCAGAATCTACTAACACAACATCTTTTGCCAAAACCATGTCGCCATACATTTCGATTACAGATCGGAACACTTCCGATACCAGCAAATATGGAGAAGTGATGATGGCTGGAAATATTGTATCTTTTGTAGTGGTAACAGAAATAATATTTCTCTTTGGTATTTTATAAAAATGTTCTTTGCATATCCATCTATGATTAAATGTATTTCTCTGATTCCTTAATATTGGTCCATCAAAAAAATTTTCATCTGGTTTGAGTATAAAATATTTCACTAAGTGTCTTCCCCCCTGCCATTTCTTATATTTCTAGCCTTTTCCAAAAATATTGAATATATATAAACGTAAAAATATGAAGTATTACATCGTTAATATCTGCCACTCATCCAATAAAAACTGTATTATTTCTATTGCCTAAAATAATATTATCTCATCCAATCTCATAGTCTCTTCCACGTCAAGAATCCCAAAATGGTGCTCCCAAAACAGGAACACCTCAAAATTAACAGGCAGGAACATACCCCAAAGAAATTCCAACCGCTCCCGTTCAACATCCGTTTCTTTGGCTCCTACATATATCAACACCTGACGCACCGCCTCATTGCTGGCATATACCATAGAATCCGGATACATGCACCGCATAACCTCTCTGAAAAGATAAATAGAGCTTCCACACTGGTACAGCTTTAAGATCAGACGTAGAAGCCGCCTGGTTTTCTCTTTTTCAAACCCCTTGATAACACTAGCTGCCTGACTCCCACACACCCCCTCTAGTAAGTCTTTCAATAGAAAACGCAGGGCATACTCTTGTTTTGAAAGCCCCTGACGCAGATCCAATTGCACCATATAGTGCATCGCCACATCAAAAAACAGTTCCCTGGTCTTTTGGTATCCCTCATTATTGATGTCAAACACTCCCGAAAACTCCCTGGAAAACCGGTAAAGAGGATTAACCTCTACCTCCGGTCGTTCCAGCTCAAGGCTGTTGATATTTTCTAACACCACCTCGGCATAAGGGCTTCCATTTCTAACAGAGATAAACCTCACTGCTTCTCTCTCAGTCCCAGCTCTGTCTGCTGCCAGAGCCGCCTCCCAAATATAGTTCATGCCATCACCCCTATGCATCGGTACTCACTGATTTCCATCTGTATTTGAGATATAACAAAACGCACCATGCTGTCATTCAAAAAGCATTCTGGCTTTTTTTCCTCAAACTTTAACAGCAAGACCTTCCGGCTTTCCATGGGAAACAACTCATCCTTCACAAACCAGTTCATTCCCTCCTCCGCCGGATACTCTTTTCCATTGTCACAGATTTCATATCCAACCACCTCGATGTACTCCCTAATGTCAAGCTCCATGATCCGCCGAAAGAGATCCGTCTTTGTCATGAGCTGCACGGAACGATTCTCCGAATACCGGCGGAAGAATGTATCACGTTTATGATTCGTGAGAAGCGGCTCATTATAATCTAAAGACCGGACGGTTTTCCTCTGGATGATGTGCAATGCCTTCCAGCCTTCAAAGGTTTCCTTCTGAGATTTGATGATGATTTTTTCTTTTTCATGGCGAATCTCCAGGATTTCCTCATTAGTCTGGATCAGATAACCATCCTTTTCCTCGGCATCCTTTAAAGAAAATTCATGCTCGTAATAGGTTCCGCTGATACAAGGGAGCATAAAGTCGGCACTGTCAAAACTGATCCATTCCATGTTCCAAAGAGGAATAATGTCATGCCGGACGGCAACTGCGAATTCTCCCAGCTTTATGATGGCCTCTTTAAGGGACACCTCACCGGGTTTTAAATCTATACTGCCGATAGATCCCCATGTATCCAGATACACATCGTAGAATTTGTCCAGAAATCCTGTGTTAATGGTTTCCCACAAAATATGATTATCCTGAAACACCTGATAAATCTGTTCCATCCTATCCCGATACCTTCCCGCCGGGCAGGCAAGAAAAGCTGCATCTTGTTCCTCTCCTTTCCACAAAAGAGTACCGGCAAACGGACCTGCTGCCCGAAACCGACGGTTCGCCTCTTCATCCGCCTTTAGAAAAATGGTCCCAAGATAGACTTTCCCTTCAGCACATAGCTGCTCCGCCAGGTTTTCTGTCTCTAAGTCCATGTCAATTACAGGAAAAAGAGTTCCGTTTGTAGGATCATAATGATCCCGGCAAACCACCGTCATGACCGTTTCATACTGATTATCCCGGGTCTCAACCTCCTCATATACCCGGCGCTCCAGCTCCCGGTATTTACTTTCCGTACATTGTATCAGTTTTCCCAAACCATCTAACAGGACGGTCTTGGCAAACCGTCTTTCATCCAGATCATCAATTTCCCGTAAACGTTCCTCTATGTAGCGTTCAAAATCAAATGGATATTCTAATATATCTGATAGATTATTATCATCCCATTTATCCACTCTGCCACCTCCAATCACTGCTGATCCTTCGGTTTTTTGGGGGCCTCTAAGCCCCTTACTCCTGGTCCGATCTCTCCACCTTCCTTTTTTATCACATCAGAGTCTTCTCCTGACGGAAGGCTTTCCTTCTGACCATTATTTTCAGCAGACATCTTGCTTTCTTTTTTTACATTCTCCTGCATGGCAGCTATATCCAGAAGCTCCAATAGTCCCTCTATTTCCGTTACCTTGCCGTCCAGCTTCAATTCCTTGTAAAGGTTTTTTGCAAGCAGATACTGTTTTTTTGCCTCCAGCTTATCGCCTGTTATTTCTTGTTCCCTGCCGGCTTTCACATACCCCTCTGCCTGTTGTTCCTTCTCTTTGCTTTCTGTAGATTTCTGTTCGCTGGAAGCAATCCTGGTCTGGACTAGATCCCCATGAACCATATCTCCCAATTGTTGATATTTCTCGAGGGCCATAGCATAATAAGCCTTTGCTCCTTCATAATCTCCCTCCGAGAACGCCTTATCCCCTTGAGAGGCAAGTTGTGCCGCTCCTGTCTCATCAGATGCTTTTGCCTTTGCTTCCTGGGTGTCTGCCTCTTCTGCCTTGTCACGGCTGGCATACATGTCCTCTAATGCCTTTATTGCATCCTTGCGACCTTCCTCAAAATAGCTCCTCGTAGCCAGGCTCTTAGCCTGTAAGTATTTTTCCTCTGCCCTTGCATAATCCCCCTGGGCCACCAGGATGTCCCCCAATTGGATATAGTCAAACACGGAACGATAATCAGTGATCATGTCAAGCTGCTTATTTATATATTCATCTGCAATCCGGTCCGCGTACCGGGACCGTTCCTTTGCCGTTGTATAGCCTGTCTGGGCCTCTTCATATTTCTTATTACTATAAGCGCTGTCCGCAGCGTTCACTGCCTCAATCAGCTTCTGGTAATCGTAAATTTCCCGTATCCGCTTCTTATCTTTCAGCTTCTCCGCTACCTTCAATGCCTCTTCGCACTCGATCTTTGCACGCAGATAATTATTGTCCTGGATATATTCAATGGTATTAAAATATTTCTGTTCCATATTTGCAATCTGAGCCTGCCTTTGCCTATAAAAGATAAATAAGATCAGGCTCCCAACCAGTACAAGTGTCAGAATAGCAGTACCCACCGTAATCATCTTATTAATACGTTTCTTTTGATTAGGGTTCAGAAATACTTTGCCTACAAAAATAGCAGCAAACGTGTAATTCCCCAGTTCTTTGGGCTGTCTGGACAAAAGCAGATCTTCAATGCTGTCCAGGCTCTCCTGGGGTTCCCCTTTAGCCTCAGAAAATACATCATTTAACTCTCCGCCGTCTAAATTTTCCCATATGCCACGTGTATACAGCGCAAGAATATCTCCGTTTACCAGCTTTATCTTTTTAGACACGTATGGGGTAAACCCTTTTCCCTGACCAAAATAAGTATATAGGTTATTCCGCTCCTCATGTCTGGCAAGCACATCCTCAGGAAGTTTTTTCTCCTTCTTTAAATCGTTTCCCAAAGACATATCCTGCGTCTGTTCTTTCATCTTCCCATCCCGATATAGGAAAAGCCTGGTATTTCCTGCATAGCCGTAGCGGATCTTTGCATAATCCGTCACGATTACGGCAACAGAAGCCTTCAGCCGTTTCCGGCTGTCCGCCTCCCTAAGTGCCTTGTCCGCTACTTTTAAATAAGAAAGGACCGCCCTTTTTTTGATAGAAGGATTTTCCTGAAATGCCAGAAGCACCGTTTCAATAGCCAGCCTGGCACTCTTGGCATCCGGTATTTCATTTAACCCATCCGCAATCACATAACATCCATATTGTTCCAGTTCTACGAATGCAAAATAATCGTTGTTTTCCAGCTCAGAGCCCGCCTCCGAAATAAATGCCGTCTTGAACGTACTGTTCTGCTTCCTCATCCTGTATGAACCTCCTGCACCTTTTTCCTGTCCCTTTGGTCTTTCATCTGACTCGGATTATTACAACGGACGAATTATCCTTATCCTCTTCCTGGCTCGTGTTGATCATTTCTACCAACCGGAATGCTTTCTCCTGAGATGTTCCTGTCTCTTCAAGGCATTCCTCGATATCCTTCCACTTCACCCCTTCATATAGTCCATCGCTCATAAGAAGGACATATTCTCCACTGTTAAGCGCAATAGGGGTATCAAAAAATTCAACATCATGAAATCCGTCCTGACCCACATAGTTATACAGTCGATGATGCTCCAAAAGGGAAACCGCTTCCAGTCTGGTCAGCTTACCTTCCATGAATTTCTGTCTGGCCAGCACATTGATCGTATGACCTGCAGTTACCGGAACCAGTTCCTTATTCCGGTAGACAGCAATCTTTATATTGCCTGCCGTAGCATAATAGAGTTTCCGTTCCCTGATTAATGCGGCTGCCACAGAGGCGCAGCCCTGATTTTCCTCCAGCTGCTTCAGGATTTCCCTGTTTGCTCCCTGGAATGCCTTTCGAAAATAATACTGGGGATTGTAGAATGCATTGTTGTCCCGGAATATGTCCTGGAATACCTCCACGGCCGTCCTGCTGGCGATCTTTCCTCCATAATGCTTACCCTGTCCGTCAGCAAGGACTGCAATCAGCCCTTCCTCCGACTCCACGAACCCATAGGAATCCTCCTGAATCTCACGAGTTCCGATGGTCATACTTGCTGCCATTTCACAGCTTTTCAATTGTTCTTTTCTCCCTAAAGCTACCGACAACCAAAACCGGTATAATGTCAGGCCACTGCCGGCTGTCCCTAAAGCAATGGCTATGTATCCAGGAATTGTCATGGTTTCCTCCCATCCTTACTGTTCCTGCCCTCTATCCGGCGTATTCCTGCCTTTATCATTCCACATGAAATTCTCTCCGCAGAAGGGAACGAATACAAACTTGCTGTCACCCATTTCAATCACATCAAAGGAATTTAATATGGTTGGGGTATAGACAGCCGCATCATTATGGTACACAAGTCCATTACTGTCCCCCGGCAGAAGAACGGTTTCCTTCTTTTTCGGGTCAAACACGATTACCCCGTGATTCCTGCGGGAAATCTTATTATCACCCAATATCTGTATATCCATATCATCCGCCCGGCCCACAAAGTTCTTTCCGGACTTGATCTTATAGTCCTTCCCCTGCCTGGGACCGGAGATGCAGACAATCCAACCGCATACCGGGGATATCTCCTGAACAAACAGGAGTTCCTCCAGCTCCTCCCCGCTTTTACCGCCTGTTTCCTGTTTTTCTTTGGTAGCAGTTTCAATATTACAGTACGGACATACTGTCCCATATCTCCTCGATGAAAATAGATGCCCGTTCTGGCACCGGATCAGATTGCTCATTATCTTCAGCTCCTTTTTCTCTTCTTTTCAACATTTATTCCTGTATCCTGCCGGCCTCCGGCTGTTAATATTAGGTTTATCGCAGCAACAGCCGGTTCAGCCCAACATACAAACAGTCCCCCCGATCCAGTCGGCATGGAGTATCGGCCGATAGTCTGTAAAGCCGGCCGTCCCCAGCTTTTCTCACGCTAATCCCATTGGCACTGCCCAAATCCTCCACATACCAGTTTCCAGAGGAAAAGTTTAGCACCGCATGCTCGATGTCCACCATACTGGCAAAAGAGCTGCCGCTCAAATCCACATCCACATGATTTTCCTTTACATCACGTCCGATTACCGCAGTGGTTTTTCCATACAGTTCCCAGACCATCCGAGACTTATCCTCTTCACTTAACAGCACAAGCTCTGTTATCAATTCCGAATCTGTCGGCAGACCGCTGGGGATCCGTCCTACCGATCCTTTTCGCCTCCGGTCCTTTAACGCCAGAACTAGAAATACACATGTCAGGATGACAGCGGCCCACATCACCGCTCTCTGGCCTTGGAACTGATTTGGATACGACCATGTCACCCAAGATAATGTTAACCAGACTGCTGCTGCCTCTAAATCTATCATGCGCTTTTGGTTCATCTTCTTTCCTCCCGTTTTTTTCACCCAGCAGACATATTTATTTCTTTATGCCCATATATCTTTCAAACATCTCCGTCATATCAATTGGATTTGTCTTTGTTTTCCCACTTTTATTAAACGCTTTCTCATCCACTTTCCCGTTTTTAGGCTGAAAACCAAAAAAATGTGCAAATTGCTCATCCATACGGCTGAAATTAAAATGCATGGAACTTTCTGCTGATGGGTCGTCCGTAATCTTTTTTTCCTTTTTTACTGTTGTATTTTTTTCCTCTGCCATCAGCATCTTGTCATATTCCTGTCTCTTCTGAGAGTTCTGCAAAATGGCATAGGCTTCCGATATTTCCATAAACCGCTCTTCTCTTTCACTATCTCCCGGATTGACATCCGGATGGTATTTCTTAGAAAGCGTCCGGTATGCTTTTTTTATCTCTTCCTCTGTGGCTGTATTTGTAATTCCCAACACATGGTATAAATTCTTCATTCTGTCCATATCCTTCCCTGCTCGTGCCATCTATTGACCTTTGGAAAAAGGGCGCAACCGATTTTCCCGGCTGCACCCTTCTTGTCCCTTATGCGGCCGGATATCCACCTTCCACCGTAATCATGCCTAACTTATCTTTCTTCTGTTTGATCGTTAATGTAAACGTTCCAGTTCCTTCCACATCCCCAAAATCCTCCTTATAATCAATCACAAAGGCATTTGGGAAATAGTATTTTCTTTCCATGATTCCGGCTGCTATATGTTCCACCGTCACCTTCCGGTAGCAATCGGATTTTTCTGCAGGCACCACTGACCACAGGGCCAGCTTTCTGGTGCTGTCAAACGGATCTCCATCCACTGCGGTTAAAATCCTTCCGGTTATGGTCAGAGTGCTGCCCACGTCCTTGGTCCTGGCATTGGAATCCAACGGAATATCCGTGGTGAACTTCACACTACGAACACTTTCTTTTGCAATTTCAAAGCTTTCCTGTCCCTCGATTTTTACTATGTATGACATGTCTGTTACCTCCTTTCGATTCTATTATTCGCCGCCAAAGCCGCCTTCAATTTTAGTCGCCGCGTTTTCATCCTTCTTCTGTTTCATGTGAATGAAGAAGGTTCCAACACCACTCTCGTCATCCACCTCCTCGGTGTATTCCATGACGAATGCATTTGGAAGAGTGAACTGACGCACCACCTGGCTGGCGGATACTACGGTGACTTCAGCATTCCTATAGCAGTCTGCCTTCTCAGACGGCACCTGGGACCACTTTACCAGCCCCAAAGTGGGATCGTTTCCTTCTCCTCCCAGCTTGTAGAGCATCTTGCCCCATACCTTCACTGTCAGGCCGAAATCTGTGGCCCTTGCGTTGGAGTCCGCCGAGGAAATGGAGTCAAAATCCACTTTTGTAATGCTCCGCTCATCAAACACGATTTCCTCTGGTCCTCCGGTGATTTTCATTCGAAATCCCATCTTATTTCCTCCTTTTCTTCTGAAAAATTTATGCTTCAAAGGCCATTACGCCTTATTCGCCGATAATCGGTTAATCTCTACTTCCAAATTCTTTACATTGCCATTAAAGGTGATATCCAGGGTGCAGAAACCTGTTTCCTCGTTGATGTTACAGCTGATATCATCTCCTGCTCCAAGGATTCCGTTTAAGTATTCCCTTCTGGAAAGCCACCGGCTTTTCTGGCTGTTGGGATTATTGGAAAAGAACTGGACAATGGAATCCTCTTTAAAGTCCCCGGTTCCGTGGCGCATCACCCGTTCAATATAGGTAGTCACCTGTGTTTTATAAATCGGCTCAAACATGGAACCATCGGACATCAGATTCCGGGCCTTGTAAATCATGATCTTTGTTATGTCATTGCCTTTATAAGAAGCATTCTCCGAACTGAATATAAATCCAAAGTTCTTCCGGTTGATATCATTTTTAATGGAATTGGTGAATCCGGTAATCTCTTTTGCCATGGTAGTGCAGGCAATAAGCCCATGATCATCGGCCTCAATGTCAAACCTCACTCCTGGCAGTTCCATATCCAGCTTAACGCCTGGCCCAAACTTTGACTTTAAGTATTCCGGGCATTGATAAGCTGCTGCTATACCTGCCGCCACATAGGCAGCGCCTACGTAAACCCCGTCAATCCACAGCTTCATAATGTCTTCTTTTTCCCTGGAAAGCTCTGCCGTATGGTTATCACCGACTACCATCCGGCTGTCTAAGACGACGCCTGATTTATCTTTCGGAATAATCGTATAGTTGGGCAGACAGGGAATGGCAAACTCACTGTACTCCTTGCCCATAAGAGCAGCGCAGCGATCCTCATACTTACCGATCCCCTCGGTTGCCAAGGCATTGAATGTAGTGGTGTCATCAGTCTCATAACTGAAGAAACACTGCACTTTGTAATCTTTAAAGACATCAAGAAGCCTTATTAAGGATTCCACACTGTTTGTATCATTCTTTTCTGTTTTAGAATTTCCCTTAAACCGCTCTCTGGTCAGCTTCATCTTGCTGTTCTGGTCTAAGGATACGTTCGGTACGATGGCATACCATACTGTATTTGTGAAATCATTCTTTGCATTCACTGTGGTTAAGTATGTAATCAGCCTGGGGATATTGCTGCTCTTTGCAAGCATCTCATTGGAAACATTTGTCACCAACATGGAAGGGCGCATTCCTTTCAGCTCCTTCGGATACTGTTCAAAATAGCACCAGGCGCCCAGCAGCCTTTCGATCAGCGGCTTTACGGTCTTAATGAAGGCATCCTTGGATTCCTTATAAAATTCCAGATAGGAATTATAATTGGCAACCTCTGTTGCTATGTCAATACTGCTCTCCATGGTGGAGGACAATGGGCAAAAGGTTCTCGCTACCAAAGCCCCTACATAGTCGTTGTTCTCCTCATTCAGAGCTTCATAGTCCTCTTTTAAAGCTTCGATTAATCCCATATTCACATGATCATCAATCGTAACCAAGGCTGTCGTTTCCACCTTAGGTGCCTCTAAGACCCTCAGTTCTCCCTGCTCCCCCATACTCAGGACGCCTAAGGCAAGGGGGGTACTGTCTTTTTTATCTCCTCCGTCTCCTAAAAGAAGCCTGGTTTTAATGTCCTCTATCGCCAGGGGAAGCAAGGCCATGATATTGTTATAATTGGCGCTCGCCTCTTCAAACATGACATTCAGCTTATCCCCTAAATCTCTCTTCTGGGGATCCTCCTCATCCAGCCTGGCGTATTCGCCATAAGTATATTGCAGCTCCTTTCGGTTCTGCTTGATTGCATCCATTACCTTTTTCGGGGAAATCATGTCCGTAAGCTTTTCAAACTTAAAATCCACGTTGATGGTCCCCTCAGAACGCTTGGTTTCCACCATGGACATGAGCATTCCCATAAATTCATTTTGACGGTTTAATGGAATTTCCGTCAGCATTTCCTCTGGCACCTGCTCCGGTTTATCCAACTGATAAACCACTCTCTGGTTGTTGGCGTTATAGTAACAATAAACAGTCGGTGCAAATTTCTCCAAAAGCTCATCAAAACTGCGAACCATTAAGGAGTCGTTGATTTCCTTGATTTTTTCATCGGAAAGGCTTTCCACCCCCCGGACATCTCCAACCAAAGTTAATAAATCCAGTTTTTCCGGATTAATGACCTCCATCAGCATGGTCCGGTTGGTCTGCTTTATTACATTTCCCATATTGCTTATTCCTCCTTTTGTTATCTATCTGAAAGAGCAAGTTCACGCTGACCGGAACGCCTTCCGCGCTCCTTTCATTGTTACGCTTTCCTCTCACTTGGCTTTAAGTTTTTATAATGGATTTCCATCTCCGTGGACTCGTCCTCAAAGGTAATGGTAATCTTTTCGTTATAAAACACCGGGTATCCCATACCCTTTTTTAGAATCTCCATCCCCCGCAGCACAGTGCACCGCTCCGACTGATCCATAATTATTACCGAATGATCCGGCCCAGGATAGATGATAATGTCCTCCTCTCCGATCTTCCCCAACTTGATCTTACAGGCGGAAAGAATCTGATCCAAGGTCATACGGCCACTATTTCTACCGAATAGCTGGTAAGTCTGGGGAGGCACGTCCCTGCCATCCACAGTTCTTACCACGTATAGATTGAATTTCCCTGAATAAGTGCAGGCTTTAGTCTCCATCTTCTTTGCAGGCTCCCTTGAGGCCGGGGACTGTGCCACATAGACCACTGTGGTATTCTTTTTCTTCACCCACAAGGCCAGTATGAGGATCAATGCCGCCGCAAGTATTCCTAAAATGATCCACAATGGGCGGTAATCCGGCTCCGGTACAGGCTCCTGGGGTGGCGCAAGTTTTATAAATGCCGGTTGGGTGATCACATAATGCTCTTCAAAACTACCAGAATCAATTTCAATTGAAAGCTCATCGATCCCGTCTATGTGGAGGGAGTAAGGTATAATTCCGTTATTTATTCTTCCTGTTTCCGTGACTCCATTGACACGGAAAGGCACTTCCTGTCCCTCATAATAAGGAGCATTCCAGAGGTTGACGTTTTTTCCCTTTATATCTTTCAGCCATATTTTCAGGTCGGCATACTGCTTATCAGCCAAAGGTACTTTTGTTCTCCCGTTACGTTCTTCCCCCGCTTCGGAAGCTTCCCTCCGATAAGAGACTTCTATTACAGGTTCAGCCGTATATTCCACGGTCATATATGCTTCTACTCCAGCTAACTCCGACGTCTGGAAATGGACCTCCACAGCTTCTTCGGCTGGTCTGGTCATCTCCAATACCGCAAAGTTCTGCCCGCCGGTAATACGGCCTTCTTCTGCCGCATAATCCGCAGTAACATTTTGAATCCCCTGACTGGCAGTCAGAATGATTCGCACATGCTCTGCCCCCGGTGAGGGCAGTTCCGCATGAAGGCTGCCGCCATTTCCATCCGTCACCCCCACGGATTTCTTTGGGATGTTCATACGCTCATACAGGATACGGTTCATAATTTGCACCAGAGTACCTGACTGACCCTGCCAGTAGATGGCCCCGTCCGTCATCTCAGCACCGGCAAAGATATGCATCTGAGGGTCATTTAACTCACTGCCTACGGCAATAATGTAAATTTTCACACCGGCTTCCTTTGCCCTCTTCATCGCATCTGAATATAGGATACGGGAAGACTCTTTTGCCTGCTGGTCAGGCATATCAATTTCACCATCCGTCAACATGACGATGCTGCGGTCCATACCCTCCTTGTCTGAAAAAAGTCCCACAGCCTGATTCAATCCTTCTCCGGCGTTGGTATAGCCTTTGTATGTAATAGCCGCTAATTGCGCATCCATCTGTTCCAGTCCGGTACCCATCGGAGCGATTGTCTGAATTCCTGTATTATAAGATACCAATCCAGCTTTATAATTTGAGGGGAGGCTGTAGGCCGCCTGTCGGATCGCATCAATTGCCAGGCGCTTTTTGTCATAGGTATTCATGGAACCGCTGGTGTCCAAAAGAAACACCACCTCACCTTCAGTTTCGTTGAATCCCTGGTTTACTCCCGCCACCGACGTGATTTGCCTGACTGTAAACAGCAAAATAATCATCCCTGTAGCCAGAAAGATTTTTCTCCATATTTTCATATCGCCCTCCTCTTAAAGTTCTAGTTAACCCTGCAGATATATCTGGGAATCAGGATAAAATTCTCGTTCAATATCTGGAGCCTGGAAATCCGGCCATCCTGAATTACTTTACTGATCACTTTTCTCTCACAATCCCTCATATGGCGCTTTTTGTTCCAGAAATTCAGTTTATTATACAAAATATCCGTATCCAGACTATCCGTCCTGATCTCTTCTGTTTTGTCCCAGTTTAAAATTCGGTAAGTGATTTCATACCGATAAAAGCTTTGATTAATTTTTGTAAATGGCATAAAACACCTCTCGCTACAAAAAGCACTATTTTTTTACATTTTTTTACAAAATATCACACTATTTTAAACAATACAATGCGATGGCTGAATCTGGTCACTAACTTTCCGAATTTGGTCGACTTAGCTTCTCTTGATCTAAAAAAAGGCGCTGCTCCAGCAACGCCTTTTTCTCATCCGTATCATGATTCTTCTGTATATATTTTATTTTTCACACTACCCATACATAACATAACAGACAAGGCTAAATGCCCTAATATAACAGCAAGGCTGATATTTCTGGCATTTAACAAATAGCAAACCGCCCACAATGCAGTTTCTGCCGCCCAGATTACCCTGCTGCGTCTCCTGTAGCATTCTCTTTCAACCTGCTCCAAAGGTTTATTGTGATCCTGCACCGGTGCCAGCATAAAGATCAGAATCCCGCTTATCATTCCCCCCGCCAGATTTATCCAAATAATGGTATCGTCTGGTATTACTTTTGCAGCAATGCAAACGATGCATACCATCACCGTAGAAGCTATCGTACACATATTATATGACTTGGCATGATGACCTCCCGCATAAGAACGCAGAGGGATATAAGATACCAGAAATATCAACACCGTAGTATATGCATGGAAAACAATTGCCAAAAAGCAGGCAATCAGTATATTGACAGCCTGCCCAATTAGCAGCTCATATGCATATATATATAATGTTTCATCTTTTATTAACAGATAATCTTTCTGCACCTGCCAGGTCACAACTTTTTTTGCTAACTTTTCAATCATGGTCTTTGCTGTCACCTAAAATTTTCTAAAACGTTTGGCTTCCTCTGGTACCTCGGGTTGATGCTGCAGCCAGGCACACGCTGCATTTACATTCTGAGCTACCACTAGCAGTGCTAAAGCATTCATCATAAAAACAGTCCAATTTTGGCTTTTCAACTTCTTCGTTATTTTACTCATAAAGATACCCCCTATGTATTTTTATTCAGCATACCATGTTTTTATCAGAGGAATCAACAGCTTGGCCGAATTTGGTCGTTAATTTGCCAAATTTGGTATGCTTGATAACATCAGCACCGCTACAAAGGTGTCTCCCTCTTCATAACAATTTAATATACCTCCATACTTTTCTGATAATTCTTCTACCTTTTTGATCCCGAAACCATGCTTTTTCTTTTCAATTTTTGTGGTAAAATATTTCTCTCCTATCTTATGGGGCCTGATTTTAAAATTATTTTCTATCCTTAATATGACAAGTGCTTCATTTCCCTTATATAAGCTTACAAATACATAACCTTCCTTGCACTCTTCGGCCGCCTCCAGCGCATTGTCAAGCAGATTACCAATCATACTGATTTTATCTAAATCGTCAATAAAGCTCACATCGATTCCTGATTGGATATCCACCTGATAATCTACGCCTTTATCCATGGCATTTTTCTCTCGTTCTATAAAAATAGCATTGGTGATCTGGTCACTGATATAACATTGTTTCATAGAAGTCTTACCCATCTGCGATACTTTCTCCATCGCACCTTTAACCGCGCCCTGATCCTCTGTGCATGACAGTTGCTCCATGATTCGGATTACACGGTTCATTTCATGTAAATATTCTGCGTAATCCTGATTCATTTCCTCCATCCTTTGATAGTGGCTTCGTTCCAATTTAGTTTTTAACGCCAGTAATTCCGCATCTTTGGCCACTCTTTCTGCGTTTAATAATTTTTCCACAGTAGAAAAACCAACTACATTGGATAGAATTAATAATACCCCACCGAAACAGATTAAAAGATAGCCGCCGGAATATTGCTTTGGTAATAAAAATCCATTCAGCAAAACCAAAGATGCAATAGGAAGTATAAATAAATATTTTAAATACTGAAAGCTGCCGCTTTCATAAGGGCCCTGGTGACGCTTTTTTATTATCTGTACTACTGCAAATTCGAATGTCTTCTGAATGATTAAAAAAAGCACCATACTAAAATATGCTTTGGAAACATCAATTTCCAGCAACGTATAGATATGATGAAATGTAAATTCTGTTACCGCTAAAATTACATAGTAAAATAAAACATAAAGAAAATTATATTTTAGTTCTATACGAAACATTAACCATACAAAGAACATATACATAAGCGGTACACAAAATAAATTTACAGTGGGCAGATTTAAACTGTTGATTAAAAAAATCACCGTGCTGCATGCTGCTATTTCCAGAAGCCTGACATTTTTACGGTCTTCATACGGCTGGAATACGCCTTCCAATAAGTTGTATAATAAAAAGATTTCAAACACGCAGTTTAGATACATCACCGGCCCATATATAATTTGTGCTATATTCATTCCTTTTTTATCCTCTCCCGAATATACCTAACTCCATAATATTTCCCAAGTTCTTCATCAAACACTTTTTTCATTCTTCTGACCACTGTAAGATTGTGGCCACCCTCCATCCGAACAAAATCTTTCTGCCGGGATACGACCTTCTCAGCATTGATGATGTAGCTTTCACTGGCATAAATAAAACCGTAATTTCTTAGTTCCTGGTAGTACTCCTTTAATTTCGTTTTAGTTTCAATCGTTTGTTTAAGCTCCTTTTCTGAGGATACACCTCCCCAGATTTCCTCTGCTTTTTTATCTGTCAGCCATATTTGGCTTCCCTTATTATAGATTTGAACGTATATAATATCTGATATCTGTAAAATAAATACTTTCCCATCACACACAACAGGCAGCTTGGGTGACTCTTCCTTGTTCTGTACTTCTTCCAACACCATATCCAGACTTTGGGACAATTCTTCTTTCGAATACCTCTTCAGCAGATAATCATAAGGCCGTACAGAAGATATTCTGCTGGCTGGTGATTCAAAATCAGAATAAAATACAATAATTACCTTTGTATCACGCTTTCGTATGTTTTGAGCTGTAAGAGTTCCATTCATCCCTTCCCCTATTTTCATATCCAGAAATACAATATCGAAATCCCTATAATCGGCCAGCAGAGCTTCCCCACTGGAATACTCATAAAAATCTTGGCTTTGGGGGCAGAATTTGCTTTCTCTGATGCACTCCTCCAGTTGTCTGATATCTTCCTGACAATCATCGCATATAGCTATTTTCATACTGTTTCCTCTTTTATCTCTTGTATTATCTCTGAAAATTATACCATAATATACGAATAATTGTTCTCAAAAACCTCAATGTTTCCGATTAACAACTATATATTATTACAAAGTTTCCAAATAGTCAACGTTTGCGTTATATACTAATAACAAACAAAAAAAACTGGTATTGGAGGCTCATGATGTATGATTTTGGAGAGCTGTTAAAACAGTTACGGAAAGAAAAAGGATACTCTCAGGAGCAATTGGCACAAAAGATCAATAAAAGTAAATCGTTGATAAGCAAATACGAAAACAATCAAAAATTGCCTACCTTAGAGACATTAATCGATTTATCTGTACTTTTTGATGTAAGCCTGGATTTTCTGGCAGGAAAAGAAAAAGGAAAAACAATTATGGTCAATAACTTAACGACTAGCCAGATCAATATCATAAATACATTAATGAAGGAGTTTCACAGCAGTAAGCCTAAATATGTATCCAAAGGACTGACTACAAGGCAGCTTGATATTTTCAATGGACTTATCATTGAATTTACAAAAATTGAATGACGCAGTGAAAAAGGTCTCCCAACCATTTCACTGCGTCATTTATCGTCTTCGCATACCAATATTCCAAGAATATCAAAGTATCATCTCCACCCCCACCGCCTTAATCCATGGGAACCCGCATCCATGCATCATAAATATGATCCTTAAACGCCTTTTCCCCATCAATCACCGGAAGATTACACACACAGTTTCCTTTTTCCGCCTCCTGCAGATACCCTCGCTTCAAATCCTCCGTCGAAATCAACAGCGCCTTTCTCTCATCCACGAACAGCTCCGGATTCATCAGATATACTGCCGCGGTCACATCCCAGTTATAAAATCCGCCGATGCCATAGTCCTCCTCATTATATCCAAACCAATAATCCGTCTTCTCCCGAATGAATTCGGCGGCCCTGTTGTCTGAGCCGAATAAACGTTCCTTATATTCTTCCCTTGTAAACAACACCTTCAGGCAATGATTCCCTGTGATCACCGAGACATTCTTTCCTTTCGTAAGCACCGTCCACGTGGCAAAGGGATCACAGGAGAAATTCAGCTCATTCATCACCTTTTTCTCAAACACAAGCGGGCTTGTAATTCCTCCCATTACCACGATTTCTTTTACCTTCTCAAAAAAATGATTGTCCCTTTCATAAGCCCCCCGGAGATTCGTAAGAGAGCCGGTTGCAAGAATCGATAAAGCTCCTGCATACTTATCCGCCATCTCTGCAAGGTAGTCTGCCGCCTCACTTTCGTACGCTCCGCATTTTTCCCCGCCCATTTTCACCGGAATGTCCACACGTCCCAGTTCCTTTAACATGTTTCGGCTGGTATTGTATACAATATCCAACCGGTTATTCCCATAAGTTGCCGTAATTCCGTGTACTTTCGCTTCCGGACAGCCAAGAAGGTACATCAGGGCCAGACCGTCATCCACATCACAGTCCTTTACCCCAAACGTATTGTCACAGTCAAATACCACATGCTTCATCTGATGTTACGCTCCTTTCCGAAACCAAGTCACTCCGTTTTCCTCGATAAAAATACCGGCCCGGTCCCCTTCTTCCAGTCCCAGCCTATCCAGCTCGTGACTCGTGACCTGACTTAATATTATGCCCTCCGGTACTTCTATCTTCACTTCCACCATCTCTCCCATAAATGAAATTCCGATAATTGTGTAAGCTCCTTCTCTTTCAAGCTTCACGGAAAACGGCCGAATCATCGCCTCATAATCCCCGTCTTCCAGCTCTGCACTCATCTCAAACAGACTGCTGCTGAACCAGCGGTTTTCCATTCTTCCTTTCACATAGTTCACCCTGCCGAAATATTCCGCTACTGCTTTTGAAACCGGATGACAGAACATATTCCTTGGCGTGTCGTACTGTAAAATCCGTCCCTCACTCATGAGCGCAATCCTGTCCGACATCTGCATCGCTTCTCTTTTCTCATGGGTCACAAGAATCGTGGTAATCTTCCGCTCCTGGTGAAGCTTCTTCACAAGATTTCCCATCTCCAGCCTTAAGCACTCATCCAGTCCTGAAAACGGTTCATCCAAAAGCAGCACTCTCGGATTTGCAGCAAGGGCTCTTGCCAACGCAACTCTCTGCATCTGCCCCCCGGACATTTCTTTTATTTTCCGGTTCTCAAATCCCGTAAGCTGTACTTCTTCCAACAGCTTTTTCACCGTTACCCTCCGAACATCTTTCGCCACCTTTTGAAGCTCCATGGGAAATGCAATGTTCTGTACCACAGTCATGTGGGGAAACAGCCGTAAATCCTGAAATACGATGACTGTCCCTCTTTTCTCAGGGGGAACCCCCGCAACAGATGCATTCTGGATCCGGATTTCTCCCTGTTCGATTTCCAGAAGTCCCGCTATGCTTTTCAAAAGTGTCGTCTTCCCGCACCCGGATGCACCAAGAAGTGAGATGAATTCCCCTTTCCGTATATCCAGGCTGATCCCATGAAGAATCTCTTTTTTCTGCAGTACTACTTTTAAATCTTCTACCATAAGGCTCATTGTTATCTCACCCTTTTCTTTTGTCATCTCATTCCGATGTATAATATTCTCCGGCCCCATGTTTCATATAGCGGCCTGCCGCCCATTCAAACACCCCAAACACGAGCAATGTCACGCCCAGAAACAAGGTGCTGTAAATACAGGCAATGTTTCTATTACCGCTTTGCAGATAGGGAACCATAAGGATCGTAAAGGTCTTTACATTTCCTCCTCCAATCAACAGCGTTACAAAATACTGACTGAAAGAAACGATGTATGACATGCTGACCGCTGAAAGAATCACAGGCGTCAGCATCGGCAGAGACGTTTTGTAAAAGGCCTGAAAAGGAGAGGCTCCCAGGACTCTGGCCTGTTCTTCCAGCCTGCTTCCTACAGCCGCCGTCCCATCCATGATGAGGCGCACAGCATAAGGGAGCGAACAGATCAGATGAGCAATGATGATCCCTGCAATCCTGTTGTTTAACCCCATTTTAATAAATGTAATCTGTATCCCCATTGCAAATACGGTGGCAGGAACCATAAATGGAAGGATGGTGAAAAAATACACCAGCTGTTTTCCGGGGAAACGGTATAACAATATGGCTCTCGCCGTCATAATGCCGATCACCGCAGATAAGGCAGCTACAACCGTGGAAATCAGAATGCTCGACCAGAGGATTTGCAAAAGCTCCTTTTTTCTTCCTGCTATTTCTAAAATAGCTCTCTTTGAAAACACCTGAGGCACCAGATACGGCCATGTCCACCGCTCCGTGAAAATCCATAGAAACAGAGTAACCGCCGGAATAAGAATGGCAGCCAGCAAAATGAACCGCATCATGCTTATAAATATTGATTTTCTTTTATTCTTCATGGTCTATTGTTCTTCCGTTAAACATTTCACATTTCTCCGCATCATCAGAAAATATAGTAGTGCGCTGATAAGGGAGATTATGATAATAATTCCATTTAAAGACATGGCATAAGGCCGGTGTCTTAATTCCGGATGAATATACTCTTGATACGCAATAACCGGCAATGCCTTGGGTACCGTGGCCCCAAGTAAAAGAGGAAGCTCATACGCCCCCAGTGCGAAAACAAAAATAATCAAAAATCCGCTTATAATTGTATTTCTGCACAAGGGCAGCGTCACCCTCCAGAACACCGTCCACGTTTTCGCTCCAAGATTTGTCGCCGCTTCTCCCAGACTTCCGTTTATATTAGCCATCAGTGCGAGGACGAAATAAATAATAAAGGGAATTTCCTTCCACAGATATGCCATGATGATTCCGATCCCGTGAGGATCATAGATTAGCATTGGAAACTGCTGCTGTTCCTGTATCATGCCAAACGCATAGGCAGCCCTGGCCAGGATTCCATTCCTGGAAAAAATATTGATGACAAAAAGCGCCGCAACCACATGAGGCACGATGATCGGAAGCTGGATGATACGCATAACTGCTCCCTGAGTTTTCTTTCCCATGACGCATACACCGCAAAAAAATACGCCGCCTGCCGTTGCAAGAGCCGATGAAAACAGTGCAATCCTAAGGCTGTACAGCACCGATCTCATCATATCCGGCCGTGACAGAACCTCCTTATAATACAAAAGCGTTGGCTTCTTTAACCCAAAAGCTGGAATTACCCCTAAGCTTTGGGTAATTCCAGTTACTAAACCAATCATAAACAAAATGGTAAGCAATATTTGGGGAGCCAAAAGCAAGTATGGCATCAGCTTATCTTTCATTATTTTCCTGCCACTTCTTCTGTCCATATTTCTTCAATAATGGGAACCAGCTCAGCCGGCATTTCCGGAAGACGTTTTAATAACAGCTCATCCTGGGGAATCGTTCCCTTTCCAAGCTCCACCTCATCAAATGATGCTTTCTGTTCCTTTGAAAGCTTTGAATTATCAAGAACCGGTATGACCTTCAATGTATCATAACGGTCAGCCTGAATTTCCGGAGACAGCATTTCATTGATTGCCACCATTGCACCTGCCTTATTTCCGGAATTTGCTGCAATAGCCATAAAGTTGGTATTTCCGATGGTCCCCTTCTCAAACTGGAACGACTGTGTTGTCTGCGTATATGCCCCGTCCGCTATCTTAACAGCAGTTCCGTAGGCATCATAGGTCATGTTCAGCACAACCTCTCCGTCTGAAAACATATTGTCCAGGGTCGTTGAGGAATCCGGGAAGGTTTTTCCTTCATTCCATAAGTACGGATTCAGCTCCCTTAAATATGCCATAGCTGGTTCTACAGCAGCTTTTACCGTTTCCTTATCCCCTTTCATATCCAAAAACTGTTCATATCCACAGATCTCATAGATCATATTTCTTACAAACGCACTTCCTGTAAAATCCGGTAGCGCCGGATAAGTCACCTTTCCCGGATACTTCCGGACAAATTCCTTAAAGTCTTCAGCGCTTTTGGGCATGTCCGGGGTTACAGCCGTATCCGCAATCAGAACGATCTGCGCTTTTCCATAAGGAGCTTCAAACCCTTCAATGGGGTATGCAAAATCAAGCGTTACATCTTCGGACGTTACATCTACATAATCCTGAAAATTGGGAAGTTTATCCGCGAAAGGCCCATAGAGCATATTGTTTTCTTTCGCAGAACGGAAGTTTTCTCCATTGATCCAGATCATGTCAATGCTTCCGTCCTTTTCGCCCGCCTGGATTTCTCCTGACAACTGGCTTAACACCTGATCAATATCCATTGGGACACGTTCCATGGTAATGTCATACGTTTCCTTCATTACCGTTGCGAAGGTATTGTCCAGCCATTCATTGAGCTTCTCATCCCCGCCCCATCCATAAAATGTTACGGTAGTGCCCTTTGCTTCCTCCTTCATTCTGTCGAAGGACATCTCTTCTGTTTCTAAAGCCGTTTTTTTCTCTTCTTTTGGTCCTTCATTGTTCCCGCAGGCTGTCATGGATAGAGCTATAACAACCGCCAGAAGCGATGCAGAAATTCTTTTTTTCATATCGTTTCTCCGTCTTTCACTGTCTTACTGCAGGTTTATTACTTTACAAATGCTGCCTGAACGTCACCGTCTTTTGCCCCGTTTTCAATGATAAACAGATTCTTTTCATCAAAGCCGGCATCCTTTAATACGGAAATCGCTGTCTTTGCGCATTTATTTCCGCTGTAGCATAAGAAATATACCGGCTCATCTTTATTAAGCTTCTCTGCCGCCAGTTCATACATTGCGGTCTGTGCATCTGCACTTTCAAAATCTTTTAAATTCACCTGAAGAGAATTTTCCAAATGGCTTCCTGCATATGTATCATCATCACGCACGTCCACGATCTGAGCATCTTTCTTTGCAATCACATCTGCTGCTTTTGCATACTGCCAGTCTATACCTTCTTCCGCACGGTTTGTTGTCAGCGCCCCTTTTTCTTTTGCCAGGGCTTTTGCTCCCCCTTCAACTGTATAGATAAGACCTGCATCGATTCCGGCTTCTTCTAACACCTCTGTTGACTTCTGAGCCCCTCTTTGCCCGCTGTTGCAGATAATATAGATTTTCTCTCCGTCCTTTAAATTTTCTTCCGCATATGCTTTCATCTGATCTGTCAGGGATTCGTCTTCCAGCGGGAAGATGGGACACCATTCCGAATTGGCAACTCTTCCTGTTCCGTAATTAGACCACTCCCTTACATCAAGGACATGTGTTTTTCCGTCAGCCCCCGCTTTTACTGCATCCCCGGCAGATACAAACTGGTATTCTTCTTTCCCTGTGTTTTCTGCTGCTGATGTAAGTTCCGCTGCCGTTGTGCCTTCTGCTGCCACTGTGCTTTCTGCTGCTGTACTTTCCACTGCCGTTGTTTCTTTCTTCTCTGCTCCATTTCCAGAGCTGCATCCCGCAATCATAGATACCGTCATTGCTGACACTAAAACAGCTGATAAAAACTTCTTTTTCATAAATATTTCCTCCTTAGTTTTCCGGTGCGTATATATTTTTTCAGCACCGTTATGATGATTATAAAGGCAATTCACTTCATTTAAGCGAAATCGCCATAGTTACCGATTCATTAATTCCATATATTTATATATCTACTATCAGCCAACAAATCCTGCTATTTTATCCAGGAATCCATAGCTTAAATACGCCTCCAGTTTACGGGCTGTTGACTCATTGATTATTTCTTTGTCCGGCTGCTTATATTCCACCCAGGCCATTGCACACCAGGTGATGCCCCGCAGGCACGTAATGGGAATATACGCCCAGGTCCGTTCTTTCAGGCCGTCAATATTAAATCTCCCTGCTGCCTTTTTGATATACGCATCTGTAAACTTCTCCATCTGTTCACTTTCCAGAATCACATCTGTCTTCCAGAAGGTTGTGGTAGGTGCAAGAAAGTGCCCAAGGTCCTGTGCCGGATCGCCGTAGATCGGCTTTTCCCAGTCAATCAAGTAATTCCCTTTTCCTACTCCGTTAATAAGAAAATTCGTTGAATTCAGCTCCGTATTAATGCAGCACCGGTAGGCTGGCTTTGGCAGGCTGTCTGCCCTTCCCCAGCCTCTGTCCAGCATCCTGCGTATTTTTCTTTTCTTTCCTTCGTCTCCAAGAGCAGACTCTTCATACGTCCGGAACATCTCCTCGCATTCTTCCAAAATTGCTTTTAAAGGATTGTCCGGCGCCACCAGCGGCGTCTCCCTCCCAAGGTCAATGCTGTGTATATCCGCCAGGCAGTCTGCTGCATAAAGCAGTTCCTTTTCGTAATCCAATGCATGTCCGGGAAGATACTCCATTACCATTACTCCAAAGGGAAGCTTCTCCTTAGTCCCATCCACATATAAGGGTCTTGGCGTGCGTCCCGAATCCTTTAACAGCTCCAAAGCACGGAATTCATACCCAATCTGATCTTCAAGATGCATCTGGCTTCCAAAATTCACTCTCAGAATAAGCTTTTTCCCTGTCACCGGATGGAGAAACAGGTAGTTTCTGTTATACTCACCCTGAGCCAGTATCCGGTATTCTTCTGTAACCTCCTCCAAAAGCCCCAGTCTTTCCCGATATCCCTTCCATTTGATGTATTCTCTTAATCCCTTTACCTGATCCATATCTCCACCCCTATCTGATATCCCGGTACATATCCGAGATTTGTTCTATGGATACTCCGTCCCGGTACATTTTTCGTAGCCGGTTCATTTTCCACATGAGCTTCAGCTTTGGTACGGTCCCTTTTGGAAAACGCCTGTCCGATGTATAAATTCTTCTTCCTGTCATCCCAAGCTTCACTTGTTTTTCCTTTAATGTCAGTGAGAACTGGTAGTCTTCCATGATCGGAATCTCGGGAAACATTCCAGCTTCAAAAAATAACTCCCGGTCCACAAAAATTCCCTGATCTCCAAACATGACCTTTCGGTCCTTAACTCTGTGGTTGGAAATCACCCTGCATGTAAACATGAAAAAGTTATGGGAGTGAAATGCTATCCCAAAGCAGCCTGCCTGATGATCCCGCATCACCCGCCTGATTTCCGCAAGTGGCTTTGGCGGAAGCTCACTGTCACAATGGAGGAAAAACAGAATATCTCCGCAGCTTACTTTCGCTCCTGCGTTCATCTGCCTTCCCCTGCCTTTTTCACTATGCAGCACGGTATATCCGGGATCTATTAATTCCAGTGTGCGGTCTGTGCTTCCCCCATCCACGAACAATATTTCACATTTTCCCTGCAGTTCCTTTAACTGCTCCTGAAACATTACAATTCTTTTTTCTTCATTATATATGGGGATAATGATAGAGACCGGAGTGATTCCAGCCGCATACCGCCCGGTTTCCGTCTGTTTCAGTTCTTTCTTAACACGCATTCGTTTCCGGTACTGTTTTAAATCCGATGGGGTGTCCATATCCCAAAGCATCTTCGTATAGCCCACCGTAATTCCGGCCTGGGAAAGTGCCTTTATGGTTTCCTTTAAAACTGCTCCATGCCCATACCGGTCAAGGCCAAAGACCTCCCGCCGGGCTTTCTTCATCCCTACGAGATAATATCCTCCGTCATAGGTTTTCCCGAACACCACATCCCGGGTCTGAAGCACTTCAAATGCCCGATTAAGATCATCGGACCGAAGCTCCGGCACATCGGTTCCAATCAGAATGCATTCCTCATACCCCATAGCAAATACTTCTTCAAATGCACGATACATCCGTTCTCCCAGATGTTCCCCCCGCTGCAGAAAGTACCCTCTTTGCTTTCCCATTACTTCTTCTAGATCCCTTTTTTGTTTATCTTCATCCGGAGTATAACAGACAAAAATACTAGCCTTACACTTTTCACATTCCTTTTTTATGTCATTCAAAAAACAGATATGAAGCTTTGCACATTGCCGCGGACGAAGCTGGGGCATCATCCTGGTCTTCGTACTTCCCGGTATTGGTACCCTTGTAAATATGATAATTGCCCGTCTCATTTATATAATCTTTCCTAAAATTTCTATTGTATCTTCCACTACTTTGGGGCAGAACTGAAGAAGCAACCCCTGTTCCATCACCTTTGCCAGTTCTTCCTTCTTTGAAATATCATGCCCCAGTAAAACACGGCAGATACAGGAAGGATATTTCTCCCCAAACAGCCTCTTAAATTCCCCGGTTTTCTGCTTCATTACCTGCTTCTGCCCGGTATCTCCCTCTTCACTATGCCCGTATTTCATTCCAAGCACCATCAAAGCCCCCGTAACAGCGCCGCATGTTTCCCCGCACTGCATACCTCCCCCAAAGCAGGCAGAAACCTTCCTAAGCAGTTTCTTATCGACTTCTAATTCATCCGCAAACGCCCCTGCAACTACCTGAGAACAGTCAAATCCCTGGAGGAATAATTCCTGGATTTCTTCAAAGGTGATATGCTGTCTTTCATAAGTACCCATTCTTACTTCTCTCCTTTTTGTCTTTGCTTTTCCACGTATATTTTTCTTGCCATTACTATGAACGCCGACAATGCAAACAAGATCATAAGCCCTGTTACTAATAATTTTGCTCCGCCTGTCAGCATTCCTCCCACATAGGAATACACAATGGTCGCCGGAAGCTGACCGATTCCGGTTGCAAGAAAGAAGGAGCCAAAGGACATGGAAGTAAGTCCTGCCCCATAACTTACAAGGTCAAAGGATACAAAGGGCAAAAGACGACAGACCAGAACCGTACTTTTTCCATACTTTTCAAAGAACGCATCCACCTGCTTTAATCCGGCCTTGCTTGTAAACTTTTCTGCCACATCTCTTCCCAGAACTCTTGCAATATAAAAGCACAGCGCTGCTCCCGCCATGGCACTTGTCCACGAGAGGATCGCTCCCTGCCACCAACCGAACAGATTGGCATTTGCAAAGGTAATGAGAAAGGCTGGCAGAGGAGCCGCTATAGACTGAAATATCATAAGCCCAAAGGATATTACAGCTGCATACGCCCCCCAGGATGCGATGAAATCTTTCACTACTCCAAAATCGCCGCTTGCAAACATTTTAAATACCAGATTCATAGTTTCTTTTACTGATGGTATCCCATAATAACTTGCTATCGCAGCCCCAATCCCCAATATCAACACGAATTTCTTAATCCATTTACTCTTTTTATTCATTATTTTTCTCTCTCCGGTATTTTGTCATTATTCGGTTTACCACAGATCTGCCTGTGTCCGGCCCCTCGTTTCTCTCTAGTATTTCTAAAAGTATATGCTTTGTATCCTTGTATCCTTTTCTTACAAAGTTCCCTGAACAGGAAGCACAGTAAGTATATATGGTCCTCTCACTCTCCTGCCCGATGCTGCATACCATCTGTTTTGCCAGATCCTTTTCTTTGCTCCCGGCGCAGCCTCCAAGCCCGCAGCACTGCACATGAGAGATCAGATCCGGTTCTTCCTTTAAAAACGCCCGTATGAAGTCCAACTGCTCTTTATTTTCCCTGTCCGGACAAGGCGGAAATATGGTGAGCCTTCCCTCAATCATCTTCCCGATTCCAAGCTCCCGAAGTTTTTCATATATACTCACTACGTTTACGTTCAGGCGGGGTTTTAAATAAGCGTAGCAGTTTGGACAGAGGGTAATCACCTCCTCCACGCCGTTTTCTCTTAGCTTTCTCTCCACTCTTCCAATAATCTCTTCTTCCTGCTTCTCCATTCCCAGTTCTGCAATTGGCTTTCCGCAGCAGTCAAATACCGTCCCTGCTCCTGCTCTTTCCCGAAACAGTTCCATCAGGTACCTGGTCGTCTTGGGATAATAGGCCGGGAAATTACAGCCCGGAAATAGGACGCTCTTTTTCGCCCCAAGACCGTAGTTCTGAAATAAATAGTTCTGTTTCTCCCTTACAAGCATTCCGTAGCCTTTTTCACGAAGTTGTCCATCATTCCTGCGAACCTGCTCCTTTCGCATCCCTAAAACGACTTCTCTTCCGTCAATTCCCTTGGGACAGACTTCAGAACATCTGCCGCATAAAAAGCAGTGATAAGAAAGCTCCTCCAGCTTTTCTTTATCACCGATATCTATGTTATATTTTTCCAGAAAGAGACAGTGCTGCCGGCAGATATGGCAATGAACGCATGCATCCGGATCCATGATTCTCGGCTTATCTTCCATCTTGCTCCTCCTGTATGTATCTCCTCTTTAAAAATACCCCCATTCCCATCACCCCAATTGCCAATACAGCCGCGATCCCCATATACAGAATCCGGTTTTCTTTGTCCGCAAGCCCGGCCGTTCCAACCGTGTACATCGCGGTACCCGGAAGCATGAAAACCAGAGAACCGATCATATAAGTGCTGAATTTAATATCTGTAATACCGTAGGCAAAGTTTTGGAGGTTATAGGGAAATACCGGAACAAGCCTTGTAATGATGAGGACAAACAACTGGTTTTTTCCAGAATTGTCAAACAACCATTTATTCAGATATTTATTCTTTACCACCATTGGTCTGACGGTGTCTTTTAAAAAGAACCTACCCGCCGCAAATGCAAAAACCGCCCCGATTGTGGTAGCCGCAGAACAACATACCGTACCCAGAACAGGGCCAAATAACAGACCGGCAAATATTGCAAATGTGACACCTGGAAGGGCCAGAAAGGCACAGCCTGCAATGGTGAGCAGCATATAGATTGCAATGGCATAGGGTAGATTATCCTCTACCGCCTGCTTTAGAAAAGCCAGATTATCCATATTACTGATATAGGAGGACCACCCAAATACATGATTAAAGCAAAGAATCATAACGATGATTCCTGCAAATACCCACACTTTTTTATTATTCATCCTTTTTCTTTCTCCGCATCACATGTACCGCCCCTGTTTTTATGATTTGCAGCAGCGCTGCCGCTCCGAACATCAGGCTGATAAAATAGTACGCTCTCATCGTCTTTGTGGATCCAATATAAGTATAAGTTCCGTAAAACGCTGTAAGTATAACCATAGCAACATGCATTGCAATCTCCAGTCTCCCCTTTTGCCCGCGCCGGATAACCAAAGCTGCCAAAAGCAGAAGTGTCAATGCTGTCAATACTGAAATAGAAGTGTATTTCAATGTTTCCATGGGAAACGAGCGCTCCCAGCCTTGACTTTTATAGATCACATATCTTGCCATCCCCATTTTTTTCCGGGTAAAATATTGGATGATGTATGCACCCGCTAAAAATAGAATTTCTGCAAAGGTTATAATAAAATATCCAAACTTTTTCATTTTGCATTTTCCCATGTTAAAATAAGCGCTGCCGCTTCCGCGTCCAGCGCTCATATACTTATTGTTATTTTGCTGCTTTGTCCTTGGAAAGATTACCTACCGTGGTATATTCACATTTACCGCTTACAGGATCTCCCACCTGCACCGGTAAGCTGTCATCCATCTGCCACTGATACCAGCCTCCGTCATAAAGCTCTGCGTTGGTATAGCCGTTTTCGTAGCAGATCAAAAATGGGATTGTGGCTCTCCAGCCCGTTCCGCAGTAAAATGCCAGTTCATTGTCAAGAGAGGCTCCGGATTCTTTTAAATATCCTTCCAGCACATCCATACCGACTGTCGTTCCATCTGCCTTATTATAAGAACCATCGTCCGTATCATGTCCCCAAATCGCGCCTTTGGGTTCTCCTGCCTTATCGATATATCCGTATCCGCTGGTTTCTCCAGAGAATTCCGCCTTGCTCCTGATACTCACTAATTTGAAATTGCTGTCACTTTCAAGCTTTCCTTTTACGTTATCAATGGAAATAACATATTCCGGATGGGCAGGAACTGTTGTTCCAAATCCCTTGTCTGTTGCCTTCGGCTTATTACTGCCTTTTTCCGTGCCGTAACCGGCTTTGGTCCAGGCCTCAAACCCGCCATCTAAGCATTTTACATTTTCTACTCCTGCCCAGAGCAGAGTAAATGCGACTCTGTCATCTGCAGAATTTATTCCATCCGCTCCATAGCATATGACTGTCGTATCTTTTGTAATACCGTAATCAGCCATCAGCTTTTCTATTTCCTCCGGTGTGCGGATGTTCCAATATTCTTCTGATTCTATGTAATCCGTATTCATATGATAGGCACCCTTGATATGTCCTTCTGTATATGCAGGATTATCTGCTTCCTCTCCCCATGCACATTCCAGAATTACATAATCAGTTGACTCTTCCTGATTCCCTTCAATTACGCTCTGCACCCAGTCCGGTGATACGTACACCTTTTTTTTATCCACCGGATCAGCGTTTACATCAGTCTTTTCTTCCTTCTCCGTCTTCTTTTCGCTTTCAGCAAGTTTACTTTCAGTCTTTGCTGCACATCCTGTTGTCAGTGATACTGCTATGGAAAGACACAGCAATACACCCAGTACCCTTTTTTTCATAATACTTCTTCTCCCAATATGTATAATTTTTAGCTATATTAATTATAAGTAGGTACTGCTTTTGAGTCCAATTGATTTAATCGATAAGTAACCAGTCATTTATAGATTCTATCTATAAATACTTTTTATCTGCATACCACGAAACAGAATCTTTTCATAGGATAAACGTTCAAACTGTTACTTTCTTGGCTAAAAAAAGACCATTGCAAATCACTTTGCAACAGCCTTTTTACAAATTATTATAGCAATGTTTTCCTATAATCACCCGATAAATTAATTAGATGGAGGCACTTAGCCGGGTCATAAAATCAATGTGAAAATTACTTTTCTTCTTCCCAGTTATCCAAAATCTGCTGAATTTTTTCTCCGCAGCGTTTTCCTTTACAGCTGCCATTGCCAGTATTCGTCTTACTCCATACTTTTTCAACGGTATCTGCACCTTCTGAAATTGCCTTTTTTATTGTTTGTTTAGAAACTCCTTTGCAGATACATACCTTCGTTAATTTATCAATAATTTCCTGATTGTCCATTGTTTTCTTTTTCCTTCCTTTATCTAAATTTAAGCCATTTTGGTTAATCATGCTGAATTAGAATTTTACCATACTTCTGTTCATGTTATCAACAATATTGAAAAATCACATGATTGTTTAACTAATTCCCAAACGTCTCTCTATATAATATTGATTATTAATAATAAGCCACATTTGGGCATCAAATCTCATAACAGTCCAAAGAGATAAACCCTGGAGATTATATTCTCCAGCCAGCGCTGCCCGTGCATCAAAGCTTCTTGCATCTTTAAACCATATTACATGCATAATTCCACTACTGTCAATATAATAGAAATAAGGTGATTGCGCCGCTTCATTAAATTGTATTGGTATATTATTTTCCGCTGCAATTAGTACCGCATTTTCATTGGTTATTACAGTGGCTTCTGTGGCACCGGGAACATAGGGAAGTGTCCAATCATAACCAAGTGTAGTGATACCTAGAAAAATTAATTCAGATGGAATAATACTAACCGCATAATCTAACAAGCCTCTCAAAAAATCAACCGGAAAGATTGAGCTTGGATAGCTGTAAGTCCTTGCCCAGTCATAAGATGAAAATATAATTCCATCCACATATTCAGCAAATTTTGAATAGTCTAATTTTTCAAAACTGGCATATGGGGTTTCACTATTCGTAACCGGTGTTGTGGTGATCACGATCCTGACACCCTCTGAATGAAATATCGCTGAAGCTTTTTTCAAATATTCTGCAATATTATTTATATTGTCTAAGGTGATGTCTTCGACATATATGTTGATACCATAATAACCTTTTGCTTTTACTATTTGAAGAGCATTATTAATAAGGCTATCCTGTATAGTAGGGTTATTTAAAATTTCATAGTTCACTTCACGGCTGGCTATTCCCTCTCCCGAAATCGTGGAAACAAACAACATGGGCGCAACACCATATGATTTAGCCAGCTGGATAAGTTCCGTGTCGTCAGCAGTTGCGATAATCTCTCCTAAACTTGTAGCTCTATAATTGAAAATAGTCAAATACGTTAAAAAAGGAAGTGTTTTTATTAAAACAGATTTATCTATATAGGAAAAGATATAACCACTGGTGGCAATTGTTTTGGATTTATCCGTTTGATATTTTATAACAATCGTTTCACCGGAGTACAAATATTCTCTATCGGAGAGATAGGGATTATTTCTTAATAATTCCATTGTTGAAACACCGTGCTTCTCTGCAATACTTTCTAAAGTATCACCATCCTGGACGGTATAAACTATTTCAGGTTGAACAATCACAATCGTTTGGCCTATTGCTAAATTGTCTGGGTTAATAATTCCGTTTTCCAATATTAATCTGTCAATAGGGATTTTGTAATACTCTGATATTGTAAAGATGGTTTCACCAGGTTGGACAACGTGTATGATCATAGCTATCCTCAAATGATCTTATTAATTCTATTATATGCCAATCCTACCTGTTCATAACAATATGTTACAAACAATTACATAATTTTTTGATAATCATATTTAATAGCGGGACTAGACAGCCCTTGTCCAGGTTTACACCTTCAAAAGAGCAATTCGAAAGGATTAAAAGCTATCCCCTATTTGCGTTAAGGGATAGCTTTTCCGTTTGGTTGTATACTAATGTCAATTAGTATTTTTAGCCTGATCTGCTGTATTTCAGGGACTTTATGTGCATTGCAAAGGAGCGGGAAGGGATGTTCCGGATATCATCTATAAGTAACTGACATTCCACTAAATGTTTATTTTTTAATAATAAAGAGCCTATTCATGCCTTTCTGCCAGGTATATTGGAATTCTAAATAGGCAATCATCTCACCAAATCTTGATAACTGTTTCTTCCAATATTCTGTAGTGGCCTGCCGAAGATGAAGAATCCCATCTTCTTCATATAGATTTCCCCCTTTTTTCTGATATCCAAACGATTCAAGTTCTTCTTTGGAATAATAAGGGTTCATTTTGATAAACCAGCAGCCGTCATGTTTCAAGAGACTGTTTAACTTAAGCATCGTCTCATTGGAGACATCTTTAGGCATTACATCCAGAACATTTGATAAAATAATTCCATCAAACTCCTCTTTCTCAAACTGATCTAAGAATTCCTTTCCTCCAGTAAAGAAATGGGTTCTTCTATAATGACTTAGCTTGGCTGTTTCTTTTGCAAATCTAATACCAGTTTCTGCTTTATCTACTCCGACAATCTGATGATCTGGTTGATACTGAAGGTATTGAAAAGAAACATCACCAGTTCCGCATCCAAAGTCCAATACTCGTTTTGTTCTGCTGGCAAACAATTTCAACGCTTCGTCAAACATTGGTTCAACCTTTAGTTCTATCTCTCTTAGATCCAATGGCTGATATTCTTCAAAAATTTTGTTCCACATATCGGTCTCACGTTCATAGGCTTTCATATTTAATACCTCTTTTCCATTAAAAAAGGAGAGGAACATAATCTCTCAAATTCTGCATATTTTGTGTGATATCATCAATACTTTCTTTCGTGGGGGATAAATCAAAATCATGAAATCTAATTAATAAACAAACATCCTGTCGGATATTATCTTCAAAGCCCAGTCTCTGCAAAATCAAATCCGCCAGTAATTCACTGACCTTCTCATGCCCCTTAAAGCTGTCAACTCCATTGATTGTTCTCTTGGTATATGGTTTGCCGATATCATGAAACAAAGCAGCCAGTTTCAGAGTGATATCTTTCCTTACGCCGTTTACTATCTCATAGGTATGGGCAAGCACTGGTACACGGTGAGCCGGCATATTTTGTTCACAATCTTTGCAAACAATTAATTCTGGAGAGATTATATAAAGTTCATCTTCTAACAATTGTAATTCTTTATCACTCAAAAATAAAGCTTCCAAGTATTCTCTCGGCATTTTATCAGTACTACCCAATCCATGTTGTTTATTCATTTCATATAGAATCCTTCCATAGTTGTATAGTCTCAATTATATCATATTTCCGTTTGCCACTCAAAAAAATAGTACTTAATCTGTGAAATTTTAACTTACCTGATCTTGGACAATAAAAAAACCTTCATATCTTGATAGTTGAAATCTTAAACTATAATTTAAAGCACTAAAATAAGTCCTCTATCAATCATATTTCTACAATTGATAAAGGACTTATGCTAATATCCAAATATTTGATTTATACCATACCAAGGCTCTTGTTCAATTGGTATCAAATTATTTCTCCAATGACTTATCGTCGTGAACAGTAATAGGATTCGTCCCTTACCATCCGGATCTAGGATCTGTAACTCTCTGCAATACTCCCATCATAATAAACTCTTATTTTATCTCCTATATTAAAATTTCATTCGCTTTTTATGCTGAAATACATCATTTATTGTAAGTGGTTTTATTATATAATATAAAATAAAACTAAATACAATAAATATACCTACAAGTGAACCTATATATTGTCCTACGTTTTTTGAGTTGGTACCCTTTATTGAATAATGCGTCATAAGTCAACTCTTCTTGATATACTCAGAAACATACAAACAAAGGGGTCAAAAAAATAATCTCTCCCCATGGAAGTTAAAGGTTATCTTATATCAGTATTTGAGTTTACGCAGACATCGAAACAGACTTATCACATTTACATGCAAACCCCTAAATTTATATATTTCTTTAAATATTTAAGCTAATACCGACAATACCTTTGAAATTTGAGTATATTTTCACTTTCTTTTATTTTTATATAGTATACAAAGTATAAGTATAATAATTATAACAATAACCAACGGGATAATAACATTGGCACCAGTTACAACCATATCAAACAATAATTGTTTATCCAATTCTACAGCGCCTCATTTCCAGTATCGTAAACGGTATCATAACGATAATGCATATATGTGCGATAGCCCTTGCGTTGAATTTCAATATCTGTTACGCCGGGAATTTTAATCTCACTTACATTTGTATATTCACACTCAACATATGCTGCCTTCTGATCAATGATATCCGTATAATAAGTTTGATCTTCAATCTTAACTCCTAAACCTCCAGTCATTGTTAATTTCGGAGAAGAAACTTTGCTAATAATACCAGTGTTTTTATTTACTTTTACTTTGGCAGATAAAACATATTTCGTAATAAGCGATCTAGTATATTTTATAGTTTTTGTTACATCACCAGCAGCACGTGCTTTATTATTTTCAGTTATAGTTTCAACGCTTTCGTAAAATTTTTTCTGATCCAATTCTTGTTGTTCTAGGAATCTAACAATCTCATCAACATTTCTTAAAACAATCTGACCATTACTACTTCTAATGTTTCTTGCTGTTTTTCCAGTAATACTAACATCATAATTACTAATGTCTAATATAGGAGATGATTCAATAGCTCGCTCGAGTTCTGCCATAAAAACGTCGGCATTTTGTGTTAAACCGTTTGTAGATGGTATACCCGCTAAAGCTGTAATATATGCGTTTACTGCCATCATTCCTGCCAATACAATTGTTGCTATTTTACTTTTCATGTATCCTCCTTTAAATATACTCATCTTTTCAATCTTGAAAAACGCTGATTCCGGGTAAGGAATTTCAATATCTAAGCTATGATATGATCTTCCCAAGCCCCAAAGGTTTGTTTATGGAACTGATAACTGATACTTAGAATCATAAAATACTATATTCAGCAATGAATTTCCAGTCTGTCGATACAAATTAAGCCAGGAAAATAAGTCCATTGGAATCACCTCACTTTCTTTTTTAATTTAATAATATATAATTTCTTTATCTCTTTGAACTGAAATTTACTATCCAAAAAGACAAATATCCCAATCAATAAAACCAGCTATCACAACTGCTCACCTCACAAACAAATCCCTCATTCTACTTTTTCTACTATGTGTAGTAATTTAATGCTAGCATCTATTTTAACACATGTCAATACTTTTTTCACGAAAGTTAACTTACACTAATTGACATTCCTACATTCAAGTAGTAATATTTAATTAAATAAAGAAAAAGGATGTACAAAAATGAAATATACTTTATCACAAACGGAACAAGATATTATGAAATTACTCTGGCAAAAGAAGCAATGGTTTTCCGCCGCAGATTTTTGGGTTTATTTTAATAATAATGGAAAAGAATGTAAAAGGCAGACCATACATACGTATTTAGTACGTATGGAGGAGAAAGGATTTCTGGTGAAAAATAAGAAAAAATATATGTATGCCTTTACCGAAGAAGAATTTGCGCAAAAGAAGGCAAAAGAAGTGCTAGATACTATGTTTAATGGCTCATTAAAACAACTAATAGTAGCTTTAGCTGGAAATAAAAATATAAGCTCCGAAGAGGCCAATGAATTAAAGGACTATTTAAACGATCTGGATTAGGTAAACGTTAATGAATATAATTTTTACAATGATAATATCAAGCAACACATTATTTATTATTTTTATGATTTTGGATTATTATAATAAAAATCTCTTTAGTCAATACCAACGATATACGATCTTGAAGATAGCCTTATTCATGATGCTTATTCCGCTTGGGTATATAAAGGTGGTTATCGCTTTGTTATTTCAGTATTTTCTCGATTGTCAAGAAATTGAATTATTGATTAAAGGAAATGCCCCAATAATTATGATAACACCAGAAGGATCTCGTTTTAATAGCTCTTATGGAATTAATATGATTGTTACTTATCTATGGATAGGAATCACCTTTATATCCCTTTCATATCATATATGGAAACATCGAAGATTTAGAAAGTTTATTCTTCACATTAACCATGAAACATTTTCACCCGAATTATTGAATATTGTAGAAAAGTACAGAAACCAATTACATATCAAAAGAAACATAAGAGTTTATCTTTCAGATATTAATATTTCACCATTCACCATTGGTATATATAAGCCTATCATTGTAATGCCTACACTCAAAGATACTTTTAAACATGAACTAATTATAAAACATGAACTATATCATATTAGAAGATATGATATTTTAGTCAAGCTTTTTCGTACAATAGCAATTGGAATCTATTGGTTTAATCCACTAGTATATAAACTGGATTCTTATTTAGATGAGTCATGTGAATTCGCATGTGATGAGGCCATAACTCAATCTCTAAGTAGAGAAAACAAAAGAAAATATGGGCATTTAATTATTGATATGGCTGCGCTAAACCCAATTGGGCCAATGAACTATATTAACTCCTTTAGCAATAATAAAAAAAAGATAAAAGAAAGGATAAACTTAATTATGAAAGAACAAAGAAAGAAAAACAGGTTGGCAATCTTACTTTCCATTGTGGCAGTAGCATGTAGCAGCTTTACAGTATTTGCCTATGACAAACCACATACGATGACATGGGCAGAGCAGCCATCTGATGATGTCTATCTTACAGACTCAAACCAGATGGTTATGTTTTCAAGTAATCTGCAACCTGAAAATTCAAAAAACCTACAAATTACATATAACTCACAATTTGTAGATATATATGGAAATACTTATCGTATTGATGATCGTCCACTTACAAGAAAAAAATGCACACATACTTTTGTAGATGGTAAATATTCAAAACATACAAAAAATAAAAATGGAAGCTGTTTGACAAAAACCTATTCAGCACAAAGATGCAGTAAATGTGGGTCTATGAAATTAGGTTCTCTTGAAAGCGAAGCTAAATATACCAAATGCCCTCATTAAACATTGAATCTCATGCTCATAAAAACTTAATTAGTACAAAGGGTAGTAGCGAGGTGATTCTATGCTACTACCCTATCCATAACATTATATATCTAATATGGTTTTACTTCCACCTTCAGCAATGGATCGTAAATATGCTTTGGAACCCTATTCTTGTATTTGGCAGCCATCAATAATACATCTGCCTGTTTAATCTTCTTATATTCCTCAAATGATTCTTCTGGCGTATCCCTAACCTGTTGTAAATCCCATTCCAAAAAGTATACGCTGTATTACCTGTTACTGTTATATAGAGGTTTTAATTTCAGGCACTAAAATAAGCCCACATGCTCATATTTTACATACAAACATATGGACTTATAAATTTTATTATTCCAAGGCTCTTATGAAATTGGTGTCAAACATTTAAATTTTAATGTTTTGATTTTTCCACATTCATAATATCCAGTAAATACAAGCATTTTACATGTTTTTAAATATCTTTGCTCTTCATCGTAGGGAAGATTAAAACATGAAAAACATATGTCTGCATATATCTTCATATCTTAATTTTCAAAACCAACGCACTTATACGTCAATTTATAACTCTTCATACATCTTCGTACAAGCATGTTCACATTGGTACAAAATTGGTAAAGAATTGGTACATGGTTCCTATTCGTCATCATTCTTTAACCCAGCCACTTCATTCCGCATCAGTTTATCTTCCAAACTACTAAATTCTTTCTTTTTCAATGCAGTTGTTACATCAGCGTATATATTTAAAGTAGTCTGGACATCTTTATGTCCCAAAGCATCCTGAATAAACTTCAGATTAACATTGTTCTCTATAAGGCGTGTCGTAAATGTATGGCGAAGTGAATGACAGCTGAATCTTGGCAGCAAAACAGGATTTATTCTTAGCCAACTACTATCAGCCAAAGTTTATTGTCGATCAAATTTTATAATCCTCAAGCTTTATTCTCTCTCGAAGATCAGATCGCATTAAAGTTGCAACGCTTTTATGTGAAGACATTTACAAAAAAATCGTAAGCACATAGTTGGTTCTCTCCAGGCTTTGTTGAAATGACAACCTATAAGCTGTTTTTGACTTAACAGTAACAAACATTTTATCAAATCAACCACTCTTGAGAAAATCTTACAACTATTTTTAAAATTACATGAAATAAGCTCCTAACCTTAAATAACTTTCTTCAATATATATTTATTAAATCTGCAAAGTCTTATGCACCATACTACATCGTTTTTTATCATGCGCTAGTCCAATGCAAATAACTTCCCCCTTTAATCCTGTATAATATTGGTTCTCAATAATCTGCTCTAACGCCTCCTCTTTCAGACGTTCCAGATCTTCCCCTTGCTTAAATTCAATAATTACATGGCTGCGAGCATTCATTAATGCTTCCAGGGTGATATCGCTTCTTCCATATCCAGCCTCTATATTACTTGTTACTTTATAAGCTCCTCTAAGTGCAATGCACATCCCTAAAAACAGCATATGATATGCATTTTCCTTTGCATTCATATAACTGGTACAGGATATTACAATATCCTGATACAATTCAAAAAACCGTTTCATATCTTTATTAATCAGACAAGAAAGCATTTGTTGCAAGTCCAGTCCGTCAACACCTGATATTTCTGCGATCAATACTTGAAATTCTGACATCACTTCATCATTAGGTATTTTCACCACCGTATTCTGAACGATCTAATTTAGTAATATACTCAGTTAATGCTTCATACATTCTTTTCACCTCACACCATCTTAGGTCACTTGTGGTCATCGTGACCACAAGCTATTACATTAAGTCATCTCCATACCGCTAAATGCTCTTTTAAGCATCATTTGACCATGATATCCCCCTGACATATCATGACATCCTACAACCAAAGAGTAGTTTTTTTCCATGATGTCAAAAATATTATTCATTTCAAATGCATCATGTTTTTCGAAGTTAAGTAAATTGAATATGAACTTTTCATCAGATAACTCGAATACTAGCATCTTACCATCCATATTCCAGTCAATCTTACCTGTTTGAATATCTTTAAATCCCATTGGATCTGTAGAATAATCACGCTTTACAAAGTAAAGCCGCCATTCTCCGTTGTATTTCTTAGCATCTGGATCTCTCAGAAAATCTAAAAAATCAAACTTTATTCCTTGTGTCTCAGGTATCGATAAAAACTTAGCGTATAATGCCTTTACAATTTGAAGCTTCGTCTGCTCTTGAAAACCCTTTATCTTCTTTGGATTACCATCTTCATCAAAGAATTTTTTATATGCCTCGTCATATTTGCCAAAAAACATATTACATTTCCGACATAATGTACGTGCAGTTCTTCCTTTTGGATACAAATCTTCCGCTAGACTATTATCAAAGTATTCTTCCGCTGTACTTTGCAAATTCTCTCCATTCCTAATCGCATTTCCAATCTTTCTATTTAATTCTTTGTTTTCACCCATGAAATCATCTGCGAGCTTAATAAAATCTAACTGAATAATATCATCATTTCCAACACTATGAGCAGGATAATGCTCTTCACTCATATCCAGATCATCGAAAAACTGCTCGCACAGTCTACATTGTACTTTCTGTTCACTCAAGCTTATTTCCCCCTTTAACTAGTACTACAATGATGAACTAAAAGTCCTTTCACTAATCTTTATTTGTTCTACAAAGTCATTATAATTTGCGCAGTCACTCGGTATTTTTAAGCCATGCTTAGTAATACTAATGTCTTCTCTGGCTAATACATTCTTTTCGTATGTAGAACCCGAATTGAGCATCAAAAGAAAATCACCAGACTCCTTTGCATCTGGATATAGGTAATATGCCTTCTTTGCATCGAATCTGAACATATATGCTAGCACCTGAAGATAATCCTTGTTTCCTATATTATCTATTGGCTTATACTTAGCATCTGCAATGATTCTGTTTTCTGAATCTCTTCCGATAAAATCCGGATAGATCAAACCAATTCCACCAGCAAATAAGCGTTGAGCACCTGCTCCAGCTTTATTCATTGGATGATAGAAGATATCTCCAATAAGCGTATTAACATACTCTTCCCAAAGCCAAGCTCCATCAAAGAGAATGCCATATACTTTTCGATTAACGAATCCAAACTGATGCTTCTGATTCTGTAAGATTAAAATACATAATCTTTGAAGATCTCTATACTCATGATAATATGCATGCCTAAGCGTTTTCTTTTTATTTGCTTCAATAATTGATCTTATATCGGCAACATGATATTCCGGTGTCGAGTCTACTATCAGTTTAACCTCATCTTTTGCTGTATTAAGCAGCTTATAACCATAAGGTTTGCTCTTTATAAACTCGATTGTATGACGAATGAGCTCCATCAAATAATTATCAAATGAATATTCTCTCTGACTATAAGCTATATTCCCCACAAACGGAATATTCTTTTTAATATGCCTTGCCACATCGATTGTTCCTCTTACATTCCCATCATTATATTCATTACGGATATAAGTCTTATATGCTCCTTTGCGCGCAGCACTCTTGAGGTAATGTGGGAAGAGGAATAACAGCAAGTTAAACATTCTGTCGTCCTGATTAGCATTAGTATTTAAGTTAATAAAGTTGGGAAAATCCAGCACTTTTTCTAATAGATACTGAAAGAAATAATCATTCTCACCCAAGCTAAATCTGGACTCGATTGCGAGACGTTCATCACCTGAGCCAAGGAATCCCATGACATTTCCAGAGCAATACATATCATTATAGCTTTGAAGAATCATCTGATCCTTTGTTATATCCTCTGCTTCTTTAATTATATCAGGAAATACAAAAATGCCCTCTCGCTCAAGCTGTTCTAATGTTTTATCTGCAACTCGATCTACTACGGATTTAACTTCAAAGAACTCTTCTTTTAATTTATATTGATTATCCTTAATTTTCAGTTGCTTCATCTGCATCACCTTCACCTAAAGCTTGATATCCATATGCTCTGGCAAATCTCTTCATGATGCCCTCTTCGTCGTATAATCCACGAACATAATCTTGTAATAACGGATGCAGGTAGTCAGTCCAAAGATCATCAAAGCTTAATGTCTTTAATTTAAGGAAATATGAAGCACCAATCTGATAGTTCTCATTCAAGTCATCTACCTTAAGAATCTCTGCATTCAGCTTATCCATTCTATTAACAGCATCATTCTTAAGTTCTTCATTCTCTAATGATTCCAGCATGTCCTGCGTATCATCTGCTTTGATTTCAATAAATCTAAATCTTCTACGCATTGCGAAGTCAAAGCTATCCACAGATCTATCAATATCGTTCATTGTTCCAATAATATATACATTCTCTGGGATATAGAACTTCTCATCAGGATTTGCATGCATATTTGAATACTGTGTAGCAACCTCACCTGATTTACCACGATAACCAGGATCGATTGAGAAGAATAATTCTCCAAAAATCTTTGAAATCTCACCACGGTTAATCTCATCGATAATGAAGATATATTTTTTCAACTCTTCCGGTGCAACAGAAGCTTTTATCCCATCTGATCCAGCCTCTTTAATTGCCTTAAAAAGTGCAAAGTCATATGAATAAGACTGAGTTGCAAACTGCTTTCCAAAAAAGTTTGTGATATCACTGACCTTATTAAACTCCATGCCTGATTCTAGCATCTTACGAACTTCAGCAATATTCAAACTAAGCTTGTCAGCTGTTTCATTACCTGGAATTGAAATGTAAATATGTTTATCATCTACATTTGTAATAGAGAACTTACTTCCCTTAATTGTCTGATACTCATTGTCTCCATATTCAATATTGGCAAAGAAATTAGCCATAATGGTTTTTGCAGAAACCTCTTGTTCTCTGATTTCTTTTGACTTCTGAGAATCCTCAAAGTTGCTTCTTGCTTTATCAACAAAGCTCTTAAAGATACCATCTTGTAATTCAAATCCCATGCTTCCATCTTCATTCATCTTTGGACGAAGACCTTCCACAAAATCCGAATAGTCATAGCTTGGATGAAATTGAACAAATTCAACCTGTCTTCTCTGTTCGTCAGTTAAATCAGCATACTGATTGGTGTACCCATTACTAATAATATCTGCAGCAATTTGCTTGGCAAGATAAGACTTTCCTGTACCAGGAGCTCCTCTGAAGATGATATTCTTCGATTCTAATAACAGTTTAGAATAAGGATTCTTACACTCTTGTGAAGATTTTTTCTCTTCTGCTTCTACAGCCTTTGCTACAGTATTTTCAGTCTTGGTCTTATCTCTATAAACCAAAATGAACTTATCTCCTGTATTTCCGAATCGTTTTAAGCACTCCTGAACAAAGATAAGTGTTGAAAATACATTCCAAGAGTAGATAATAAACTTAGGACCATTTTCTCTCCAGTATGTTAAAAACTCCATAGAATTTTTGTACTGTTTATACGCTTCTTCACTTGGGAATATTCCACGAACATAATCCTGGTTAGGATTATACTTACATACAGGGAACTCCTTTTTATCTAAATCAGACAAAGACACAATCTGCTTTTCATAAATCTGGAAAGCCAATCTTGGTAAAGACTGATTTGATATTCTATTTTCACTTTTATTTCTTTTTCTTCGAATAGTCTCTTTATTTGCGGATATAAAATAAGCATCTATTGGCTCATAGTTATCTCCCAAGCCAAGATCATCAATAATAAATCTATTATCTGTTGAAACAATAGACTCAGCTGTGATCGTAAGCTCAAACTTCTCCTGTTTAATTTCAATTTTATATCCACGTGCCTCAAAGTATCCCTTTGCTTCAACTGCATTATATCCGTCAGTTGCTATTTCTACTCCGTTTTCAATATGATCTGCCACTGCAATTACATATTTAGGAGGATACTTTTTTCCGTCTTCTGTTACGAGCACATACTGTGTACTTTTATTTTTGTCAGGTACACCATTCTCATCAATGAACTTAAGTGCCTCAATTATACTTTTCTCATCAAATTTTGGAATAGCCATTGTTCTTCCTCCTTTACATTTATTACCAGCTTCTATTCTATTTGTTTTTATGTCCCATTATCCATTATCTATCCTCCGATTAGACAACAATATACCTATTTTTGATTATATTCGTCTTAGCGAATACTTTCAATAAAAATAAAATGCGTCCTAGATATTTAATATATTTGATATCGATATTTAATCTAAGACACTAGTTTTATAACCTACTCTAATTTAACTCCTGCAGGAACTGCATCGTTAAGCATAACAAGGTTTAATCTTTCCTCGCCATTGCAATGCTAAGCTCTAATAAACCAACAAATCCAGCGGTAATCACCTTCAAAAAGATTCTTACCACAGTAGCTCCAACCTTATCACACAAAGCCCAAAGCAGACCTGCATACATTATCGTGCTTGCAATGTTTACTGCAAAAGGAACATAAGGAATCAATGTTAATGCCATATACGCAATAACAAAAACAATTCCCACACCGATTTTAATACCTCCAGAGAACTTATCCATAAACTGACCTGTAATAACAGCAGCATAGATAATAACTGGAATTAAATTGATAAAGGCCACCTTCATATTTGCTTTAAAAACGGCTGTGGTTTACCGGGAAACAAAGCATTAATAATATCCTTCGCTGTTACCTTGCGCTTTTCCTTTTTGCAAAATTCTAAGATCTCTTATTTACGTCAAATATATATTCTACTTATTTACGAATTTATTTTGTAAACCTCAGCTAAAATCTGTTTTTCTGTATTTGTTCTATTTTTTCTATCTGTAGTAGTTGGTGCCGGATTCCAAATCAGAGCCTTATTCTTAACTGCATATGACACTTCTGCAAAATTAATTTTATCATATCCATTATCATTACCATCTTGGTGATTATCTACATTAATTTCAATCCACCAGAATTCATTAAACAATTTGTTCATGTATCGATATTTATAGCAAATCTTATCCGTATAACTCTTTGATTTATATATTACTACATCCTTATGAAGAACAGATCTTTTATCCACATCACAAGAAGGTTCATACATCAACTTCACAATTCCACAGATCTCTTCTAAAATATCATCGCTACTCCCAACTTCAATACAAACCCAATCATCAGCTCCGATATAACCATAAAAAGCCCATAAATGTTTTTGATCTTCATCAACATAATCAAATAATTTATGTTTTCTTATTGTTTTCTGAATGCTTTTTATTTGATTCCTATCAGTAATACTCCCAAATCGACAAATCTCAGCGTAACTCTGTTTACTGTCTTTCAATAGCTTACCTACATTAATTGTAGAACATATTTTTTTAACTTCACTAAGTGTAATTGATTCACTCACTTAAAACGCCTCAATTCTTATGTATTTTATGCTTCCATATTTTTCAGTAAAAGCTACTATTCTATCTTGTGAATCTTCTCTTGAATAGAAATATATGTATCTTTTAACGTCATCATTTAACTGCATCAGCTTCTTAGAATCCTTTTTTATTTTTTGGTTATTGAAGGCTGTTACTGTTGCAAAACACTCTGCAACAACTTTCTTGTCTGTAGATACAATATCAAAGCCAGTTAATGCACCCATATTAAGCTCTAAGGCTTTGTCCTCGTATCTACTCATAAGATCTTCAACAGCCTTTAGTACCACAAGATCTGAATACGCCTGGTTAAGCATTTCAATAAAGTTAATTGGCTCACCACTTAATGGATCAAAAGATGTTTTATCAAATTTAAGATTTGCAAGGGCATCTTTTGCTTCATTTTCAGCAAGAATAGCTACAATTTGATCCTTTGTTTTTTTAATGTTTGATTCAATAATTTCAATTAATTTTCTTGCTTGATGTTTATCTGAAAGAATCATATTTTATTTCCTTTTTTATGTCCATGTTGTCCAATGTTTCATATGATAATCAATGTTTATAAGTTTTCCATTTCTGACAATTGCAGTTTTAATTTAATGTTGATTTTCAAGAATTTTTTCTCTTTTTACCACCAGCAATATATTATAAAAGGGCCAGGGATCTAGGTCTCCATTTGTGTTTAAAACGTCGACAAATTCACCTTTTCTTTAGCTTTTTTCAATCATATCAATTAGCTGATATTGAATGCTGGGTTCTAAAATATCTCTCTAACTTCTTTGTTTCATTACATTTTTTTAGTTCCAAAAACTTGTATATTTATCAAAGATTCCCTTTTCTTTGTATACCATTCCGACCACCCAACCCATCTGCCCGACTCCCAGGAGGGTAGAGATAACATTAATCAAAGACTATATAATAGTTTTTGTATATTCTTCAAACAACAAATTAATTTGTTCAATCGCACGATAAAGTTCATTATCAATTGCACCATTGACATATTTGCTGCAAGCTTCCGGTTTTTCGACTAATACCCATTAGGCAATCCTTTCAGGATAATTATACAAAGAATGTCACCAGCTTTCACGGTCTTCCTTCATGCCTTCGGCCGCGCCAATAATTTCACGACATCCATCCTCGTTGACTCCAATGGCAACAAGGATAGAGACGTTTTGTATTTCGCCGTCCCAGCTACGCTTTAAGTAAACACCATCTATAAAGACATACGGATAAGAACCGGTAAGTTTGCGGCTTCTCCACGTTTCAATATGTTCATAGGCCTTTTTATTTAGATTGCTTATAGTTCCAGGTGAAATCTTGGTTCCCCATAACGCCTCGGTAATGTCTTCAACGCGGCGGACAGAAACACCCGCGGGGTACATTTCAATGAGGGCTTCTTCCACAGAGCATTCTCTGCGGCAATATCGCTCAATAAAGGCAGTTTCAAACGGAACGCCTTTTAACTTTGGCATCTTCAATTTGACCTCACCGGCAGTGGTTGAAAGTTTCTGCTGTTATGTCCGGAACGATACCCTTTGTGATCACCGGAAGGTTCGTATTTTTCAGCATTAACGAGTTCATCTGCTTCATGATCCAGCAAGGCGTTGAGAGTATTTGGTTGTGGTGACTTAATTTTACCAAACGACTATAGACCATGTCTATTAAAAAAAATTTGCGTAATTAATTATACGTCATCGTAATACCCAGTATTTAATGACGCAAGCATTATTAACCTGGGCAATGGTTACCGCCCTTAACTTGTTGAAGGCTCTGCCTCTCAACTCCGTCAAAGGTTGCACCTCTGCACACAAAAAAATAACCAGAATATTACTCTGGTTATTTTACACTCACTATCTTTCAGCACATATTTTATTCCACGCACTCTTATGCTCATAATTAACATCTTCATCAATAGACAATAAATCCGTATATGAATTTATAAACTCATTTGTTGATTCTAGTAAACGTAAATAATATTTTAATGTACCATAAACACCATTTACTATTATTTCGCATCCATTTGTTTTCATAAAATCATCTTTCATTCTCTGTATTTCATCTATATCGCTAGGTAATGTCTCTGCCGTAGATAAAATAAAATACCTTTCAACTGATTCTGCTCTAACTTTTTGCATTGTTTCACTTACATGTGACTTATTAATTGGAATTTCAAATTTTATTTCTACAGCTTCAATCGGTCTCCCATCTTTCCAGATATCAATGTCACCTACAGTACCACTTTTTCTATTTGCAGTCTTCATTCTCTCCAACGGTTTTAACTCAAAATCAGAATATCTTCCAACGTCCTTCATTAGACATTGGTACATTGCATACAATGCAACTTGAGGGAGTCTAGGAGCATTTTTCTGATAAGGACTCTTAAAATGTTCATGCAATAATTGCATCACTTGGTCTATACTTAAGTTTTTTGGCTTCGTTAGTGGTATTTTCCCTTTGTTCCTCTCCTCAATCATTTTCTCTAAAATTAAGATAACAATTTTTTCTAAACGTTCATTACTGTCTGCATTCTGTATTAGATTAGCAGTTATGATTAAATCAGGTCCTGCTTTTTTGGGAACTGTTTTAAGAACTGAATCCGGCAAAAATGGACCAGCAAATGACAATGTCTGACTAAGCCAATGCGACTCTACATTATATGGTAATCCGTGTTCAAGTAAAAAAGGAACTGTTACTTTTGTATCTACCCCCCTTGCTGAAAAGCCGTTTTCATATTCGGACTTATGATTTCTAATATCCTGCTCTGGATGAAGAATTTTATAGATTGCAAGCGTAAGTGCCGCTCCTCTTGATGCATGTTTTATGTTTGCTAACTCAATAATTGTTTTTGCATCCTCATCACCAATATAGGTTATTAAGTCTGTCTGATTATCTTTTTTAAATTCATTCTCAGCTTCATCATAACATTTTGAAAGAATATTATTTAGCAACTCTTTCTCTTGTTGTTCCGAAACGTCTGAAGCAATTTCTTTCTTTTCTGAATTGTCACACATAGTTTATGCCTCCCTCACACTTTTTTTATTAAATAAAACTCTTTCTGATAACATTGGAAATGGATAAGTACAAATAATTTCATCTGTTCGTATTGTAGGATGTGTTTTTGCGGTTCGTACATCAAAACGTAGATTTCTCATTTTCTCAACAAATTTGTCTATATCTTCGATTGATAATCCCATTTTTTCCGATACATCTGCTCTTGATATATATAAACCACAGTTATCCGAGTCGCCGAAAAAATTAATTTCTTTTATTAATGTTTCATTATCTGGTATCTCTTGGAATAATGTAGAAACTTTAACTGTATCTCCACGATTTGCATAATGACCATAAATATCAATTAATGAATAGAACTGACTCATGTCTACTAACTCTTTTTGAATTACATCCCACACATCAAATATATTACATATATCTCCTATTTTAAATGTCAATTGAAGAGTATCAACTTTTAACAAGTATTTACGAAGACCTCTAATACATATTGTTCCCTTTAGTAAATTTTTACCATTACACATTGTCATATCAATATCAATATTCTCGTTTTGGCATTTTGATTGGATTTTATATACAGATTGATATTTTTCCGTCTGCTTTATACTTGGTTTCTTTTTTAGTGTCTCCTTCGAAAATTTTGATATATATCCAATATAATAACTATTATCGAAACCAAAGTACGCACCAATTATTTTATCAGCATTTATTGAACCAAATCTTTTAATTATTTCGTTTTCTGCAACTTGTTTATAATAATTACTTGTTTCTCTTTGACGTTTTCTGAATGTTGATTTAAATCCAACATCTCGAGTCTTATATGTTAGATTATCAGTAGGACGCAGTAATTGTTCCCGAACTGATACTGCAATTACCTCAGCAAGCTTTGGTGGGACTGAATTACCAATCTGTGCTATGACTTGTGTATTTGTTCCTGTTAATTCATAATCATCAGGAAAACTTTGAATCCTTTTTAATTCATGTATTGAAAAATGCCTATTATCCCAATGAAATGGTCCTGTAAATTTGCCTGGCTGTGCTTTTAATGTTCTACTAGGTTTATTCCTATCTGCCTTATACAAAAAATCATGAAATTTGGATCTCCAAGCAAAATATGGTTCTGGATACCCCATTTCCTTTGTAAAAAAGGAATAATTTAATCCTTCTGGTATAAGTGGTAAAAGATGACCGTACATGCCACCTAAATCCTCACTCCCACTTGCTTCGTCTTTTAGATCCTTTATTGCATCGAAAATTGAAACTAATTGTTTACCTGATGAAGAATCTGGTCCATTAGTTGGCTCTGGAAACGAATAATCTCCGTCAAGTCTTCCTACAAGAATCAATCTCTCTCTGTGTTGCGGAACTCCGTAATCGGCTGCATCTAAAATTTCTGCTTCTATTATATACCCTATTTCAGAAAAAGAAGCTACTATCTCATTCCATGCTTCTCCATTATTTGCACCCTTTAATCCATAAACATTTTCAAACACAAATACTTTTGGCTTAAGAATCCTTAATACATTACAATAACTTTCAAATAACATTCCTCTTTCATCTTGCATTCCCGGAACGCCACCTGCTCTTCTCCCAGCTGCTGAAAAAGGTTGACATGGTGGTCCTCCAATAACACATTCAATTCCCATATTAACAAATTCGTTTGCATCAAATTGTCTTATATCCTGACAATATATTTTTGCATTTGGATTAAAATATCTCTTCATATTTCGATTTGCAATCAAAGTATCACAATACTGTTTTTCTATCTCTACGCAACCAACAATATCATATCCCGCCTTATGAAAACCTATATCTAAGCCACCCGCACCTGAGAACAAACTCAATGTACGAATTGTATGCTTGTCTTTCATTCTCTTACCTCACATTCACTTTTCTTCTTCAACAAAATCTAATAAATCATCGACTTTACAACCAAACAGTCTACATGCTCTTTCAATGCAATCAAGTGAAACCGACTCATTTTTTCCCATATGTGCTAAAGCATTAGAACTTATTCCTGCTTCTCTCATGAAATCAGTTTTTTTCATTTTTTTATCTATGAGGAGTTTCCATAATTTGTCATAATTTACACTCATTCTTCTTCTCCTTATCCTTAATCTAACGACATAGAAATTATATCAGAATACCTCCATTTTCTCAATGAAATTCAAAAAAAAATCTAGATTTGAGAATCTCAAATTTAGAACGCAAATTAATCATCATAGTTTTTCTTTTGAAATAGAGTTGCATTCTATGGTTCAAGTGCTTTTGTCGGCTTTTCTTAATTGGAGGCAAAAAGTCATGACAATAAGCTGCAATACCGTATCGGACAAGACCTACACTCGTTGGAACGTGTGCCCACCGGGCACACGCAGATAAGGGCAGATCCAATACAAATCAGCTCTGCCCTTTCATAACTATTAACTTATCTTATATCAGTTTGTTTTGTTTACTCAAAACTTGAAACGGTCTCAAGCTGGAAGCTACATTCATAGCCCTCCAGCTCAGTAATTATCATAGAAGATCTGCATTTACAAACTTTTCATCACACACTCTTAAAATCCAGAATTTCAAACACACATATCAGCTTGTTTTTGAATATCTGGAAGCTTTTTATAATACCAAGCAGATTCACAGTCACTGCAATTATATGTCACTAGACGATTATGAGAAACTTTATCAAAAGAGTCTGAAAGATGGAATCTTGCATGCTGATTAATATGAGGATTCGATTCTCATTTTAACTTGTGCTAAATCTTGACATAGGACCATAAACACTGTTAATTGGCTTGAAGATCCCCAGCACATAACAAGAAATGCAATTAAACACACCTATTTAATCAAAAATATTTTCAGAATTACATTTTATCTGTTGCATCATATTTTCACGACGAATCAGTGAAATATCTTGAATAATACTTTCAAGTTCGTTTTGTAAATTATTTACCGAACTAATCATTCCCGTAAATGGAGCATCTGTCTCTAATAATAATTTATCAGCAGGAATATTGCGAATTGTTTGTTGACCTGACTTTGTTTTCGCCATTTTTTGATTAATGGAAAAATAAGCATCATTCTCAACTGCTCTTTTTCTCTGTATTGCTGTTCCAGTAAACCAATGCAATATACATATACAGTTTTTAAATGTACCTTCTTCTTCAAGAATGTTGATTACTTCATTAGTAGCATTAACACTGTGAATAGATATAACTTTTTCTCCCTGTTTTGCACATGTTTGAGCTATTTTTCGAAAAAAATAAAGTTGTTGTTTTTTCGATCTAATATTGTCTTTATTGAAATCAAGTCCAACTTCACCAACGTATCTTGTCTTTTTTAATTCTTGTAAAAACAAATCAATTTCATACTCTCTTTGTTCCACAAGCTGAGGGTGAAACCCTAGTCCAACCCTAATATTATTAATTCCAGAAACAAATTCTAATTCTCTACTATAAGCCAATGGTGTTGTACCAACAGCAATTATTCCAACATCCACTCCACGAAATTGTTTTATTAAAGACTGCATATTTTCCATCAAATCCAAATGAAAATGTGTGTCAACTAGCAATTATTCTTTCCTCCATTATCCTGAATCCATTGTTCTACTTCCATAAGGCCTCGGTAATACATATCCGATAGCTCTGTAAGATATTTCTCATCATTTTTTAGTGGACCTGACTTATGAATTAATATTTTTTTAGCATTTGGTGTTTGTGTTACTTTCCGAATTGCGTATTGAAAAGAACGCAACTGTTCACCCACTAATTCTCGATTGTTCTCAATATTTTTAATTTCAGAATATAAGTACTCCGATGGATCATAAGCTCCAAACGCATGATACATTGCAGCCCTTCTAATAATGCACGGTAAGCAGTGCCCACAATGCTGAGAATGTCCCCCCCTAATACTAGCATTATTAACTGACGAACAGGAAAACGATTCACCCATTGCAACCTTGAGTATGTCTTTATTTAAACATTCCGCTGCCATCTCACCCTTTGTTTTATTCCAGTATGGATTTGTGATAGAAATACCAAACATATCCTGACTAATTTCATTCCATAACTTAAGATAAAAAGGATGTGTCGTCTTTGTACTATGTGAACCAACACGAGTGGAGTCTAGTGGTACATTTAATGCTATTAATCCGTTCTCTGGCATAAACAATCTTGTACAATTTTTTGTTCCACTCATTGCAAACATTGCTATTGCAATAAATAGAAAAGATCTACTTCGCTGATTTTTATCTTGATCCGCTTCTGGTAATTCAATATCTCTAAGACTAGTCCATAAATATGCATTTTCATGGCACACATCTGGATACTCGTGATCCAAAATTTTTAACAAATTCGTTTGCCAACTTCTTACCCTTGATTCTCCAGCATGACTTACCAGAAGTGTTGGTTGCTTTTGCTCCATATAATTTATAGAAGCTATGAGGCTATCCATACCTCCGGAAAATAATGATGCTGTTTCATATTTTTCTGTACGTATACTCCGTTTCTCTTTTTGAACAAACTCTGATCCTCTTTTACTGAATTCTATTGTCCATATATCTCCTGTTAAAAATCTAAGCATTCGTTCTAAAATTTCTTTATGTTTTTCCCAACGATTATCATAAACTGGTATAGACAAGATAATTTCCCTTGTCCACGAATCCTGTGATTGTTTAATCCTAGATATTTTCATATCTGCAATATATACCATTAATCCAAAGATAATTGCATCATATCCAGTTTCTGAAGGATATATATTCTGCCTCTTAAGTTCATTAATGGTTGTTTGAAGACCATATCGAAAATTCCCAGCAGTTGTCAACATTGGCAGTTGTGCTTGAACTTTACTTTTTTCCGAAATTATTTTATATTTTGGCAGTTTTAGCTCTTTGTTAAACGAAGCTATCAAATGATATCTGTACATACTTAATCCTCCTGACTTTCTAATATTTCATATGTCCTCTGATAAATCGAATCTGTAATTTCCTGCGCTTTATCACCTGTCATTTCTATTTTGTTTTGTGTAACCTCTGCACAAGCATCTGATATACCCTGTTTAATCAACTGCTCTAACTTTTTTTCAATATTTGAAACCTGATCAATGTCATCTGGAAGAACTATTGTTTTATTAGCAATATCATTTATAACGTGTTCTAAGACTACCTTTTCCATATAATTTTGCAAAACCGAAAAACAATCTTCAGCAGTCAATTCTTCTGTTAGTTTTCCATATAATTCCGGGTTTTCTGCTATTGCATCATAATATGCAGCTCTTGCAATCCCCTCATCATTTGGTCCTCCATCTGGACAAATAAATAATGCTATTTCTACGAAAAATTCTGATGCAGGAAGATTGGTCAAATTATTCAGTGAAAGTTGTTGTCCAACTTTTCTTACACCATTACTTCCTGACAACGTATATAATATATTATACAGTTTTGCAGTGCTACTTCTTGCAGATCCTAGACGAGTAGTTGCTCTATAGCTCCCGCCTAACGAATGACTAATATACCTCGATACTGAGCTCCTCATTGAGCTACCATCACGACCTCCACCATTTACATATTGTGTAAATGATTTTCTAGGTCCTGAAAATCGATTTTCGTCTCCATCTTGAGGTATTTGTTCATCTGATTGTGTCTGTCCTTCTATATCATCCTCCTCTAACCAAGAAGGTACTAACGGCGTGTGTCCAGATTGGCCTTTGTTCCTTGTAGATGTTCCCATAATCTATCTCCCCCTATACATATTTTGCAGCTCTTCTAGTAATTGGATCGCTACTATTCTCTGCGATGCCATTTAAAAACTTTTTTAATTTTTCGCGTGCTTCTGATTTTTTAGGAATACATGAATCCCATTCACCCGTAGCCCATATGCCTAATTTATCAGGTTGTAATGTCAAAAGGAATTCAACCAAATCATTTTGAAGTTCTGATCGATACTCAACCAAAAGTCTAATTCCTTCTATACTTCTAGGCGGTTTAGTATCCGATAAATTTTGAGTGAATACATCCTGTGACACTATTTTAAATAATTTCTTGGCATCTGTACTATTTAAAGCTAAAATATCTTCCTTTTTTCTTGCAGTGTTCAACTTACCCGATCGAACTATAGAAACTAATTCCTGTAACTGCTCTGTGGAATTGCTAAAGAAGAAATCAACTTTTTCTGTACAAGCAAAAAAATAGGGTCTTAAATCGACTTTAACTAAGGATGGCGGAATTTGTATCCAATTAATAACGTCTCTTTGCCCAAGAAAATATTTAAATGTTTCTTGTTTTACTATAGTACGCTTATTATCCTCTTTCATTTCTTTTTTTACTTCTTGCTCAACTTCTTTTGCATTTTGTGAATTCATCTTAGATACTATAGTACTTGTAAGCTTTGTATTAACAACTTTCTTCGTAGTTTCATTATCTAGATGATCTTCCTGTTCCTCCTGCTCCACAAAGGTTTCAAATGCTTTACAATGTCCGTTCTCATCTAATTCTCCTGCCAGGGCTTTATAAAATTCACTATTGTACTGCTCTGCTAACATCATTTTAGCCAATACCGCCATTTGCAAATCATTTGCATCAAATCCGCGATTCTGAGCAATCTCATTTCTTAATAGAAGCATATTAATAAAGCGTTTAATATTCCTCGGGTTTCCATTTGTGTGTTTAGATAATATTTTATCAATGCTTTTTGCAATTTTGATATTCTCAATTGCCTCATCATACTTATCCACTAAAGCTTCTTTAATCTCTTCTGTAGATAGTTGTTCCAGTGCCCATGGCTTGTGAAGTTTTTCAATGACAACATCTCCAATTCTTTCTAATTTATCTGATTCACCTAATTTAGATTCTATTAGTAAAAGCATGATATACAATTGCGCTTCTTTTAGTCCAATTCTCGGTATATGTAATGGAATCTGAATAAGCTTTTCCAAATATTTATCTGCGAACAGATTATAATCTGATCTCAAATCAGCATCTAAGCTTAAATTATTTTGTTCTAATATTCCTGGAAAATACTCCTTTACAGAATAGCGAATCATCGCATCATCAGCTGCAATGATAAAAGCTGCATTTTCCAAAGTCAGAAACATACGCACAGCCTCAAGCGTTTCTATTGCAACCTTAGGTAAACAACGATCTAAATCATCAATTAGTACAACAAGTTTGTTAACATGAGCGGCTTTAAACAATTCTTTAAAATTCTGACGAAACTCGTCTATCTCTTTATATCCTGATGGTTCTTCTGATGGATTTTTAACTAAACTTCCTATTTTTTCTATTAATGTTCCTGCCTTATCTGGATCTGTTACATTTTCTTTTATTACGCCAATAATACTCTCCGCTATAACTAATGGTGCTGTTCCGGTCACTAAAGAAACACCAATTTTGCCAACCCCCTTGGCAAGACTTAGCTTATCAAGATTCTTCCACAATCTTTTTCCAATTTCTTTTATATCTTCTTTATTATCTTCAACTTTATGTTCCTTATAATATAATTCAGCCATCTCTTCTAGCTGTGACACGATAGCACTCATTAACGCAATTTTTGCGTCCTCAAATCCTTGATATTGCCAACTATTAAATCGAACAATTGCATACATTGATGCATTATCTTGACAAATTAATGTCGTTTGATCTTCAACCATAGCCAATACGCTTGATTTACCTGCTCCCCAGTCTCCATGTACCCCAATCGAAATTGATTTATTACTGTCTTTAATAATAGCTACAATTGTCTTAGCAATTGCCATGTTATTCAAACGATCTATTCTTGTTTCATTATCTGATAAAATCATTTGCTTCACCACCCCTTAACTTTATAAAAAATTATATCATTATTTGTAATCCATGTATAGTTTTTTACATTCATGAACTGTCATAAACGCGATAAAACTAATCAGCAATCGCCAGCAAAACAGTCGTTAATCTAATACTCTCCGTATTATTCTAGGTGGGGAGGAGAAGATCAACTTTCTGTGTCCAAAGTATTGACACAGGTCCAGTACTAAAAAAATTTATCCAAACAAAAAATGCCCTTGTTCATTAAGCATTACTAACCACCTCCAGAACTTTAGAAAGAAGTTCCATTGGAGTGGATACGCAGACTACCAATATAGTATTTTCAATAGCAATGGTCATTTAATAAGTAAAAAGATTTTCACTTGTTGTTGGGACCATTTTTTTCCGGGAGTACCGGCAGTTCAATAAAACTGCTTATGTATCAGAGCTGCTTCTTTCACTTTTCTTAGCCAGCAATTGGCATGACGTGATAACTAGTGTTGCTCACAGTATTTATCGATTTTCAGACCACTTTGACAACGGTCTTTAATAATTCTGGTCCACTTACTGAGTCGGATCTGGTTGATTGCAAGTCGTGTGTCCATTTGGAGTTTCTCCTTAAGTTCTGTGTGAAAAGTTTGTTAGAAACTTTTTAAACTTTACATCATTATTGCCTCAAACGAGAAAACCAAAAGTAGACTGGTTATTTACCATTTACACTTAATCGCAAGGGCTTTTACCTGTCTAAACTTTTCATCATTGGAAGGGGCTGCCGCCCAGCTAAACATTTTGGCTAGTACGGCATCCCCCTAATTTCAAAACCATCACTCTTTTCAGTCAATACATAAATTTCCAAAATATTTATAGAAGCCTGTTTACCTTAGTACAAAAAACCTATTCCACATCATTCCCTTCTTCAATAACTTCTTTCCACATCATTTTATTTTCCAAGCTGCTAAATTCTTTCTTTTTCAATGCAGTCGTTACATCAGCGTATATATTTAATGTAGTCTGGACATCTTTATGTCCCAAAGCATCCTGGATAACCTTCAGATTAACATTGTTCTCTATAAGGCGTGTTGTAAACGTATGACGCAGTGAATGACAGCTAAATCTTGGCAGCAAAACAGGATTCTTTATATTCTTAGCCAGCTGTTCATCATTACAATCTCTTATAATCCGGCGCAAAGCTTTATTTAATGTACCTTGATGCTGAACCGATCCGAAACGATTAACGAATATAAAATTCGTATATCCATCAATCGTTACCTCACAATGAATATTATTAAACTCCTGATACTGCTTTTCTTCCAGAAATGCTTCTTTTACATAGTTAAGCATGGGAATCTGTCTTTTTCCTGCCTTAGTCTTTGGCGTATGGATATTGAAATAGCACCCATCGACCTCATGATTATAATACACCAGCGTGTGATTAATATCAATTAGACCATCTTCCAGGTTTACATCTTCCCACCTTAGCCCGGTCACTTCTCCGACTCTCATACCAGTCCCTATCATTACTGCAAATATAGGATGCCAATGGCTGTATTGATTATTCCGTCTTAAATAATTCAGAAAAAGTTCCTGTTCCTCAACCGTCAGAGCTTTTCTCTTTTCAGTATCAAAGTTGTGTGAGAGCTTTAACTCTTTTAGAACATTATCAGCCGGATTATTGCGAATATATCCATCATCTACAGCAACAGTCAGTACCTGATGAAGCACAGTATGTATGGAATCTATCGTACTGACTTTAAGATATCTTTCCTCTGCCAGAAGATTATAAAAATGCTTTACATCAGATTTTTTCAAGATGACTATGCGAAGCTTTCCAAAATCCGGTTCAACAAACATTCCATACATATATTTATAATTTTGAAATGTGTTATCTTTCAAGCCACGCTTCATGCTACACCATAAATTGAATATATCATTTACCGTCACATTTTGAGCATCTACTCTGATGCCATCACTCTTATCTTTCGTGATGGCATCTTCTTTTTCCCTGAGTTCTGTCAAAGTTTTTGCTGTTAAGCAATGACGCTTTCCGTTTCTGGAAGTCCAACGGTAAATATAATAACCGTCTTTCCTCTGGCCTTCTCCTGTGCGGAGTACCTTTCTATCCTTATCTTTTCTTTTGTCATTTCCTGCCATGTAACTAATCCCCTTCCTTTTTATAAAGAGGAGCCATAAGGCAATTTTCATATTACCATATGACTCCTTGACTTTAGAGCGAATACGCCTTATCGGTATATTCATCCAACTTTCGGCGTTTTAGCAACCGTTTAGAGCCATTCCAGAGAACAAACGGACACTTTTCGTCATTGGTCAATTCTCTTAGTTTAGCCTGTCCAATTCCGGAATAAAGTGCAGCCTCCTCCAGCGTTAAATTAGATTTTTCCCACAATGGCACTTCCACTTTCATAGTGATTCCTCCTTACAATATCCTCTAACGAAAAGATAGTTTTAAAACCTTTTCCACACTGAGAGTTCCAATCAGGAATTCTCCTATGGCAACGCATTCACCAACTGTCAAACCATGAAGTAACTGCTGTACTTTCTCCTGTTGAATACCCGGAATATCCTTTGATACCTTTCGAACATCACTTTCGGATGGGCGAAAATAGAGCTTCGTCCCAGCTTGCTGCAGAATAGCACGACAGCCGACATCAAATGATGATAGCGTCTGCGTAGCCATCAGAAGAAATAGCTTAAACTTTCTGCCTTCACGAAGAATTTGCGTTAGCACAGACCCTTCTTTTAAATTCAGAGATTGGAATTCATCACAAACAAGCCATACGGGTTCCTCTGCCTGCTTTCCGTTAATTCTATGCTGACGCCACAGAATTGCAATGACCATCTCGGCAAGCTGCACTTGTGATGATAAATTAAATTCTGAAAAGTCTATTACGGTAATCGCTTCTTTTTCCCATAATGTACCATTTTCTATAAACTTCCCTTTTCTCAACACATTCCAGAATTTGTCGATAATTCCCTGGCTTCCATCATCATCGCTCTCTTCAAGAAAAGCATACAAGCAATCCATATCATTATCCCAAAGCATATGATTTTCTATTGCTTTATAACAGGCCCTTGAAAGAATACGTTTCTGGTTGCTTCCAAATTTCCCTAGATTTGAAAACACGTCAACTACTGCTTCACAAATATCATCGGCATCTTCCCTGTTCCCATCCGAACGAATTACAGGAGAGAATAACGATAAGGGAATTCCATCTGTACGTGCGTTGATGAATTTTACTCCACTCTTATCCTGCAACGAATCATGTGTTCCGCTAAAATTCAATACCAGAACGCGCCCGCCCTGTAACGCAATACCTTCCTCTATCTTTTTTAGCGCCACAGTCTTTCCACTTCCCGATTTCCCAGTAATAAGAATATGTTGATTTAAAGCAGACGGAGATAACTTAATATTTTTATTTAATCCTAATACATGTCCCAGTGTTGGTGTTATCATATTAATCTTCCTCACTTTCTACATTAGCCTCTATTATTTCTTTCCAGGTCAATTCGCCGACAGGATCAAGCCACTCCCTACACAATCGAATCTTTCTTGGATATAGAATCGTACCATATTCCGTGATAACAGGTACTTTTACAGTTAGGTATTGCCTTTCCCTTCCCTCTCCTATCAAAATTCCTGATTCGTTCAATAACCCCTTTATTTGTTTCAGACTTATCGACTCAGTAATTGGCAAACAGAGTTCATCAAAAATATTGCTGGACAAATAATAATAATGATCATCGTATAGCGGCTTTGTCTCAACGTTAACTATTTCACAAGCACTCACCTGATTTCGGTCAAGGATTCCTGAAACTTTTGTGTTCGCACCGCGAATCATATTACATAGAACCTCCAGCCATGGCAAGCCATCCGAAATAATCTGCCACTCATTTACAATACTCTTCAAAGAACTTTGCCATTGCAAAGCAAGCATCTCTCTTTCTTCAGGAGAATATTTGTTGCACTCTAGAAACACTTCTAACAGTTTTTCTGCGATAAAAAACATACCCACCCCTGGATTATCAAGCTCTGTCCTTTGGAAGGAGCTGTCCTCTGACAATCTGCTTATCCCCATTTGCAATACAGCCCAATTGCAGCAAACAAATTCTATTATCATCCTCGAGAAATTTACTCCACAGTCATTATTGTGAACTCCTGCAAGTATGGCGTCTGCTTTCGGTTGAATACTTATCTGTCCAGTTAAAAAGTCTTTGGCATCATCTGGAATCCCCCCACAAAAAGTAATTATTGGCAACGCTGTGAACTTATGGTCTGGAATCGCTTCAGCATGGCACGCTGCCTTCAGCATTTCAAGATTACTTTTGCTGTTTGAACCTCTTACATATGCAAAAGCTAGTAGTTCATATTCCGCATCATTCATGAGTTTCTTAATCTCTTTCGGCGAAATTGTAATTGGATATAAACTGTATTCCGATAGCCCACTTAAATCACGCATTACTATTTTTCTTGCATTTTCTGTATTTGTCACAAGAGCAACCGAACCAGTACTACCGAATCCCATCTCTTTTAAAATCGGATAAATAAGAAAAGCAATTTTAGTAATCATAGCTTTATCCCCCTCTTCTTTTTCATACCTTGTATATAACTCTTGAATATATGTACTAAATACATCTTTCACATCCATGCTAACACCTCTTTCCAAGTTGTACTCTCAGGAAAAGCATATTGCCACACCCCTTGTTCCTGATACCAGCCATGTTTTACAGGAATTTCTATTACCTCAGCTTCGCGTAACAGGTGAAGAATCAGTTCTCTTCTAACCTCAAGTTCTTTTTTCAAGCCAAAGCCGAAAGAGATTCCCCTTTTATCAAATTGCCTGTTAATAAACCGATTGTCCAGATGGTCTGGACTAAAAATCAAATCGCACTCCAGGCCTATATTACTTTCTACCTGAATAATAAGAATGCCAGAGCCATGCCTACTTCCCATAGCCATCAACTTCTTCGCCTGCAAAATTTTTATCGGAAGTTTCCCTTTTGCATCAGCACCAAACAGTTCTTTATTAAGACTTACAGTTCCGTCCTTTCCAACAAGGATTTTTGTACACAAAAATTCTCTCCTCGTTGCAATATCAGCGCAGACCTTTGCTTTATGCTCGCTTTCATACACCTTTATTGTCGAAAGTTCCGCCTGCTTCTGCAATTCAATTCTTGCCGATTCATTTTGGAACCATAAGCGATCTTCTGCCTCCTGCATAGACGTCTGACGCATTATCTGACTTTGTATTTCATTATAGCCATGATTTCTAAACACTGGTATATTGCCCATCTGCTTTTCCTCCTTTGAGAAATTATTTCTGCCAAAACCCACAGAAATAATTTTTATTCTTGGTTTTTTTGTGGTAAAAGGCTGTTATTTAAGAAATTTCTTTCCTTTTTCTGCTTTTTGTGGGTTTATATAAAAAAGCAGATTAGAAATCCTTTTTGCCTTAACCTTGCTACATATGCGATGGTACCAGAATTTTGATTTAATCGAAAACCACAAAAATGTAAAGTTTTAACTTATTCTTACAAAGCATAAGTTAAAATGGAAAATAGCAATTAAACTTTAGATATGCCAATAAAGAGGGCATCTTTATGATCTATCATTAATTTGTAAATTAACGATGAATCATAAAGATGCCCTCTTTAGTCACATAAGCAATATTTTTACTCCAGACAAAAACCAACAGAATATCCTGCCGAATATAATATAAGTCTTATGTTTTCCGATGATGTGAGCTTCAATTTTCTTAAAACAATAATTTTTTGAATAGAATCAACTGTAACGCACAAATAACCTTCCAGTCTGTCTAAATATGGTATTGTTGTTATTTCAAACGGCCAATACTTTTCTCCCTTACGACTTCCTTTCTCTACCTCTTTAATAAAATCACCTGTCTGCTCTGCTAAATTATCAAAATAAGGCATCTTACCCAATATCCCAATAAAAAACTGTTTTATTTGATCATCAGCAATTAATTTATACCCTACACACTCTCTACTTGCAATATCAGAAAACCATGTGAACTTCTTTTCAATCACCTCATTATCATCCACAATAGCATGCACAAGCATCAACAAATATGAATGCAGAACCTGCATATCCTCCAAACTGTTGCTTTCGTAAATCTTTATTATAAGATTGTCCAAATGAGTTATGATTTTATATGTAATTATAGCTCTGTCCCTTTTTCCCAAATTACTATTATAGCGGTATCGAACTTTTTCAACCCATGCAATCTGACTTTTTGCGTATGCCTCCTTACCCCGATATAATTCAGTATTCAAGGTCCTCAAATCTTCCGTTTTATATCGATAAAACTGATTTTTAACCTTTTCGTTTTTATTTAACTCAATAATTTCCTGAATACAACTTATAATTATTAACACCGGAATCCCATCTTCTCTTTTCCATAGCGTATTATCCTCTAACATTCCCAGGTAAAAAACAATCTTATTTGAGGCCCCATCAAATTTTTTTAAATCATTACTTGATGTTTTTTTGCGAAAAACCATGTTTGCCAGCTTTTTTCTATTATCTTTAATAAATTCTTTTATTTCTCCTTCATTCACTACCTGGTTCAACAATTTTTTATATTGATTAACCCAACTTGCATCTGGATCATCTCCTTGTCTGTCTACTTCTTGAATATCTATAATATCGTTTTCTCGACCAAGATTCTCATGCTGCAATATTTTTAAATAAAACGTTTCTAATAAAGTATCCTTATATTGTATAATTTTATTACTTAGAAACATAGATTGAACAAACTGGAGTTGTAAATCAATACGTTCCAAGTCTTTTTCATTCCATCCCCCCACATCTAAATCCAACTTATACAATACTCGCTCAATTATATTCTGCCATTGGTATGAAATATTTTTCAACTTCTCTTTTGAGTCTTTTATATACCTATTAGTGATTTCCTTTTGGATATTGATTTTAATTTCTGATATTAATGCACCATTTCTTGTAATGCCACCTATAATTCCATTGTCAACATTTTCAAGAGTTGGATTAGAGAGAAATGGTATCATTTTAATACGACGTTGTTTCTCAAAACAGCATAGAAAAAATAATAATTTCACTTTTTCTCCGTCATTTGGAAACCTTTGTAAATCAATTCCCAACTTTTGTAACCGACACACAAGTCCGCATCCATCTTCCTCTTTTCGATAAAAATATCTTTCTATTTCAAATTCATCCCATTCATCATTATCTAACGTATCTACGAGATCCCTAATCCAAATACTATCATTTAATTCTAAAGCAGAAAAACTATGCGTAATCCCTAGAGTATACTTTCCATAAATTTTTCTTAAGCGATCTTGACCAACAATGTTCTTCTCAATCCACCATGCTTTTGATATCAATACTCCTTCCTCCATTACAAACTCATGTTCAAGCTCTTTAGATGCTGATTTTTGGTTGTAAGCATCCTTTGTTATATCTAATCCTTTCTTTTCCAATTCTTCTAATATAAAATTTATGAAAACGGTCTTCTGGATGCTTTCTTTTGCTTTATTATCCTTCACTTTTTATGCTCCTGCCTTAAATGTTCTTATTGTAACAGCTCATAATTTCTTCATCATTCCTCATACATTATAAAGGCTCCAATTATTACTCCATAAAATTGAAGCCTTTTTATGAATAGAAAATTTCCTATAAAGTATTCTTTTGTGCCACTATTATACATGGCTCTTGCCACTAATTCAATTCTTTACTCATCTTTTTTTGTATAGTCCTTAAATCTAATAAATCGGATAAAACGACTTCTATAATCATTTTACTCTACCTTAACAAGGACAATATGTTCCATGTTTCTTTCATAGCGGTATATACTATTAGATAACATATCTTCTTCCGGTACTTCACTTTGATTGATCTGACAAACCATTTCTTTCAGTTCTTCATACTTCAGATTTTCTCGGTCCAGAATTAACAAGGTTTCATGCACACTCGATGGTAAAATAATTATATCCGATTTCTGTTCTTCAGCAAAATGTTTCAATAAGTCTTCATATAAAATACATACTGCACCATTGATCTGGTTTTTATTTGAAAGCACATAAATAGAGGGATTGCTCTGATCCATTCCAAACAAGTCCTCAAACAAATCATCACTGAACTCGCTTAACTGCTTTGTAAATATATCTCTTATTACCTCCTCCATTGTTCGAATCTCAGGTGGCAACAGGACAGGAGTATTTTTCTTGGCAAAACAACTTAACTCCTTTATAGTTAATCCCCACTGTTCCATATGGGAATTATGAATCAATGCTGTCATCTGCCCTCCGTGATTTTCATCCAAAAGAAGATAAAACACTACTGCCAGATCCAAAAATTCAAAATATGGTATTTCCTTCAAGAGTTCCTGATTTTTTTCCTTCTGTATTAGTTTAAAAGCAACCCTATCTTTCAAATTGCTAAAGTCCAAAAGCTTTCTCATTTCTCCAAGGTTCACATCTGAATTTTCCTTATATATGAACATAATGTCTTCCAAAATCTTATCTATTGATTTTCCCTGAGAGTAGTCCATATAATAGGAATTTAAATAAATGGTAGGTGCAACACTGTTTTTTGCTTTCCCAATAATCAGTCCATCCAGCAAGACGCCATTATTTTTTCTGATCTGCTGAATCTGAATATTATAACCTCTCCCTAATATCTCCTGTACTGCCACCCTTATTTCTTCCAAAAATTGATTGTAACTCATTTGTTCTTCCTCCATATTTTCTCCTGTTTTTATGTAAATAAAAAGAAGCCTACTGTCAGATATGCTCCTTTACATATTTTAACCTTTTTCTTATTACCAACTATTCTCAGCCACCTATCTTATCCTTACCTGCTAAACTGTTGTAGAATTATCACCTTCCATAAATTCTTCATTATGAACCTCACTCATGTCAACAGATAGCTGCGTTTTTACTGTCTCATCCAGAGTAATGGCTTTTTGAAAATCTGACTTGATGGGAGCATACTTGAGAAGTTGTTTAATCACAGTCTTTTTTGCCATTCCTTCGTAATTATTTTTCCAGGGACTGAAATCTGAAGTAAATGCTTTTGAATAGCGCATGGCATAAAGAGTCAACATAGTTCTTACTCATAACCTCAAATCGAAAACCGCCGTTATCTAGCCTGAATATAGCATAAAAAGCCTGGATTTCTCCCGGCTCATCAAAAGTTGGACGATGTATCAAAGACGGATGAAGTCCCAGTTCATAGGAAAATTCATCATTGTCATAGACCACCTGCGCCTCAATACTCTGCATCCGTTCGTTACGATATGCTAAGTCTATCAATCCCCGATATCCCAACTGGAATTGGCACTCCAGCACACCCTTGTTTTTATAGGGAATCAGATATGCCTGCCCCAGTGGTGTATTAGGTTCTAGTCCAAGTTGTGCTGCATTCATCAAAGCCGCAATAAAACTCATAGGAGTACATTCCCCCAACTTAGGAGTATTGTTAATTGCTGACAATGCCATACGAGAAAACCTTTCGGGTGTAAGTATGCAGGGAAGTGCTCGCTTGATTTCTGGCTCCAATGCCTTTACCATGTCAACAATTGTCATGTTTTTTGTCAATTTTACGGATTGTCCTCCACTTCCTGCCGCCCTTTTCTCCAACTCCTGCTTTACATCTGCCATATATATCACTCCTTCACTAAAACAGAACCATCCTGCTTTCCGTAAGATGGTCCCTCTCTAATAATCCAAAAACTAAATTAGCATTGTTTAAGCAACCTTTACAGTAAAACGCCTGGATTGGCTACTTTTTGCAAAATTCCGGTAAAGATCTGGACGTTCCTCCTTTAACCGCTTGCTATCAATCCTGACCGTATCCACATTACTCCAGGTAACTCTGTAATTCTCATTAAATGCTATTTCATATTCTCCCATGTAAAGCTTGATCTGCTGCTCAATTTGGTTCTGCTCCTGTGTTAGTTTATTTGTCAGATGAATAATTTCTTCTCGCCTTTTAAGCTGTTCATTTAAGTTAGCGGAAAGAGGGATAGACTTTTTAACAGCTGAAGGAAAATAACGGTTAATCACTTCATTTGAAATGCCACTGCCATCAGGATCAGGCATATTTCGGGTTAAAACATGATTCTCCCAGAAGTCCTGCTCTATAGTAATAAGATTTTGTATCAGTTCCTCATCCCTGTCGATTCTTTTATACTTAAACTCCTTTCCAAGTATTACGACAGCCAGATACCACGCTTTAGCGCCAGTCACAGCCATATAATGGTGACATTGGAGTTCATAATGAGCCGGTACGGAATTTTCCACCCATTTATCTGCACTGTATGCGCTTGCCGTTTTACATTCCAATCCCATATTTTCTCCGGATATTAAACGGTCTACATTTGCCAGCATAAACGGATATGTCTCACTTTGATACATGACGTTAGAACGGCGTACCTTCAAACTAGTTTCTTCCATAAAACGCCGAGCCACATAATCTTCCAGATCACGCCCTTGTCTCATAAATTCATTATCAAAATCTTCTGTCTCTAAGCATGTCTTTTCATAGTAAACGCTCATTGGACTCGAATAGGGATTCAGTCCGCAAATCGCCCCGGCATCTGACCCACCAATCCCTGCCTTTCTTAATCGACGCCACTCTTCATGAGTTAAATCTGTTGTTGAAATTTTTATAGACATAGATGCCTCCTATTTTTCTAAAATCATTTTGCTCTCTTATTTACTCTTTTGAAATTTTCCTCTTATGCTGCATCATTAGAATTGTACGGTTCAATCAGCCCCGATTTCTTGAAGCTATAAAAGCTAAACGCTCCTATTATTAGGTGATCAAGCAGAGGAATACCAAGCAATTTTCCGCTTTCTTGGATTCTTTCTGTAACCATATGATCCTCATGACTCGGCTGTGGATCTCCAGATAAATGGTTGTGAAAACAGATTACATAGGAAGCATTGTTAAGAAGTGCATGTTTGAAAATATTTCTCACATCCACCATACAGGTACTAATTCCACCTACTGCCACAATTTCCACTGCCATAGGTTCCAATTTTACATTCAAAGACAATACGGCAACTATTTCCCGGTCCGACATTTCAAACAAAGGCCTCATCATATCCACTGCTTTTTGGGGACTTGTAAACGGTGATAATCCACATAAGCTTTTGCTGTCTTTTACCATTTGTAGATGAACAATTCCTATTCTCTTCTTGATTTCAGGCTTTCTCATCAAATCCGTAATTCTTTCTATCTGAGTTTTTTCTTTCATTAATCTTTCCCTCTCTAAAATAATCAGGGATACCGCTTTCATGGTATCCCCTCATAACAATATTGCTTCTTCTATAAAATCCTTTGTTTCCAGCAGCCCTTCATACCAGCACACTACCCTTGGAACGACAAGCAAAAATTCTTCCGTTATATCACCCATACATAAATATTCTGTTAATTGTTCTTCAAAACGATTCATTTCTTCCACACTAAAATGACTGCATATCTCAGAATAGTCCTTGCACTGTTGAAGATTGGGCCACTTTTCAGGACACTTAAGATGCCCGTACCAGTTCATAGGCTCTGTCAATCATAGCATTTCCTTCTACGGTTCGGGAAAACAGACTTTCTTTATAATTGGCACGTTCGCGAAGTGGTTTAGCATGCGTTGCGAAGTCAGAGACAGAATTAAGAAACCGATAGGCGTTTTTTCCTATATGGGCAAGATCCGGTGCTTCAAAATATCGAAGCTTCATATCTTCTTTCATCTGCATCAGGTTCTTTTTTTGCTGTTCGGTTGGCTGCTCTAAGAGTGGAAATAAAGCATCAATATATTCATACACCTGTCTTTCTGATAATTTGATCTGATTCAACCTGTCAATTTCTTTTCCTAACTCTCCCATATAAAGATGTGCATAAAACAATGTATTTCTGGCATCATCTAATTTTCTGGAAATATTTCCAGTATGGTTTGTGGACCATATCCGTTTTGCATTTTTTAGTGCAAGGTTTAGTGTGTTATTACAAACCACCCGGATAGGAGTCATGGCAGCTTTAATCGCCCCAGTTCCATCATGGCTATTCATAAAAACAAGATACGGAATAGCCTCATCCCCAGAGATAATATAGCGGTGAGGGAGTTTTGCTAATATCCATGTACGCCTCCCTTCCTGAAGACTCCCTGCAGTTTCATAGGTGACTCCTTCGCCAAGAAGCTCATCTGTAAAAGCAAAAGCCTCCTCATTTTGAACCACTTTATAGCGATCTGTAACGACTCCCAAAATTTTTTCATCGATATTTCGGATGTTTACCTTAAAGCCTGGAATGGGAATGTCATCTTCTGTTACAATCGGCTTTTGTATTACCTGCCAGTCCAGTCCCGCCAAAGCCAGTGCTTCTTTTGATGTAGGAGCTTCCATTACCATCTTCCCCAATCCGTGCCAGGGTCTTTCTCTTGTGTAAAACATTGTTTCTACATTTGCTGACATAAAAATTACCTCCTTGAATTGATCTATTGATTAATATTCAAGGAGATAATATATATCCATGAATGTTTGTAAATGATATTATAAAAGTGTACCACTTCAACACTATTTGACACTGAATTAGTTTACCACCTTGAAATAAATTCCTGTAAGATTGAGAAGTACAAAAATCTTACAAGGAGATGAAAGAAAGGTGATTATTGAAGTGGATTTATACTCCCAAATCCGCACTCTCCATACGGAGGGTGAATCCCAGCGGTCTATTGCCAAACGTCTAGGCATTTCCAGACAGACCGTCAAAAAGTATTGCGAAGGCAGTACACATCCAAATGTGCGCAAATCTTACACCCGCACAAACAACGTCATTACAAATGACATCAAAAGCTTTATCATTGCCTGCATAAAGCAGGACATGGAAGAAAAGCTGTCCAAACAACAGCATACTGCCAAACGAATATATGACCGGCTTGTTGTAGAAAAAAACTTTACTGGTTCCTACTCTACAGTTCGGGAAGTAGTACGAAATCTACGGGCTGAACATCTTGTCCCTCCCCAGGCCGATATCCCATTGGAATACGATGCAGGCGATGCCATTCAAATCGACTGGGGTGAAGCCACCATCTATCTGGATGGTAAGAAAACAAAAATCAACTTCTTCTGCGGAAGGCTCTGCTACAGCTGCGACATTTTTGTACAGGCATTTTATTCACAGAATCTGGAGTCCTTTCTGGAAGCCCAGCAGAGAATGTTTGATTATTTCAAGGGCATTCCTAAAAGGCTCATCTTTGACAATGCCAAGGTAGCTGTAAGTGACGGTTTTGGTCTGCATGCCAGAGCTACGAAAGGGTATAGGTCATTTGCCGCCCACTATGCTTTCCAAACAGATTTCTGTAACATTGCCAGTGGTAATGAAAAAGGTCTGGTAGAAAATCTGGTGGGTTATGCCCGCCGAAATTTCATGGTGCCGGTTCCAAGAGTCGCTAACCTTGCAGAGTTGAATGAACATCTTATCAAGGATTGTCTGAATTATCGGAACGCTCACAAGGTAGATTCACGCTCCTGCACCGTAAAGGAAGCTTATGAGGAAGAATGGTACTATTTAAAGCAGATCCCAGCTTACCGCTACGATACCAGCCGTATTGCTACTCCAACAGTTGGAGATTATTCAACCCTCCGGTTTGATAAGAATGATTACTCGGTCCCTGTCCGCTATCTACGTAAACAGATGACTGTAAAAGGCTATGCCAATGAGGTATGTATCTTCCATGAGGGGGAGTTGGCTTCAACCTTTTGTCGGCTCTATGGATCCGGTAAAATAGAATACCGTTTGGAGCATTACATCGACCTTCTGGAAAGAAAGCCACGCGCTGTATTTCAGGCAAAGCCTGTCAGACGAAATGTGACCAAGGAACTGCTCGACTGGGGAAGACTGCTTCCGGGCGGCAATAAGGAGATGGTAAAGCTCCTGCGTCTATGCGTTGACTATGGCGAAGAAAGAATCCTTTCCATCAGGGAACAGCTTCCAAAAAACATCGTGCCGTCCGTGGATATGATACGGAGCCAGCTCCATGAGAACCCAGAATCAAATATCGTATATCTAAGTAATGAAATTCCGGTTACTCAGATGGATCTCACCAAATACGATGAGAAATGTGGGGTGGCTATACATTGAAAGAATTGCAGGTACAAACCATTGAAATGTATTCTAAGCAGTTGCGGACACCGATGTTCAACAATTACGCCGATGTTATACGACAGTTAGATAAGAATCAGGGCTATGAGTATTTCCTCATACAGTTGATGAAACTGGAACTGGATTCCAGACAGGAAAGCACTCGCAAACGAAAAATAAAAGTGGCTTCTTTCCCTTATATAAAGACCATGGATGAACTGGATCTTTCCCGCTTCGAACACATGGACGAAGCATTTTTAAAAGAACTTGCCTCCTGCGACTTTGTTACAAAGAAACAGAATATCGTAATGATAGGCAATCCTGGAACCGGCAAGACCCACCTGTCCATAGGGCTTGGCGTGAAGGCCTGTATGCAGGGCATGAATGTAAAGTTCTATACAGCAGCTAATCTTTCCAATGAGCTCATTGAAGCTCAGGACAATCATCGGTTGGTTCGATTGGAAAAACAGATATCCAAAGCTGAATTACTTATTATTGATGAGCTGAGCTATCTGACCTTTAACCGGCATCAGTCAGAGCTACTATTCAAAGTCGTGGCAGACCGTGCAGAGCGGAAAAGTGTCATCGTTTCAACAAATCTACGGTTCTCCGAATGGACTACCATGTTTGAAAACCAGACCATGGTAACTGCATTAATTGACAGGCTTACTTTTCGGTCACATGTATTAAATATGAATTCGGATAATCCTTACCGTGCAGAACATGCCGCTGTGGTATCAGAAAACGGGAAGGAGGAATCTGTTCATGAATAACCTACCATACAACCAGTTGTATATCAAATACCAAGAGGCGCTTGAAACCATTTTTGATCAGCAGATGGAGATCAAAGAACTGTAACAGGAAATCGATGATTACTGCCAGGCACTTGATGAATTGACAGATGTCGTTGTTACAATGTAATAACATATGGGGAATGCTCCAGGGTATTCCCCTTTATCAGAAGCAAAGTGGTAAACTCTTTCACTGTCAAATGGTAAACTTTTTCAGTGTCACGAGTGGTAAACTTTTTGAATGTCAAAATCGTTGGAATGGTAAACTAATTCGGTATCAACCTGGTAAACTTTCAAAATGTCAGGTGGTAAATATTTTCATTGACATTCACAAATGTTAATAGTTACAACTTAATGGCTGTTCAAAAACAGGTACGTAATCAACCAATAATGCAAAAAGGGTATGACTAATTGAGCCATACCCTTTTTGTAACCTATGAAATCTGTTATTGAATCCATACTCCATTTACGTCTACATGATAACCATCTGGTGTCACGGTATTTGCTGCCATTTTTCCATCTGCATTCAAATAATACCATTTATCTGCAATTTTGATCCAACCAACAGCCATACTTCCATCATTGTTAAGATAATACCATTTATTTTGAATATCTACCCAGCCAGTGGCCATAGCCCCAGAAGACGGGATAAGGTAATACCATTTTCCATTTAGTACAAACCAGCCCTCCACCATATATCCAGATTCATTAAAGCGATAAACAGTATTGTTAATTTTAGCCCATTGATTTTTGGGATAGCTTTTATCTGTCTTTTCAAACCACCAACCTGTCTCATTCTTTACCCATATTCCAGTAAGCGCAGGAGCGGAACTAGGAACACCAGAAGTTGTTTTTGATGAAGTCATTCCTCCACCGCCGCCAGACGAACTTCCTCCGGATGAACTTCCTCCAGACGAAGTGTTAGCGGACGATGTATCTACAAAGGTAAATACACTGAAACCACTAACAGCAAACTCTACTTTTTTTACGCCATTGTCAACAAAAATCCTTGGGATAATTATTTCAGTAGGTCCAGATTCATGGTAATGATAAATTTTCACTTTTTCTACATTCATATTATCAGGAACAGGCATAGTAATCAGTACCGGAAATTTCAATTCATTGGTGTCAAGAGATATATTCATAGATACCTGATTGCGGTATTGGTTTAATGTGGTATCCGTTGACTGGGTGGGTGTGAACATTATCTTGGACGCATTGTTAAGGACCGCACCTGCTATGTTAATCTGGCTGCTGTCTACGATACTGCTTTCTGCTTGAATAAAAATATTTTTTCCATTGGCTGCCTTATAACGATTTTCCAATTCCTTTAGTTGCTCCGCAGCAGATTCATTGTTTTGGATGGCAGTTTTCATCGCTTCTCGTTCATCATCAGTTAAAGCGAAATTATTAATTGTCGCACTTAATTTTGCATCCCCAACTTGGTTAAGAGCATCCAGTTTAACTTTTACTGTAGACTCTGAAACAGGCATAACGAAGAATTCACTAAAATCAGACAATTCGCTGTTGTTATAGTTAAGTCCATCTCCTGTTGCTGAAATACGAAATCTGTATGATTTTCCAGGTTGCATCTTTAGAATCTGGCGTACACTGGGAGCTGCATTCATAAACCATGTATCCCAAGGTTTATCGGCATTGCCCTCATAAAATGAGACGCTATAAGTTATGAAGCTATTGGTGTCCCAGCCTGGTAAATCAGACGTATTAATAGAGTTCCATGTAACGCTGCCGTCTTTATTCCAGTGGAATCCGGTCGGAATAGGCATGGTCTTTCCGGTAAGTGAATATTCAAAACTATCACTCAAATCAGATAAATAATCCTCTTCTCCGTCATATTGATCCGACATGCGGTATACAGCTTTAAACTGATAGGATCCATCCCCATCAAAACTTTCAAATAGTTTCAAACTTGTTGCATATCCAACATTAGCATTTCTTTGTCCGATCTTTTTACCATCCTTATAAATAACCAGAAAAATTCCCTTTACATTTTGCTGTTGTTCTGATTCTAATTCATCCCACGTTGCCATTCCTGGTTGATCTGATATCCAATGTGGATTTGTAACAGGTATAAATTGGGGCGTTTCTTCCAATAGACCTGCATTAATATCGCCTTTTGTATAAGTGGGGAATTGTTTATCCTTTAAAGTCTTATTATTTAACACATTTTTTTCCTGTACTGTTGTTTCTGTCTCTGTTTCTTTCGGTTTTGCCTCTCCAGATTCAGTATTACTTGTTGCATCTTCTTGCTCTCCTCGAATCTCTTCTGTACCACTTTCGGGTGTGGTTATATTAGGTGAAGCTGTGCTTCCTGTTGCTATCGGGACTCCATCCTCTTTAAAGCCCTCAGATTTATCAGCAAATGCATTAAACCCTATGGCAGAGCACAGCACCACAGTACTACAAACTGTACCAATCAACCTTTTATAATTTTTTCTCATCTTTTGTCTCCTTTATATTATGGCTCTTTTAACCACACAATAGCTTACGCTTACTTTTCTTTAGGGTGGAATCCCCCTCTCGTAAATTCCAGATACCACTTCATAACGTTTTCTTCTCCTCATATAAAACCTCACTAATTATTTTTATTGAATAGTTTTTTACTTATTCAATAAGATAATATATAAATGAAATTACTTATATTTACTTCCAAATAGAATCATCGCGTAATAATTAGTCTGCATCTGTTGAAATCCTGGATGAATTGTTTTGTATCTTCACTGTAAGTATTTTTTGGTAATTGTTCTATTCAAACTTCTCCAGTTCCAGAAATGAAATTTCGATATCCAAAATCAAATCATGATAAATACATATGTAATTGCTCGATTAAATAATTACCATATAGCTTATGAAGTCTGGTTTTAAATCACTAAATACATGCTTCAACCGATTTTATTGCTTGCTTTAACTGTGAAGCTTTTAATAAAAGCTGCTGCTTGATATCTTTTTCCGCTTCTTCAAAAAAAGACCTTAGCATTCCATATGCATCTTCAACTGCTTCGGATCCTTTTATTTGACAGCCATCAGTAATATCCTTAGCCAATGTTTCAAAAGCCTCTTTTAGATTATAAAAACAGTATTTAGTAATGTATTTATCATTTCCAAACAGTCCCGTACCCACATATTCCTCTGAATCATCAGTATTAAAATAAATTTCATAGGAAGAAAGGGAATAGTACTCTCCTGAAAGATATTGTAATACTCGATTGGATTGCAATATCTCCAAACCCGTTTTAAAATAACCTATCACGTCGGCTTCATTTGGATTAAACTTCAATGTAAAATTAGAAAAATCTTTAGAAATCTTTATATGAGAATTCAATGTTTTTACTTCTGCGCTTACATTTTCCAGTAGCTCACTGATTTGTTGTTCAACCTTAAAATAAAAATTATTGCTGGTTTTCTCATAACGAGAATAAGGAAGAAGTTTATTAGCCTTATATTCAACAAAAATTTGTTGAATGATATTCTCCCTTTGCGTAAACATTAATCGGTTAAATTCCTCTAGCCCTGCAGCCTTTGCTCGATTATCGCTTGAATAAATATATTTTCTCTCATTTTGAGACCATGGTATAGAAACATGTATATTTTTTTTGTCAAATTCAAATTCTGAACGTACAGGAATAGGCAAACTATAATTCTCTAATTTATCATGAATTAGCATTTCAACTTCTTGTCTTAATTTTCCCTTTATCGTTTCCAAGCGAATAACATGTACAGGACAATCATCTATGATTTGTTGAGCAGTAGGAAGTTCTATCGCATCTATGATACCTGCTCCACAAACCTTAACAGTACCATTTGTATTCTCTTGAAAAAAATTACTAGAAGCCAGACAAATTCCACATGCAATACAGCCAGAATCAATTCTAATCCTGTGAGATGCTTGCAAACTATCAACAATTGGTTTTTCCTTAACCTTTTTACTTATAAACTTTGGAGAATGATCAGATATTTCATTTGCATTTTCTTTTATCATATCTTCGTTTTCTGGTATACTTATCTCATCTTCTAACAAAACCTCTGGTAAGACTTTTAGCTCTTCTATAGTCACCAAGAATTCAGGCTGATCTGTAGAAACCTCTTTTAGTTTTTTATTCAGCTCAGTCTCATAATACTTCATAATGTACTCAAGATCTTCATCCGTATTAATACCAAGTCCAATCATATCATCCTCAACCTCAAGTATCTTTGCATTTGCATCAAAGCAGGTAATACTATTGATGATTTCTGAATATCTTATTCCGCCGCCATTAAATGTAAATTTCTCCCAATTAGTATCATTGGCATCTTTTGTTACTTCAATATTTAATGGTGGTACTTTTGTGAGTTTAAATGATCTTGCAAGAGCTTCTCTCGCAACTCTATCAGAACTTCCTGCCGTTGCAATAGAGACTCTTCTTCCGTAATATGTCTGTGAATGTGATCCCATAATATAAATCTCCTTCTTACATTAGAATTATTTTTAAATACACTCAATACGTTTGTATGAACGAAAAAAACAAACTGTTAAAAAGGCTTCTACAACAAGCCCATATTAGTTATTTAGTGGCAGATAATATTGTTATCTTTTTTAGCGTATTTAAATTAATAGCGGAGTTTCTTCTCATAACTTATTGATTCATTTCACAATTAATCTTTTGAAGATAGTTCTGACCAGTTTCAATTGCTTTTAAAGACTGAATGGTAATTTTACCAGATTCATCCAATAGCGGAGTATCAATTATAGATTTAACTGCCTTTGCCAAATTAATACAAGTAGCCAAGCTTTCACGTTCTTGCAAAGAATAATTATTTTTATCAGTTCCATTCTTTTCTATAATATCCTGTGTATTTGATAGGCTTTTTAGAAAAAGTAAATTTAATTTTGTTAATACATCTGTAATCCTGCTTGCACGTTCAAAGACTGCTTCATAAGCCATACCTATCGTAGTCGCCTGTTCAGCTATTGCTCTGGCTTGCTTAGCCCTAGCCTGTGCCATATCTAATTTTCTTTGAGAGTCCTTTTTAATAGAAGTGCTGATTCCCCCTACCACACCCCAAATGAGAGAATTAAAAACAAAAGTTGAGATCAGCTCTTTCTCAGTCATGTGGGTACTGACATATAAAATTTGACCAGAAACTTCTTCAGTTAAAGTGGAAGGCAAATTTGATAGTTCAGCAATTCCATCTGTAACTACAAAATTTATTTTTTTTAATTGTTCATAAACACCTAAAAATTTTTTCATAGAACTAGACAATATTCCTTTTTTACGATTGCCTAATCTTATCATTGCCTGCCTTGTCTCTTCCTGTTTTAGACGTTGTGCCGCTCTGGCTTCTCCAATTTGATTCATTGATTTTAAGTTTTTTTCTGATGCTTGGGAACTAAGTTTATCACTTTGACAAAAATCATTGACTACTTTCCCCAGGACACCTGCTACAATGGCGCCAGTTATAGGATCTATCATATCCTTCCTCCAATACAGTTATAAATTTAATATAGTATTATCGTCAAAGAAAAAATCATCAAATTCATCTATGGTCTTAAACATAACAGACTCTCCAAATACCTCTAAAATGGTGTTTAAACCAGATGACATTTCCTCAAAATCATTATCAAGAGTAGCTTTGAGGATTTGTCTAAAACTAGCTTCAAACTTACAATCCCAAATTCTAAAAGTCTCATCAATCAAAGTAGCCACCTCTTTTTGAGCATATTCCATGCTCTCTAGCGCTTCATTAATTACATGATTAATACCTGACATCTTATAACTAATTTTTTCGGAACTGTCTTTCAATAGCTTTATAGTAGAATATCCTGTACCTATTGCCATCCCAAAAATAAATGCAGGCCCCATGGCCGCTGACATTGATACTATTATTGAGCCTACAGAAACCAATGTTGAACCAATGCTTGTGCTAACCATGACTGCTGTGGCTTGAGAAGCAACTGTTCCAATTGTGGTTCCTATGACAGTGTCCGCTAAAGCACCAGCAATTAGATATCCACCTGTAGTCGAAGCATAGGTAGCACCAGCAGAAAGAGTAATGTCTTTCGCTGTTTCTAATATTAAATCTTGAAAAGCTTTATTACCTTCAATATATTCATACACATTATTGCCAAAGCTAAAGCCCGCAGTAAATGCAGCAGTACATTTTGCTGCAGATATACCAAATTGATGAGCAGCTTGCATTTGATTAACCATACCAACCAATTTACTCGTAATAGGTGCTGTATTATTACCAGTAATCTTTTGATTGACTTTTGCTTCGTTTTTCATGATATTAGTGGTCAGATCAGCTTGGCCTTTTGAAATTGGAGATTCCTCTACAATAACCCCTTTTCTTTCAAGATAAGTTTTTACCTTGGTGTTTCCCTTATTAATTACAAATGTCTGCTCTTTATATTTATCAACGTGAATTTGATACGGGTTATTTTCATATCCCATTTTAGCTTGTTGTAAAGTAGTAGTTCCATCAGATCTAATAGTCGTGAAATCAGCAACCCCATTATCATTGACCATCATCCGAATTTTCCCAGAAGATATGCCTTTTACTGTTGTATCCGCAGAATCCAATGCTTCAAAAACAAAACCACTCGTATTTTTACCACCTCTTGACATATTTAAGGTTTCCAATTGCTTTTGAGTATTTTTTAAAGCTTGATAATAACGTACCTTTTTTTTAGAATCGTCTAAGACTCCATATGCTGAAGAATATGAAAAAACAATTTTTTCATCATCCATGGATATCACCTTCTTTTCAAATATATTTTCAATTTTTAATCTTTACAACATCTCCCTGGCTTCTAAGCCAAATTTCAATCCCGTTTCCAAACACTTCCGCTGTTACCGTATAAACCCCATCCTTTTCTTCCAAAATCTGCGCTGTAGGCAAGCGATCCAAAACCGCCTCAATAGAAAGTCCCGAATACTGAAAAGTAATCCGCTGAAGACTCCCTCCATACATGAACTGCACTCTCTTTCTAAACTCTCCTTCCTCAAACCTCCCTTTATATGGAAGGAAAAAATGCTTTTCCAAAACAGTAAAATTCTGAATCCGGTCAATTCGATAGATTGCGGGAAATAGATCTACTTGACTCTCACTTTCCTTCTTATTATCACCGATAAAGGCTATTAAATAAAAATAATATTCTGAAAACATAATTCCTACCGGTTTCACCATCCGATTTACAGTATCTTTGCTTTTAAGCTTCTTATATTCTATTTTTACACACTTTTGATTGCGAACTGCTTCCCCAAGATTCCATATTGCATCAATAATTTTTGTATGGTGATGAGGTTCTATGTAGTGATGCTTTTCATTTGCAATCAGAGTAGATATATCCCGCTTATTTTCTGGAGAAGAACAATTTTCTAACAGCTTTTCAATAAGTGGAAAAAATTCTTCTTTGGTAAGAGAACGACTTTCTAAAAGAATCTTACACAATGCCAAAAGTTCTCCATTTGTCATTTTTAAATTCCGGATGTCTACAAGCCTGTAACCTTTTAACTTCTTATCATAGATAAGTTGCTGCATACTTCCAGTCTTAACCGAACGATTTGCCAAAAATATTCTCAAATCATCAATATCTCTCTGTAATGAACGGGGGCTGACATGAAAGTATTCTGCTTCGGTTTTCTTACATATAACCTCTCCTTCTATTAATTTTGTGTACAACGTTAAAAGGCGTTCCTGTTTTCTATCATATTCATATTTCCCCATCGTACCCTCCTTGCTATTATGACTATTTTATAGCATATTACCATGGACAGAATATGTCACTCTATCAAAATCTTACAAATTTCCACAAATTTTATGATAATAGTATATCATTGATTCTTATAGCGTTCAATATGATTTAAAATAGAGTTTTTAAAAATGCGCAATATTAACGATCAAGCCTTATGATAGACAAAGGGGTGGTAAAGTAATGGATGCAGATTATATACGTAAGAAAATTACAGAACTTAGAATTAAAAAAGATGTTTCCGAACACCGCATGAGCCTTGATTTAGGTCACTCTCGGTCATATATTCACGGAATTGTAACAGGAAAATCACTGCCGTCCATGACGGAATTTTTATACATATGCGAATACCTTGAAGTTACTCCGAAATATTTCTTTGATTCGGATGGAGAAAATCCAATTCTCATTTCACAGTTAGTTGAAGAAGCTTCTTCTCTATCCGAAAGTGATCTTTTAGCATTAGTATATCTGGCTAAAAGATTGAAAAAATAAATTCAGTGTTTACGTAGCTTCTTAAAATAAAATTTACTATATATTTTATTTTAGTGAGATTTTAAAATTATGCTTTTTAGTTCATCTCTATACATAGTACGAACCCTATTTCTATGAACCGGTGCAGCTGTTGAGGCACTCAGCAGTGCCATTTATATAATATATAACTAATCTCTTTCAGTATATCCATACATCAATATCCTTGTTACATTGCTCATATAAGAAACCTAAGCAGACTCTCTCCGCTCCGTAGCGCCTTCATGGCTCCTACGCTTCGGCTGCTTAGATTTCCTTTATGCTTTATTAAACGACTCATTTTACTTCTTATAGACATTCCACTTAGCGTTTGGCATGATTTCTTTTGCAGCATTACCGAGATCATAATAATCTCCTCGCCGATCATAGAATCTATTCCCGTCCACATAGCTAATTGTATTAATTATAAAATGCACATGAAGATAATATTTACTATAATCACTGCCTTGATGAACACCATATATCACTTGAAATCTCTGCCCTATGTAATTAGCAAACCGTTCTGCAAAAATATAAGCCAACGTCGGATTCATAATATCTTTGCATTCAAATCCCACTACAATATGAACCACCTGCTGACCATCCAATTTGTTATATGCCGTTTTTACAGCTCGAAACGAATCTGCTAAATACTTTATATTACTGTCTATTTCATTTACACCCAATACTTTGTCAGTTTGGCATTGTCTTAAGGATGGATACCATAATAAGCCTACCGCTCCGGAATACTGATAATATTCAGAGCCAAATACATAATTAATTGTATTATAAATTGCATCTTCATTCTGATAATCTTGGTTTACTATGATAATATTCGCCATGATGAACGTACCTCCTCTTTTAATTCCCTGACATCTTCATCTTCTGGATAATTTTCTCCCAGGTGATTTATACATGTAGATATCCTACTTATTGCACATATTAGCTCTTTTTGATTTAATACAACATTATTATCCTTTAAGTCATTTTCAATCAGAGTATTTAAATATTCTGATTGCGTCATATTTAACTTCTCCAGTTTCTCCTTCAGATTTATATATCTATCTTGGGGACAGCGTATAGTTATTTTCTTTGTAACTTCCATTTTTTCCTCCTGTTACTTTAAATTATTACATTCATTGGTTACATATCAATATTCATGATTCTAATACTTTTGTATCTCTGGGATACATACTCTGGCAAGCAAAGGAAAACTGTCGGACAGTCTATTATCTTTGCTTACAAATATGTTATGCCATATTTAAAATAAAACAGCAGTATCTAAAATCATGTGACCTTTATTAGCATTTTTACATATTAGAATACGAACATCTTATATAATAATTATCAAATAAACTTGAAAGGAAAAAATAAAATGCTTAATGACTACGGAGATATCCTAACACTAAACGAGCTTTGTGAAGTTTTAAAAATCAGTGAGAATGTTGCCTATCGGCTAATTAGAGAAAAATCCATTTCTGCCTTTAAAGTTGGTCGAATTTACAAGATTCCCAAAAAAGCTGTGGAATCTTATATTTTGGCGGCAGCAAATATGAAGTAGTGCAATGACTCTATATTTTCACCATAATAACCCCCTGATAGAATTGTATCCTACCAGGGGGTCATTTCTTTATCCATTTTCAATTTCAGATTATTCACAGCTTTCTATCTTTGCTACTCTTTATTCTACATCAAATAGATAGTCCCTATATGACAAAAAAATAATGAATGAGCTATTATACAAGCAATGTCGTATAATAGCTCATTCATTTACTAAGTTGCATTAATTCTGTTCTAATTGGTACAAAATTGGTAAAAAAGTATAATTAATCAAATAGCCATCTTGCTTAAAAGCCTTGATTATACTAGCTTTTCGCAATCTATTACTTCTCAAGTGACTTCATCGTCGGGAACAACAACACATCCCTGATCGCATAAGAATCCGTAAGCAGCATAACAAACCTGTCAATACCGATACCAATACCGCCAGTAGGAGGCATACCGATCATGAGTGCATTTACAAAATCATCATCCATAGAATTCGCTTCATCGTCTCCAGCTGCAAGAAGTGCTTCCTGAGCCTTAAAGCGCTCGATCTGATCCAGAGGATCATTTAACTCAGAGTAAGCATTTGCCATCTCACGCTTTGTAATGAACAGCTCAAAACGCTCCGTATATTCCGGATCATCAGGCTTTTTCTTGGTAAGAGGAGAAATCTCTACCGGATGGTCCATAATAAAGGTCGGCTGTACCAGATGCTCTTCAACAAATTCCTCAAAAAGCATGCTTAAAATATCGCCCTTCTTATGGTGTGCCCCATACTCCACATGGTACTGGTCTGCGAGAGCCTTAGCTTCCTCATCCGTATGAATGGTGGTAAAATCAATATCCTTGTATTTCTTTAAAGCATCTACCATGGTAATGCGTTCAAATGGCTTTGATAAGTCAATTTCCACACCATCATAGTTCACCACAGCCGTTCCAAGGACCTTAAGGGCAACTGACCGGAATAAATCCTCTACCAGATCCATCATGCCGTGGTAATCGGTATAAGCCTGATATAATTCCATTAAAGTAAACTCTGGGTTATGACGGGTATCCACGCCTTCATTACGGAAAACGCGTCCGATTTCATAAACTCTTTCCAGACCGCCTACGATCAGTCTCTTTAAGTAAAGTTCCAAAGAAATACGCAGCTTTACATCTTCATCAAGAGCATTGTAGTGAGTTTCAAATGGTCTTGCCGCAGCGCCGCCTGCATTAGCAACCAGCATAGGTGTCTCCACCTCCATAAAGCCCTGGGCATCCAGATGGTCACGGATGGACTTGATGATCTGGGAACGTTTTACAAACGTATCCCTTACTTCAGGGTTCATGATCAGATCCACATATCTCTGTCTATAACGAATGTCCGTATTGGTCAGACCGTGGAATTTCTCCGGAAGAATCTGAAGGCTCTTGGTAAGCAGGATAACGCTCTCAGCATGGATGGAAACCTCTCCCGTCTTTGTTGTAAACGCAGTTCCCTTAATGCCTACGATATCACCGATATCCAGCTTCTTGAATTCCTTGTATTCCTCTTCTCCGATACTGTCTCTGGCCACATAGGACTGAATATTGCCCTTTAAATCCTGTACATTACAGAAGGAAGCTTTCCCCATTACACGCTTTGACATAAGACGTCCTGCGATGGATACTTCCTTACCTTCCCATTCTTCATAATGCTCTTTGATTTCACCGCTGTGTACGTTAACATCGTACTTTGTAACTTTAAACGGATCCTTTCCCGATTCCTGAAGCTCTGCCAGCTTTTCCCGGCGGACCTTCAGCAAATGGTTTAAGTCCTCTTCTTTCACCTGATTCTGGTTTTGATTCTGCTGTTCTGCCACCTGTTTGCACTCCTTTGTGAACTATGTTAAGGAAGTTCGATTCGCCAATCGGCTCATCGAACGGCTAATTTTCTAAGACACTCTCTGGATTTCCAGAACTTTATACTGGATCACGCCGGACTGTGTCTCAACGTCTACCACATCTCCAACTTTCCTGCCCATCAGTGCATGACCAACCGGGGATTCGTTAGAAATTTTATTCTGAAGGCTGTTTGCCTCTGTGGAACCCACGATTTTGAATTCCATTTCTTCGTCTTCATCAACATCGTAGACTTTTACCTTGCAGCCAATATTAATCTTATCTAAATCAATCTCATCCTCAACCACTACCTCTGCATTTTTAAGGAGCTTCTCCAGCTCTTCAATACGCATCTCAATGTCTCTCTGCTCATCCTTAGCGGCATCATACTCAGCGTTCTCGGATAAGTCACCTTGCTCCCTGGCTTCCTTGATCTTCTGGGCGACCTCTTGTCTTTTTACTACCTTTAAATTATGAAGCTCATCCTCGTATCTTTTAAGGCCTTCGTAGGTTAAAATATTTTTCTTGTCTACCATGGTTTTTGATTCCTCCTGGTTTCATACTCGCTCATTCGCATTCCAAATATTATAGCGTAAACATCTAAAAATGTCAAGAATGTAACTATTCCTTATTCTACTTCTCTGATCGGAATTTTCCGATCCTATCTTCCGCAAAATGCCTTAATTCGTCCATGGTTCCCACCTGGTTGATATCATTTCTAAGCTTTGCAGAATGAGGAAGTCCGGCTGTATACCACGCCATATGCCCGCGCATTTCACGCATGGCCACCGCTTCCCCTTTGTGCTCCATCTCCAGGGCACCATGGCGGATGATCATATTAGAAATCTCTTCTCTGGTGGGTGCTGGAAGCAGTTCTCCTGTTTCCAGATAATGAAGGGTCCTTTTAAAGATCCAGGGATTCCCCTTGGCTCCTCTGGCGATCATCACCCCGTCACAGCCGGTTTCCTCCAGAAGAGCCTTGGCATCCTCCGGCTTAAATACGTCGCCGTTTCCAATGACCGGAATTGAGACAGCTTCCTTTACCTTCCTTATAATATTCCAGTCCGCTGTTCCTGAATAATACTGTTCCCTGGTCCTGCCATGAACAGCAACTGCCGCCACTCCGCAGCTTTCCGCCATTTTGGCAAATTCCACGGCATTGCAATCCTCATCTGTAAAGCCTTTTCTGAATTTTACGGTCACAGGCTTTTTAACGGTCTTTACCATAGCGGTTAAAATACGCTCTGCAAGCCTGATATCCTTCATCAGCGCCGACCCCTCGCCGTTATTAACGATCTTCGGCATGGGACATCCCATGTTCACATCAATGAATGCATAGGGCCCTTCTTCCACCTTAGCAGCGATATCCGCCATGATATCCGGATCAGAACCAAAAAGCTGGAGGCTGACAGGGCCTTCCCCATCGGCCACCTTTAGCAGCTCATTTGTATTTCTGTTTTTATATAAAATTGCCTTGGCGCTGACCATCTCCGTTACTGCCATACCGCAGCCCTGCTCCCTGCAGAGAAAACGAAATGGCAGGTCCGTAACTCCTGCCATCGGTGCCAGTATCAGGTTGTTGTCCAACGTCAAATTTCCAATTCTAAGCTTCACGTATCTATTTCTCCGCCTTCCAATTCTTCTCCCAGATAAAACACCCGGTAATACATTTCCAAAGATTCCAGAAGTTCTCTTTTCTCTTTCCGGTACTGTTTGATCTTCAGCACGCTTCCGATCTCATCAAACAGATAATCCCCCTCCTCTGCTGTTACCTTAAATTCCAGGGTGCCATCCTCATCGTATTCCATGATAAGGATTCCTCCTACATCTTCGGTATAAAGCACGCACATAATTTGAAGATCCTGCTTGATGCTTTCGGGGAGGGCCACAAACTGCTGGTTAAAATAATATTTCTGCTCATAGGAATTGGCGCCGCAAAGCACCACATTATCTCCATCATGCTCCATCGTTTCTGCCACCGCTCTTTCCTTATTAATGCGCATTTCCAATATTTACTGAGATTATATTTTAGCATACACGGAAAGAAATGACAATAGGCTAAAAATCAGTGGTACACCGCTTGATTAGCCGGCATGGAATCCGGTTATTCCTGTTAACTTCCGTTTCTTCTCCCAGAAGAATTTTCATCATATTATCGACGGAGATGTTGCATAATTCCTCGACCCGGTTATCAATGGAAGAAAGCTCCGGATCGCTGCAGATCGACAGGGCGGAATTATTAAATCCGGTAATACACAAATTTTCCGGTACCTTTAATAGCTTTGCATTGGCATACTTAATCGCACCTACGGCAAGACCGTCATCTGTAGCTACCACGCTGTCAAATCGTAAATCACGGCGTTCCAGAAGAATATCCCTTACCGTATGGATCCGGTTCTTTACATAAAGCTTTAAATCTCCCAGCACAGGAAGCCCGTGGGCTTTTAAAGCGGATTCATAGCCTGCCAATTTCTGATTTGCACTGTAAGAATGGGAGTCACATAGAAACAAGATTCTCTTCCGTCCTGTCTCAATCATCTGGCTGGTCACATCGTAGGTTGCCTGATAATCATCTCCATAAGCACAATAAATATTCTCACCATCCAAAAATCCGTTGATCAAAAATACCGGAATCTGCTTTGCTGCATCGCGGACATACTGCGTATTTTTATCCGATTCCCCTGTTCCTGCATAAGTAGAACCAACCATGAGGAGCGCATCAATCCGCTTCGCAAGAAGAAGGCTGACATACTTTTCTTTTACGGACTGTTCAAATCCGCTGCAGCACAAAATACAGTCGTAACCATGCTCGTGCATGCGGCTCTCTAAATGGGCTACCGCTGTAGCCATATATGCATCTGATACATCTGGACATAAAATCCCAATGGTCTTCATGGAATCAAGCCCAAGGCCTCTGGCAAATACATTGGGAGTATAGCCATGTTCTTCCATAATCGTCCTGACTTTTTGTTTTGTTTTCTCACTCACACGGGGGCTGTCGTTCACCACCCGGGATACGGTAGCGATGGAAACTCCTGCAAGTTCTGCAATGTCATAAATGTTCATCCTGGTAGTCCCTTTTACTCATCAAAATTTCCACACACAAAGCAAGCGTAAGCGCTTACACTTTTCTCGCTTCATTATACAGGATAAATTTCTGTAAAGCAACTGTTATTGTTGATTTTATTTCTTAAAAAAATCTGTTTTTTTCTTAAATTGTTCCCCTAAATAAAAAGAAAAATCTCTTTTTTTCTTTCCCTATTGACGTCTGCACCAAAATAGTGTATGTTTTATGTAAGTACTTACATTACATGTACCGATTGATTCTGGTACCAAGAAAGGAAAGGAAGCTTATGCAGGATTTTATCAAAATTCATTCCGGAGATAATGTAGCAGTTGCATTAAAGCCGCTTTCTTCCGGCACTGCCGCAGAGATAGGCGGAAATACCGTTACACTCCTGGAAGATATCCCACAGGGTCATAAATTCGCCCTCGCCGATATACCTGCCGGCTCATCCGTCATCAAATACGGCTGTGCCATTGGCATGGCAAAGGAACATATTAAGACAGGGGCCTGGATTCACACGCATAATTTAAAAACAGGTTTGGGGGATTTACTTGCTTATACGTACGAGAAACAGGAAACGGCTGTTATCCCCACAGAAGAACGTTTCTTTCAAGGCTACCGTAGGCCGGACGGTAAAGTGGGTGTGCGCAATGAAATCTGGATCATTCCCACTGTTGGCTGTGTCAATAACATAGCCACTGCTCTGGAGCGTATGGCTAAGAAATACGTAGGCGGCTCCATTGACGAAATCGCCGCATTCCCTCATCCTTACGGCTGTTCCCAGATGGGTGACGACCAGGAATATACAAGAACCATTCTGGCTGATTTAATCAACCATCCCAACGCCGGAGGCGTTCTGGTCCTGGGACTTGGCTGTGAAAACAGCAGCGTTTCCGAACTGAAACCCTATATCGGCGATTACGACGAGAACAGAGTGAAATTCCTGGTAACTCAGGAGTCTGAGGATGAAATGGTTGATGCCATGGAGCTCATCGGACAGCTGGCTGAATACGCAGGCACGTTCCACAGAGAGCCTGTAAGCTGCAGCGAACTCATCATTGGTATGAAATGCGGCGGTTCCGACGGTTTATCCGGAATCACGGCCAATCCCACGGTAGGAGCATTCTCCGATATGCTGGTTTCCAAAGGCGGAACAACCATCCTGACGGAGGTTCCCGAGATGTTCGGTGCGGAAACGCTTCTTATGAACCGCTGCCAGAATGAAGAGACCTTTGATAAAACCGTGGATCTGATCAATGATTTCAAGAACTATTTCACCAGCCATAACCAGACCATTTACGAAAATCCTTCCCCTGGCAACAAAAAGGGCGGTATCTCTACCCTGGAGGACAAATCCTTAGGCTGTGTCCAGAAATCCGGCAGCGCTCCGGTCGTAGATGTATTAAAATACGGGGAACCGGTACGCGATAAGGGCTTAAATCTCTTAAGTGCTCCCGGTAACGACTTAGTGGCCTCCACGGCACTGGCCGCTTCCGGTGCCCACATCGTTCTGTTCACCACAGGCCGCGGTACACCATTTGCCTGCCCGGTACCGACCATGAAGATTTCCACCAACACTGCCTTAAGCACAAAGAAAAGTAACTGGATTGATTTCAACTGCGGCGTACTGGTCGAGGGTACGGATATGGATACCCTTAAAAATGAATTCTTTGATTTTGTCATCGAGGTAGCTTCCGGCAAAAAGGTAAAATCCGAAGAAGCAGGTTTCCATGACATGGCTATCTTTAAGCAAGGCGTGACCTTATAATTCAACTACTATGCCATTCTGTGTCCCTATATGAATGCAGAATGCGGATTGAAATATGCAATGAAGAAAAAAGGAGATAAATTCAATGGAAAAGTTATGTTATAAAACACTGGAAAAACCTGGGTATGACGGATATCTTTTAAAGGAAGCCCCGGAACGTGTGCTGCAGTTCGGCGAAGGCAATTTCTTAAGGGCATTTGTGGATTATTTTATCGATGTCCTGAATGAAAAAACCGGATTTAATTCCAAGGTTGTTTTATGCCAGCCCATTGCACCAGGTCTTGCGGATATGATCAACGAACAGGAAGGACTTTATACCCTCTTTCTCCGTGGTTTTGAAAACGGGCAGAAGGTAAATGCCAAACGGGTGATCTCCTGTGTAAGCAGATGCTTAAATCCTTATGCAGATTATGAGTCCGTATTGGCTTGTGCGGATAATCCTGACCTGCGTTACATTGCCTGCAATACCACTGAAGCAGGTATTACCTACGATCCTTCCTGCCAGTTTACAGATGTTCCGGCTGACAGCTACCCTGGAAAACTGACCCAGTTCCTTTACAGAAGATTTGAAAAGTTCGGAAAGGAAGCCGGAAAGGGCTTTGTTATCCTCTCCTGCGAGCTGATCGATAACAACGGAAAAGAGCTGGAAAAGTGTGTTTTAAAATACGCAGAGCAATGGAACCTGGGCGATGAATTCATTCACTGGATCAAAGAGGAGAACATCTTCTGCTCCACTCTGGTAGACCGCATCGTAACCGGATATCCGAGAAATGAAGCTGCTGCCATCTGTGAAGAATTAGGCTATCAGGATAACATCATCGATACCGGTGAAGTCTTCGGCTTCTGGGTCATCGAAGGACCGGACAGCTTAAAGAAAGAACTGCCTTTTGAAGAAGCAGGCCTCCCTGTTATCATCTGTAACGATCACAAGCCATATAAGCAGAGAAAGGTCCGCATATTAAACGGCGCACATACATCTTTTGTATTAGGCGCTTACCTTGCCGGACAGGATATTGTCCGCAACTGCATGGATGACGAAGTGATCTGCGGCTTTATGAATAAGACCATTTATGATGAGATCATTCCTACCCTGACCCTTCCAAAGGAAGAATTAATGAGTTTTGCATCCTCTGTTACGGAGCGTTTCAAAAACCCATTTATTGATCATGCCCTGTTATCCATTTCCTTAAATACCACCTCCAAATGGAAAGCCCGTGTTATGCCTTCCCTTAAAAGCTACGTGGAGAAAACAGGCACACTACCTAAATGTATAACAGCCTCCTTCGCTTTCTACATTGCATTCTACAACGGAATGAACCTTACGGTCGACGGCCTTGTTGCAGTACGTCCTGCTGGTGATGAATACACCATCAAGGATGATAAGCCGATTCTTCAGTTCTTCTATGATCATAAGGATGACGATGCGGCTTCCCTTGTTCACGCGGTTTGCACCAATGCAGACTTCTGGGATGAGGATTTAAGTGAAATTCCAGGATTTGAAGAAGCCGTAGCTGGTTATTTAACAGGTATTAAAGAAAAAGGCGCATATGAAGTTATGAAGGAATGTTTAAACTGATTGGAAGAAAGTGTAGCCATGCGTAGCAAAGCATTTCTTGATTAATAAGACATATCTCCCACAAATCAAAAGAAACCGGAAGTCCTGAACAAGGACCCGGTTTCTTTTTTTATTTATTATGAGTCCGCAGCGTAGCTTTCAAGAAATTTCCTTGACCATTCTGCATTATCCGGCCTGCTGTCCTCAATGGTCATCTGGATATACGGCTTTTCCTTTTTCACAAAATCCAGGATCGCATCGTATTTCATAACACCGGTTCCCGGAGCGCCGGATATGATGCGGCCATCTTCCACTACAAAGTCTTTCATATGAAGAACATCTGTATAGCAGCCTAAATCCTCAATGGCTTCTCTTATTACCTGCTCGTAATTACCGCTGTTTTCTACTGACAAAAGATTAACCGGATCCAGGATAATTCTTAAATTAGGCGAATCAATGGCTTTAAGTACCTTTAGTGCCTGTTTCGAATTGTATACAATATGGCTCCACACCGGTTCGATTGCCAGAATCACACCGAATTTTTCCGCACACTTCACAACCGGACGTAAATTGGTGATAAATGTCTGAAGGGCTTCCTCTGTGTGGCAGGCCGGTTCATAACAATATTCCTTATTCGGTGCGCCAGTTTCGGTTCCGACAACGCTGCAGCTTAAAATAGAGGCAAAACGCAGATGCGCGAAATAACGCTCCTGGATTTTTTTGATTTCTTCCGGATCTGGATGAGCCAGATTTAAATAGCAGCCCAAAACTGCGATATCCACATCATGTTCTGCGAATTTTTTACGCAAATGTGAAGCATAGCCTGGCGTCAGCGCGGAATTCTCCACGGAATGTTCCTGCACAGTTTTTGCCAGGGCCAAATGGGCACAGGTAAATCCCTGTTCGTGGGCAATCTTCACCCGTTCCTCCAGGGTTCCAGGTGCGACATCATGTAACCGGATTCCGATCTGCATAATAAACTCCTCCTTTATCTCACTTCGTAATGATTGATACTGCTTAACTCAAAGGCTTCCCCTTCCTGGCCGGAAATCTTCACATGATCACAGATCAGGGTGTCTACGTTACTGATGAGAAATCCTTTTTTCCTGCACTCTCCTACTCCGGACAGCATGGCGGGGGCTCCTGTCTTTGCCTCGTACGCAAAGGAAATATCAACATTTTTAAATTCAATGCGCTCAATTTTTTTCTCCGGCAGCCCATAGAGAAAGGAAGCCGCCACATGGCAGTTTTCCGCCTTGATGTTGGTAAAGTACAGCCTCTTGATCTCTGGGGTCCGTTCATCAACAGGAAGGGCCTCTCTGCACTGTACATAATCAGACTTTCCATCGGGATCACAGAAATAAAAGCTGTTTACAACAAATGGTGTCATGACATGATCCATGTGTATGTGGTCAAAATAAATTTCAGAAAGCACAGAGTCCTTTCCCCGGCCTCTTCTTGTCTTGATCCGAAGGCCTCTGTCCGTATTGGAAAACAGGCAGCGCTCCACTCGGATATTCCTAACACCTGCACCCACTTCGCTTCCCACAGTCACCGCCCCATGGCCGTCTTCCATCAGACACTGGCGGATCACGATGTTTTCAGAAGGTGTTTGATACCTGCGGCCCATGTAGATTTTTCCAGACTTGATTGCTATGCAGTCATCTCCTAAAGAAAAGTGAAGGCCCAGTATTTCCACGTTCTTGCAGGATTCCGGGTCCAGACCATCCGTATTGGGAGAATCTGCCGGATTATAAACATCCAGATTGAGGAATTTTAAGTCCTGGCTGAAATATGGATGAAGCACCCAGGCAGGGCTGTTTTTTAAGGAAAAGCCCTGAAGGGTAACGTTTTTACACCTTTCTAAAAATACCATGCGTGGACGGAATGCCACCTTCATCCGGCGGACATTATCCCACCAGTTATCAAAGGAAGCCTGACCATTGATGAGGCCGCTGCCATAGACCACCGCATCTTCCACATCGATACCGGTTATGATTCCTGCAAACATCGGGAGAGGATTACCTTCCCAGGTCCCCAGATTGTAATCCTCTTTTTCATCATAGCTCTCGATCATTCCAGGAAATCTGGGATATTTGTTCCGGTCCGTATCTGCCAGAAGTTCCGCTCCCTCCGCCAGCTCAAGCCTTAAATGGCTTTTTAGAAACAGGCTGGTAATACGGTATTTTCCTTTTGGAATCAGTACCCGGCTGTCCTTCGGACAAGCCATGACAGCCGCCTGGATAAAGGAGGTATCATCCTGGATTCCATCGCCCCTGGCTCCCATATCTTTTACATTTAATGTTACAAATTCATAGTCGGTATGGAAACTGGCTTCCGCCCTTTCCCCATTTCTTTCCAGAGAAATATTATAATCCATATCAGGTTTTAAGTCAAACAACGTAAAGACAACCCGTTTCGTTTCTCCATAAACATTTCCGTTTACCAGAATCTTTCCCGGTTTTTCAAATTCATAAATCTGCTCCGTAACAGTCTCCAGGGTTACGGACCGTGCCGTTTTAAAGACAATTTTTATTTCCATTCTGACTTCACCTCTACTTTTTCCTGCGTCAATCGGATATTAGCAATCCGTGATCCTACTTGATGATGTTAAAAAGGGCGCGGCAATTACTTACCACGCCCGTACTTTTCATTATCCTTTCACGCCTCCTGCTGCGATACCATCAATAAAGGCATCCTGGGCACAGAAGAATACAATCAGGGAAGGAATAATGGAGATTAAAGACATCGCCAGAATCCGGTTCCACTGGAATCCTACATCACCATCCATGGACATGCGCAAATATATGGAATTCGTATATTTGGGCATATCGGAAACGTAAATAAGCGGTCCCATAAAGTCATTGGACGTCCACATAAACTGAAACAGTGCAACGGACACCAGCGATGGCTTTAACATGGGAACAATCACATGCCATAAGGTTTTAATGGAACTGCAGCCATCAATTTTGGCAGCTTCCTCCAGTTCCTTTGGCACACCTCTTAAAAACTGTATCAGCATGAATAAGAAATAGGTATCTCCTGCAAACAGGGAGGGAACCACTAACGGTAAATAGGAGTTGGTCCAGCCCCATTTATTGAACATGATATACTGGGGAGCATTTAACACTACCTGAGGCAGAAACAGGGTGGAAATCATAAGAGAAAACAGGATTCCCTTTCCCTTAAATTCAAACCGGCCGAAACCATAAGCCGTGATCGTGGCTGATACAACGGTGAAAAGAACCTTTGGCACAACAATCTTGTATGTATTGAGCATGGATTTGATCAGATTGATCTTTCCGCCGTAATCTACAAATGCATTGGCATAACCATCGGTCACAGGCTTTTTAGGCCAAAACCATGCGCTGGTAAAAATCTCCGAATTTGTCTTAAAAGTAGCACCTACCATCCAGATCAGGGGGTATACCATAATAAATCCGACAAGAATCAGTAATGCATAACGGATCGCTGCACTGATCTTTCTCTTAGTCTCTTTCGTCATGTCATTTACCTCCCATCCTCATCTGAATAATAAACCCACTTCTTCTGGCTTACAAACGCTACTACCGTAAAGGTCATAACAATGAGGAACAGGATCCAGGCCTGTGCACTTGCCATACCCATCTTATGCCGTAAGAATGCGTTGTTATAAATCAGGATGGAGATCAAAGTAGTCGCACCGTTAGGTCCTCCCTTTGTTACAAGGAATGGCCCGTTGAATTCCTGGAACGCCTGGCATAACTGAGTGATCAGGTTGTAGAAAATAACCGGTGTAATTAAAGGAACCGTAATTTTAAAGAACTGTGTCCACTTTCCTGCCCCGTCAATGGAAGCTGCTTCGTATAAGTCTTCAGAGACACCCTTTAAGGCTGCGAGGAAGATCACCATGGCAGAACCAAACTGCCAGACCCTTAAAAGTACAATCACGGTCAGGGCACCGCCTCCGCTTGCCATCCAGTTGATCTTTTCAACACCAAATACGCCAAGAACGGTATTAATCAGGCCGTCTGTATTGAATACGGCTCTCCATAAAATTGCGATGGCAATGGATCCTCCCAGAATAGACGGAACATAATACGCAGTCCGGAAGAAATTAACTCCTTTTAATTTAAAGTTCAGGATATATGCGATGAACAATGCGAACATCAACTTTAAGGGAACATCGAAAATTGCATATTTAAATGTAACATAAAATGCTTTTTTAATGTCGGAATCTGTGAAAATTTTATTATAGTTCATCATACCTGTCTTCGATATGCCATTAAACAAATCATAGTTTGTAAAGCTATAGTATAGGGAAGAGGCGAACGGATAAACTTTGAAAAGTATAAATCCGACCAGCCATGGTAAGATGAAAAAGAATCCTGCATTGTCTGCCAGAACCTTACGGATACCTTTTGACTTCATACTTTATTCCTCCTGTTTTTTTAATATAGTATGTTGCGCTTTGAGCATTTCCTGTAGGCCTGCGCATGTATCTTTATCGTTACTTTCGATCGTTTTCCATATTAATTCCCCGAAATCACTGTATTTCTCTTTTTGAAGCACGCCCATATTGCATGCTCTCAAGATGGAATAACCGATTTCCAGGGCTTCAGAAGAATCCGGGAGTTCCTTTACTTTTTCCTTGACTGCGGTTTTAAATAAATCCCTTAATTCCCTATAATATTCATAGATTTCTTCTGACATCTGGCCAATTGTTTCTATTAGAGCTATCAGATCACTTCCTGCAAGCCTTTCTTCCCCCCGGAACAAAGCTGCAATCTCATTATAATGTTCTTTTCTTTTATACCTTGTCTCGTATGCTGTTACAAAGGGCATAAAATCTAAGGTCCAATCATTCTGCCCGATGAATGACTCTATCGTCTGTCTGTATTTATCATTCCCTGTCTGATCCAAAGCAAAAAAGCAGGCCAGGCTATCCTGTATCGGCAGACCTTCTGCCAATCCTTCCGGAGCTTCCAGTCCGCTTAGATAAGTCATTACAGCCTCCTTACAGACCTCTTCGCCGGTAGCTTCATACATCTGTATTGCCCCCGTCAGCTGGTATGGTTTTATTCTCTTAATTCTGCATTCCATAACTTTTGTCTGCCCTTTTCTTTATGGGAGCCGCCATAAAATTATGGCGGCTCGTATGAAATATGTATCACTTATTCAAACTGTCAGAATTCTTAACTAACTCTCAAGAGTCTCTGTAATGCCCTTAATCAGTTCACTTGCTGCCTGTTTGGAATCAATTTCCCCTGTGCTTAACTTACCAAATACTTTATAGTAAACGCCATCAGGATTTGCTTTTAAATCATTGTGCTCGAACTTGCTGTCTAAGTTGAACTTGCTGTAATTCATAACCTTTGTATTAGCTTCAATGGTCAGAGAATCGCCAAGTTTGTTCGCCTCAAGAATCTTTAAGCCCTCTGTAGAGCAAGGAATCCCTCTCTCTGTGGAAACGATCTTAACGCCTTCCTCATCATTTAACAAGAAGTTGATTAACATTGCTGCTTCCTTTGGATGCTTGGAATTACCTGCAACAGCAAATGCCATGGAAATCTTTGTAAAGCCTCCGTTGTTATCGCCCATCTTAACGAACTCACCGACTACGAACTTTTGGCCAGGCTTGTTTACGCTGCCTTCCAGTGCTGCCATGAATTTAGAAGCAGAGGAATCCCACTCAAAGATACCTGCATACTTGCCATCGATCCATTTTGCATTCTTGTCAAGAGAGTCAGCCATATCACCCTGAATGGTTGCCAACGTCGGAATGACATGCTTCGTTTCCAGTTCGGTAATGAAATCCATTCCGTCCTTAACTTCATCTTCCGTATAGTTGACCTCTCCGCCTTCAACCCAGTTTTTACCGTACTTGGATTCCAGATAATAAACCATTAAAATCATACGATCGTATTCGCCAAGGGCTAAAGGATACATATCCGGATCTTTTGCTTTAAATGCTGCACCTGCTGCATACAGGGAATCCAGATCAGTAGGAATGTCACAGCCTACTTCTTCAAATGCAGTTTTATTCCAATAAAATACACGTCCTGTTAATGAAATCGGAACAGCCATTAACTTATTGTCAACCTTACAGAGGTCAAGGCTTTCCGGTGTAAACTGTTTTAAATCAAGAACATCGGAGTAATCCTCCAGATTGGCAAATGCTGTTCCGCCCTGGCTATAGGATTCGATCCAGTTCCAGTTGATCTGCATAACATCAGCAGCATTTCCGCCTAAAATATTTAAAGACTGCTTCTCTTCCCAGCCGGTCCATGCGCCATACTCAGGGGTCACCTTGATGTTTGGATATTTCGCTTCAAATGCCTTAATCGCTTCTTCTGTTGCAGCATGTCTGGTATCGCCGCCCCACCAGGAAAACTTAAGCTCTACCGGCTCTCCGGAAGTAGTTGGCTCCGCCGTTGTCGCTTCACCTGCCGCTGCAGCAGTTGTCTCTGCCGCTGTAGAAGCTGCTGTCCCACTTGTGCTCTTTCCCCCGCCGCAGGCGCTTAAGGACACTGTCATAACAGTTGCTAACCCCATCGCAGCCCACTGTTTGATTTTTTTCATAGTTTTCTCTCCTTTTTCTTACCCTCATAATTGAGTTCTTCAAAGCCCTGTGTAAGTGGTTCCACTTTTTCTACATTTTTTAACATGTTTGCGTAAGCGCTTACACTCAGCTTTTTCCTTATTATAACATCCATCTACTTATATTTCATTTCAAATCTCGCACAAAACATTGCAAATATTGACATCCTATGGTATAACTTTAGTATAAATAGCTAAGGAATTTATGGTTTATGAAAGTACTTACCTCTTTTTCAGATGGAATAGATCAATGCATTGCCTCCCGGTCATTCTCGATTGTACATCTCCACAACGAGTTGGGAGTTTTAAGCATGCACAGTCATCGCTGCCACGAGTTTCACTTTTCCTTAAGCGGAGGCAGCACATTCTTGATCGATAATAAAAATTACCTGATTGAACCGGGGAGCCTGTTCATGATCAGCCAATATGAAAAGCATCATTTGCTGCAGATGGATACCACCAGCCCTCAGGAACGTTTTGTTATATTCATAGACCCCTCCTATCTGGAGAGCATCTCAACGCCGCAGACGGATCTGACCTACTGTTTTACCCACAGACCTGAGAGATTTTCCCACCGTATCGCCTTAAACCATGGACAGCAGCGGCATTTCATGTATTTTTTTAATAAAATAGCTGTGGAAGAGGGATTCGGTCAGGATGTGGTGGAACGTTCTGCCTTTGCCGAGTATATGGTTTTCATGACAAAATTGGCTGCAGAGGCCTTTCTTGGAAAGGAATCGGTAGAACAGAAACAGTATTTCAGCAGTAAGGTGACCGACATCATCGCCTATATCCACCACAACATCGATTCCCAGCTAAGCATCGGAGATATTGCGGCCCATTTTTATTTAAGTACCTCTTATCTTTGCAGGCTGTTCAAGAAAAGCACCGGTACAACCATCAATTCCTACATAATCTCCCGCCGCATCGAACTGGCCCAGAAACTTCTGTCAGGCGGCTACAGCGTCAATGAGGTTTACAGCATGTGCGGGTTTAACGACTACAGTAATTTTTTTAAAGCTTTTACAAGAAAAGTGGGGATTTCACCGAAGAAATATTCACAGAATAGTTTAAGATAATATGATTTGGGGATTGGAACCCGGTAATCCGGGACCCAATCCCCATTTATATTCCTGTTTCTTTATTGATTGTATACCCAGCCGGTTCTTTTCATCTCCGTATAGGCAAGAAGGAAGGGTCCTACCCCTTTGGCATCATCTTTAACAATGGGCTCGGACATGTAATAATCAAAAGTTCCGTCTCTTCTCTCTTTGCCGCCAAGTCCGGCCACCAGGCAGATTCCTCCCAGGCTTATATCCCCCTCTTCCAGATGAAGATAGGTATTGCAGATTCCCTCAAAGGCCTTTTTGCCTGAACCGGCATAGGACTCCGGAAGATAACCCAAACGGACTCCCTTTAAAATGGCATAAGAGAAAATGGCGCTTCCGCTGGTTTCCAGATAATTCCGGTCCATGCCGCCTAAGTTTACCACCTGATACCACATACCGCTTTCATCCTGGTACTTTAACATAGAGTCTATCAGGTCACGGAAGGCTTCCTCCATCTCCTTTAAGCTTTCCTTATCCGACGGATCTGACTTGTCCATGGTATCTAAAAGAGCCATGGCGTACCAGCCCAACGCTCTCAGCCAGAAATTCTGGGACAGCCCGGTCACCTTGTCACACCAGAACATCTCTCTGGAAGAATCGTACGCATGGTAGTAAAGACCGGTTTCCGTATCCCTCATGATCCTCATCGCATTGGCAAACTGGCTGTAAATATCGCCGCAGTTTTCCTTTTGATTAAACCGGGTTTCGTATTCCATATAAAATGGCTGACACATGTACAGACCGTCAAGCCAAACCTGGTTTGGATAAATATTCTTATGCCAGAAGTTTCCCTCTTTTGTCCGCGGCATCTTTCCGATCTGGCTGTAAACCAGATCAATGGCTTTTCTGTATTTTTCCTTACCCGTCAGGTCGTAAAGCTCGAACAGGGTTTTTCCTGCATTGACATTGTCAATGTTCCGTTCTTCCACATCATATCCGTCAATGGTCCCATCCTCTCTCACCCTGTAATCGATAAATGTGTCCGCAAAATTCAGATATTTTAAATCCCCGGTAATGGCGTACATTTCTAAAATGGATTTGATCATACAGCCGTCTATGTAATTCCATCCGGTCTTCTCCCCCTGAAGCAGCTTCTCAACGTTCCATAACGGACGGTCCGGTGTACTCTTCTCCATCAGTTCATTGATATACCTTTCAATTGCATCCATGTTCTTCTTCTCCTTATTTTCTTCCCTTTTCTCCCCTTAAGCGTTCGTTTCGCTATGGTCATTTTAATACAAGCATAACCGGAAAAAACCCGGTTGTCAAATTGCATTAAAAAACAGACAATAAAAAATGGCGGGAAACAGCCGGGAATTTACTAAAAATCCCGTTTGCTCTCGCCAATTCATTCTATTTCATTTCATTAAAAACCCAGTGCCTCATCCACAAAGATGATTTCGCACTTCATGCCCATAGGAGCCCGGTCGATCACCGCCGTTATTCGGCAGATCCGTTCAGGGCTGTTACAGTCATAGCACTTATCTCCTTTTTGGGCGCACGGCGTCTTCGCATGGATTCTTTGGGCATTTTGCGGAGCAGCCACATTCCTGCTTCGGTAAATGGCGTCCTCCAAGTTGGGGGTAATTTTGTTTTTGCCCACAACATAATAGCATGTCTGAGGTCCAAAAGCGGTCATAGCCACCCGGTTTCCAGTTCCGTCGATATTAACGATCTGCCCGGTCTCCGATACGGCATTGGCGCTGGTTATATAGATATTGGCGCAGTTTGCCAGATGCCGCACTTCTCTGGAAGGCACCTTGTTGTGCCATACCACGGCATTGTTCTTAAGCAGTGCTTCATATAGACCCATTTCCAAAAGGGTCACGCTTCCGCCAAATCCAATGGTCTGGTTCTTTAAAGCGTCCACAAGATAATCACGTGCTTCTTCTTTTGTAGGAAAAAGCTGTGTGGAAAACCCGTGTTTTTCAAAATTCTGCCTGATCACCGTATATTCCATATTCGCCTCCAGCTGAATCTGACTCAATTATCTTACAAGCATCTTGCTGATCTGATACTGGTCTTCCGGGATGTCCTTTGTCATGCTGAGGGCTTCCTGAATATCGAAATCCTGGAATTCTCCGTGCTTATAGCCTACGACACGGTTGCTTTTTCCCTCACACAGAAGCTCTACTGCCCTTGCGCCCATAATGGAAGCATAGACACGGTCCTTGCAGGTAGGCGCGCCGCCTCTCTGCATATGGCCCAGGATGGTAGCTCTGGTCTCAATGCCTGTGGCAGCCTCGATTCTCTTAGCCATAGAGGAGGAATGGCCGATGCCCTCTGCATTGATGATGATATGATGCTTTTTGCCCCGCTTTCTGTTCTCTATGATACGGTTAATGAGGGCCTGTTCATCGCCGTCATAGCGCTCCGGCAAGAGAATGTCCTCGGCGCCGTTTGCAAAACCGCACCAAAGGGCAATATAGCCTGCATTACGTCCCATTACCTCGATGATGCTGCAGCGCTCGTGGGAAGTGGATGTATCACGTACCTTATCAATGGCCTCCATGGCTGTGTTGACAGCCGTATCAAAGCCTATGGTGTAATCCGTACAGGCAATATCTAAGTCAATGGTTCCAGGAAGTCCAATGGTATTGATCCCAAGCGCGGAAAGCTTACCGGCTCCCCGGAATGAACCATCTCCTCCGATGACCACAATGCCGTCGATATTATGTTTTCTGCAGATCTCAGCACCCTTTTTCTGCCCTTCGGCAGTTGTGAACTCCTGACATCTGGCTGTATATAAAACGGTTCCTCCGCGGTGAATAATATCGGATACACTGGTGCTGTTCATATCAACAATTTCTTCCTGCAGAAGGCCTGCGTATCCCCTCATGATTCCCTTTACTTCCAATCCTTTATGGATTGCAGTCCTGACAATTGCGCGGATTGCAGCGTTCATACCTGGTGCATCACCGCCGCTGGTTAATACGCCGATGGTTTTCACTTGTTTTGCCATAGTAGCTTCCTCCTGATTCACGGATATCTGTTATTGTAAGTTTTTCATTGCATACATGTTGTATTCTAATTCATTTTCCCAATCTTTTCAAGTTTTTTTTCTATAAGCTTGACATTTTTTTCACCAAGTTTTTTAACCAGAGCATCCAGGAGTCCATCTCCCGCGTTCACGTTCCGGTTGGCCGGCAGAACCTTTCTGGCCCGTTCTTTTTCCAGATAGATGATGACTGAATCATCGCCCTCTGATTCCTTTAGGTCATTTAAGATTTCCCGTTCTACCACCATATAGGATTCCTTATCAGGGAATTTCAGCCACAGTTCCTTTGGCAGAGCTGAAAATGGAGTTACCCGCTCACAGATCAGTTTTCCCACCGGATCCTCTCCCACGGATACCCTGCCTTGTATGAAGACCTTGGAGTCTTCCACAAAAAGCTCCCTCTTGCTCTCATAATCCTTGGGGAACACGATTACTTCCACGGATCCTGCCAGATCCTCCAGGATAAGAAATGCCATCATTTTGTTGTTTCTAGTAGTTTTTACTGTCTTTCCTGTAATCATACCTCCGATGGTCACGTAAGAACCGTCGGAAACACCGGCATCTCCAGTTTCCTCGTCCACAACAAAATCTATGGTGGTTGCGGTAATATTATTTCTCCAGGTGGTTTCGTAAGCTTCCATGGGATGACCGCTTAAATAAATGCCAAGAGTCTCCTTCTCAAATGCCAGAAGATCTTCCTTTATGAATTCTCCCACATCAGGGAACGTAATCTGAAAATGGCTCTTTTCTTCTTCCCCTGCAATATCAAACAGAGTCATCTGGCCTTCCATGGTATTTTTCCGTTCCTTGGCTTTATGCTCCAAAAGCTCCGGTGCAATCAAAAGCTTCTGCTTTCTTGTACCTGGAAGAGTATCCAATGATCCGGATTTTATGAAATTTTCCAGAGTCCTTTTATTGACCTCTTTATTGCTCATCCGGTCAATAAAATCTTCCATATCGTGAAATATTCCATTTTGTTCCCGTTCCGCAACGATCTGCTCTACCACGGACTTTCCTACGCTCTTAATGGCCGACAAGCCGTAGCGGATGGATCCTCCTGAAACGGAAAACCCGCTTTCTCCCTCGTTAATATCCGGCGGAAGAATGGAGATTCCCATCTGTCTGCAGCTTAATATATATTCGGATACTTTTGTTACGTTATCCATGACCGAAGTAAGAAGTGCTGCCATAAATTCCTGGGGATAATAATATTTTAAAAAGGCGGTCTGATAAGATACCACCGCATAAGCTGCCGCATGGGACTTATTAAAGGCGTATTTGGCAAAATCGATCATCTCGTCATAGATTTGATTTGCCGTCTTTTCATCGATTCCATTGGAGATACACCCGGTTACTTCCTCTTCTGGATTCCCATAAACAAAATTCTGCCGTTCCTTTTCCATGACAGAAGTCTTCTTCTTTGACATGGCTCTTCGCACTAAGTCGCTGCGGCCCATGGTATATCCGGCAAGGTCCCTTACGATCTGCATTACCTGCTCCTGGTATACGATACAGCCATAAGTAGGACCTAAGATGGGCTCTAACTGGGTGCATTCATAGGTTATGGAGCTTAAGTCGTTCTTCCCCTTTAAATACTTTGGAATAAAGTCCATAGGACCTGGGCGGTAAAGGGATATTCCGGCAATAATATCTTCCAGGCTTCCCGGTTTCAGCTCCTTCATAAAGCTCTTCATACCGGAACTTTCCAGCTGGAACACTCCATCGTCCTTTCCGGTACCAATGGAATCCAGCACTGCCTTGTCATTATAATTGATCCGGTCCATATCAATGGATAATTGCCTGTTTTTCTCTATGCCCTTTACCGCATTCTGAATAACGGTCAGAGTGCGCAGCCCAAGGAAGTCCATTTTTAAAAGCCCCAGTTCTTCCAGAGTCGTCATGGTAAACTGTGTGGTAATGGTTCCGTCGGCTGCTCTGGAAAGAGGAACATATTCATCCACAGAAGTCCGGCTGATCACAACTCCGGCAGCATGCATGGACGTGTGCCTGGGCAGGCCTTCCAGACGCATAGACATGTCAATGAGGTATTTGACCTCAGGATCTTCCTCGTATGCATTTCTTAAGTCAGGGCTTTGCTTTAAAGCCTTTTCAAGGGTCATGCCAAGGTCTCCCGGGATCATCTTTGCTATGGTGTCGCAACGGGCGTAGGGCATGTCCAGCACCCTTCCTACATCCCTTACCACACCCTTGGCCGCCAGGGTACCAAAGGTCACGATCTGGACCACCTGGTCCTTTCCATACTTCCGGACCACATAGTCGATAACTTCCTGACGCCGTTCAAAGCAGAAATCCACGTCAATATCAGGCATGGAAATTCGCTCCGGATTCAAGAAACGCTCAAACAGAAGGTTATAGCGGATAGGGTCGATGTTCGTGATCCCCAAACAGTAGGACACGATGCTCCCAGCTGCGGATCCCCGTCCCGGCCCCACGATAATATCCTGGGACCTGGCGTAATGAATGAAATCCCATACGATCAGGAAATAATCCACGTACCCCATGGTATGAATGACATCCAGCTCATAATCAAGCCTTTCCTTTAGTTCCCCGTCATCCTGGGGATAATGGCGCTCAAAGCCCTCCAGGCATAGCTTGTTTAAATAGGACCAGGAATCATACCCATCCGGCACATCGTACTTTGGCAGTTTGGTTACGCCGAACTCAATCTCTACGTTACAGCGCTCTGCAATCTTGTAAGTGTTGTCAATGGCTTCTCCTGCATAGGAGAAGAGCGTACGCATCTCCTCTTCGGATTTGCAGTAATATTGGCCCCCCTCGTAGCGCATGCGGTTCTCATCCGCCACCTTTTTTCCGGTCTGAATACACAGCAGGATATCATGAGGTGTGGCATCCTCTGCATAGGTATAGTGGATATCATTGGTGGCCACCAAATCGATCCCGGTTTCCTGACTCATCCGTAAAAGGTTCTGGTTTACCGTATTCTGAGCCGGTATTCCGTGATCCTGAAGCTCCAGAAAGAAATTCCCCTTCCCGAATATTTCCTGATAGCGAAGGGCCGCTTCCCTTCCCTTCTCATACTGTCCGCGGCCGACCAGCCTCTGTACCTCTCCTGCCAGACAGGCACTTAATGCAATGATCCCTTCACTGTATTCCTTTAAAATCTCATAATCCACTCTTGGTTTATAGTAAAATCCATCTACAAAGCCCTTTGAGACAATCTTCATTAAGTTCTGGTAGCCCTGGTTATTCTCCGCCAATAAGACCAGATGATAGTAACGGTCCTCCCCGCCCACGGTTTCCCTGTCAAACCTTGATCCAGAGGTCACATATACCTCACACCCGATGATGGGCTTGATTCCCACCTCTCTGGCCGCCCTGTAAAAATCAATGACGCCATACATCACCCCATGATCAGTGATGGCCATGCTGTCCATTCCAAGCTCCTTTGCCCTGGCCACAAGCTCTTTTATCTTACAGGAGCCGTCCAACAGACTGTATTCCGTATGGACGTGTAAATGTGTAAATGCCATTTGTGCCTCCCTTCTTCTTTACCTATGTATGTATAAGGCCGCAGTGAAAGCCTGAGAGTCCTGTTTCACACTGCTCATTGCTTTTGTAAATAGTATACCATAAAGAAACATGCCGGAAAACCTTTTGTACCAGATTATATCTGAATTGTAACGCACGCACAAGAGGCGGAGCCTCCAATATCAGAGCCTCCGCCTGGAACATACAGTATTCTTTAAATATTACTCGTGATTGCTTAAGTATTTTTCGATTTCGGCAACCGCCTGTTCCTCATCCGTACCGTCCGCAGTGATCGTAATCTGTTCTCCCGCTGCAAGTCCCAGAGTCATCATGCCCATAATACTCTTTGCATTTACTCTCTTGGATTCGATTTCAACATAAATGTTGCTTTCATACTGGCTTGCAACCTGAACCAGCATAGCAACTGGTCTTGCCTCTAAGCCTGATGCAAGTTCAACGGTGACTGTTTTTCTTACCATAATTATCCTCCTCAATCCTATGAACGGATTATTCCATTCCGCTGCTAATGCCTGTCCCGCGCAGCCGCCCTGCCAGGTCGCCAAGCTTTCTAAGTCGGTGGTTCACTCCTGATTTGCCTACAGGAGGGTCCAGAGCTTCTCCAAGCTCTTTTAATGTTGCTTCCGGCCTCTCCAACCGTTCCCTGGCAATTTCGCTTAAATTGTCCGGAAGATTATCAAGTCCGATTGTATCTCTGATATATGTTATATCTTCTATCTGCTTTACCGCAGCTGATACCGTTTTATTAATATTGGCAGTCTCGCAGTTGACCTGTCGGTTCACACTGTTGCGCATGTCCTTTAAGATCCTGATGTTTTCCAGTTCCATTAAGGCCACCGGAGCTTCCATAACATTCAGAATATCTACGATCTGGTTTCCTTCTTTTATATAAACCACAAAATAGCGTTTCCTCTTAACGATCTTTGCCTCAAGGTCAAAGGTCGCGATAATGGACTTTAGCTGCTGTGCTTTTTCTTCTGTTGCACATACGATTTCAAAGTGGTAGAATTTCTCAGGATCACTTATGGATCCGGAAGAGAGAAATGCACCACGGATAAATGCCCTCCTGCAGCAGGACTGCTGAATGACAACATTCCTTACAAGATTTAAGTTTTCCCCTATTTCTCCGTTTTCATCAAGAAGCTTTGTGGCATGTAAAACACGGATCGCCTCCTCATGTTCCCGGATTGTCACCGTATAGGTACGGTTTTTATTTAAATAAGCATTTCTTCTAATGGACACATCAGTACTTATATTAAATGTTTTTTTCAATAATGTAAAGTACTTTCTTGCAACTGCCACATTTTCCGTATTAATTTTAATCGTATAGCGGTCGTCTTCCGATATGATTATTTTTCCGCAAAGGCTTATGATCGCAGCCATCTCAGCAATCTGGCAATGCCTTGCCGGACTGATCTGTCTGGAAAGCTCTTCTTTTAACTTGGAAGAAAATGACATGGCTAGACCATCCTTTTCCGTATATTATCCTTATCGATGTCCCGGTGTTCGATCTTAATCCCAAATTCCTCCCTGGACTTAAACCTGTCATAAACAGACCTGGCAATGGTGACCGACCGGTGCTTGCCGCCTGTACATCCGATGGCAATTACCAGCTGGTTCTTTCCCTCCAGTACATAATTGGGAATCAGAAATTCCAGCATATCGTTAAGCTTGTCTAAAAACAGGGCAGCGGTCCCATGCTGCATCACATAGTCCCGCACTTCTTTTTCTTCTCCGGTTTTAGGCCGCAGATCTTCTGCATAGTAGGGATTTGGCAAAAACCTTACATCAAATACCAGATCCGCATCCGACGGAATCCCATACTTGAATCCAAAAGAAAGGATCGTGATATATAAATTCCGGTAGGATTCCCGGTTCACAAATATTTTTTCCAGCTCCTGCCTGAGTTCCTTTGTAAGAAGCCGGCTGGTATCGATGATAAAATCCGCTTCTTCCTTTAAAAACCCCAGCTTTACCCGTTCTTTTTCAATCCCGCTGTCGATCCTTCCGCCAGCCGCCAGGGGATGGGCTCTCCTGGTTTCCTTATAGCGCTTAATCAGTGTTTCGTCACCTGCATCAAGGAAGAGAATTTCAAAGGGTACCCGTTTTCTTGACCAATCATCAAAAATCCTGTTTAAAACCGATAAATCCTCTCCACTTCGGATATCAATCCCCATAGCTGCGTTCCGGATCCCTCCCTGATTGCTCAGGGTCAGCTCTGCGAACGTTTCAATCAGGGGAATGGGAAGATTATCCACGCAATAAAATCCCATATCCTCCAGCATCTTAAGCGCCTGGGTCTTTCCTGCGCCTGACATGCCTGTTACAATTACAAGCCTCACGTTGTTCTCCTTTGCACCGTTAAAACTTCCCCAGTGTCTTTACCTCCATCTCAAGAGCTACTCCGGAATTTTTTAATACCCTTTTTTTCACCTCTTCACACAGGTTTCTGATATCAGCTGCAGTTGCGCCGTCTTTGTTAATGACAAAACCGCAGTGCTTCTCCGAAACCTGAGCGCCGCCCAGGGAAAAACCTCTTAATCCGGCCTCCTCTATGAGCTTGCCGGCAAAATGCCCTTCCGGTCTCTTAAAGGTGCTTCCCGCACTTGGATATTCCAAAGGTTGTTTTTCCTTTCTCCTGCGGGCCAGTTCATCCATCCGGTTTTTAATTGAAACCTCATCTCCATCCCTTAACCGGATCTTGGCTTCCAACACAACATATTGCTTTGGTATAATGCAGCTGGCTCGGTATCCTAAAGAAAGCTGGTCAGCAGGCAGCTCCCTTACTTCTCCCTCCGGTGTCAATACTCTAACAGACCGGAGAACCTCCTTCATCTCCGAACCATAAGCTCCGGCGTTCATCACCACAGCTCCACCTAGGGTGCCCGGTATCCCGGCTGCAAATTCAAAACCGGTTAAGGTCGCCCTATATGCTTCCAGTGCAATCCGGGCAAGCGGTGCTCCGGCTCCAGCTTTTAAAACCCCTGTCTCTTTATCCACCTGGCAGTGGTTTAAGCGGTCCATGGAAATGACCACTCCATCATAGCCTTCATCTCCAACCAGAAGATTGCTTCCATTGCCAAGTATGAAAAAAGGCACCTCTTCCCGACGGCAAAGAGCCATAACAGCAGCAAGCTCTTTCTCATCTGCCGGAATCACAAAGCAGGCGGCAGGCCCCCCCACCCGGAATGAGGTATGCTTTCGCATCTCTTCCCCAACTTTTATATGGTCTTTATCAGCTGCACCAAGAAGTTTTTCATAAAATCCAGTCATCAGACACCTCAATCATCCTGTTTTCTTGAAAGGTTTGCCTGAACGCGGTTATATAATTCCTGAGCCGCGTTGTACCCCATCTTCTTTTGTCTGTAATTGACGGCAGCAGATTCAACAATAATGGCCAGATTACGTCCCGGACGCACCGGAATGGAATGACATACCACCCGGTTTCCAAGGAATTCCGTATACTGGTCCTCGATTCCCATTCTGTCGTATTCCTTATCTCTATCCCAGTCCTCCAGTTTGATCACCATATCTATGGCCTGAGTATCCTTTACACTTTCCACGCCGAACAGCGTCTTGACATCAATGATGCCGATGCCCCTTAATTCAATAAAATGCCTGGTAATCTCCGGTGCGGTTCCAATCAGCGTCTCATCGCTAACCTTGCGGATTTCCACCACATCATCGGTTACAAGACGGTGACCTCGTTTGATCAGTTCCAGAGCCGCCTCGCTTTTTCCAATGCCGCTTTCTCCCATGATCAGCACGCCTTCGCCGAATACGTCAACCAAAACCCCGTGAATGCTGATACAGGGTGCAAGCTTCACTTTAAGCCAGCGGATGATCTCCGCCATAAGATCGGAAGTGGTTTTATCTGATACAAGGCATGGCACGCCGTAATGGTTGCAAAACGCCAGCATATCTTCGTCCGGACTCTGGCTCCGGCTGTATACCAGGCACGGAATCTGGCTGGATAAAAGCTTGTCGTACATCTCAAGCTTTCTGTCATGTTCCATCTGATGAATGTATTCCTGTTCCACATAACCGATGATCTGCACCCGCTCGTTGTCAAAATGGTCGTAAAATCCGGCTAACTGTAAAGCCGGACGATTGACATCCGGATGGCTGATCACAATTTTTTCCGCGTCAATCTCCGGAGTCATGTTCCGGAAATTCATCTTCTTTATCAAATCAGTAATAGCTACTCCATGCATGGCGCTCCTCTTTTCCATCTGTTTTTTTCATACTAACACAGATTTCGTCATTTGAAAAGCTATATGTGGAAGAACTCGTAAACGCTTTTCGCTGCCAGAGCATTCATACCCGGTACTTCGGAAAGCTCCTCCACGGTCGCTTCCTTTATGGCTTCCAGCCCTTTAAACCGGCGCATCAGCGCCTTTCTCCTATTGGGGCCTATGCCAGGAATATCGTCAAGAATGGATTTTACCTGTCCCTTGCTTCTTAAACTTCTATGGTATTCGATGGCAAACCGGTGTGCTTCATCCTGGATCCTGGTGACCAGCTTAAATCCTTCGGAATGCCTGTCAATGGGAATTTCCACGTTATTATAGTAAAGCCCTCTTGTCCTGTGATTGTCATCCTTTACCATACCGCAGACAGGAATGGAAATATCCAGTTCCTTTAAAACCTCCAGGGCAATGTTTACCTGCCCCCGTCCTCCATCCATCATGATTAAGTCCGGGAAACGGGTAAAGCTTCCAAGCTCCTCATCCACGCCCTTTTCTTTTAAGCTTTCCGCTTCCTTAAGGCCATGAGAAAATCTTCTTGTGAGCACCTCATTCATGGAAGCATAATCATTGGCACCCTTGACCCATTTGATCTTAAACTTCCTGTAATCATTTCTCTTGGGTCTTCCATTTTCATAGACAATCATGGAGCCTACAGACTCAAAGCCGCTTATGTTGGAAATATCAAATGCCTCGATCCGCTTAATGCCGGAAAGGCCGAGCCAGCCGCCTACCTCATTCATGGCGCCGATGGTACGAAGCTCTTCCCGCTTTATCTTTTCCTTATCCTGAGAAAGAACCAGTGCGGCATTTTTCTCCGCCAGTTCCACCAGGCGTTCCTTCTGGCCTTTCCGGGGAACTACGATTCTGACCTTCTGACCGCGCTTTGCAGAAAGCCATTCCCCTATGACGCTTTCATCCTCAAGATCGGTCTGCACCCACAGCTCTTTTGGAACAAAAGGAGTTCCTGCATAAAACTGTTTGACAAAACTGGTCAGGATCTGCTTGTTATCCTCTGCCGTTGCGATACTTACATGGAAATGCTCCCGGCCGATAAGCCTGCCTTCCCGGACAAAGAATACCTGAACCACGGCATCCTTTTCATCCTTTGCTATAGCAATGATATCCCGGTCTTCCATGCCGCTGTCCGTGATCTTCTGCTTCTGGGAGATCTGCTTTACACTGTTTAACAGATCCCGGTACTCAATGGCCTTTTCATAATCCATTTCTTCCGATGCCGCCTGCATCTTCTCTTCCAGCATCTTAATTACAGGTCCATATTTTCCGCCTAAAAAGTCCAGGGCACGGTTTATGGATTTCCAGTAATCTTCCTTGCTGATATAATCCTGGCACGGGGCCGAACACTGCTTGATATGGTAATTCAAGCAGGGACGTTCCTTCCCGATGTCTCTTGGCAGATTCCGGTTGCAGGTTCTTATCTGATAAAGCTTATGGATCAGCTCAATGGTATCCTTTACCGCTCCGGCGCTTGTATATGGTCCGAAATACTTGCTTTTATCTTTTTTCATATCCCTGGAAAATAAGATCCTGGGATAGTCCTCGTAAACCGTTACCTTGATATAGGGATAGGTCTTATCATCCTTTAGCATGGTATTGTAACGGGGACGATGTTCCTTAATGAGATTGCATTCCAGCACGAGGGCTTCCAGCTCAGAGTCTGTTATAATGTATTCAAACCGGGCGATCCTCGACACCATTTGTTCGATTTTTGCCGTTTTATTTCTGCTGCTCTGAAAGTACTGCCTGACCCTTTTTTTTAAGCTGATGGCTTTTCCCACATAGATGATTTCGTCCCGCTTGTCGTGCATGATATACACGCCAGGCTGGGACGGCAGTTTTTTTAATTCTTCTTCTATATTAAATGACCTGTGGTCCACTGAAACAAATCACCTCAATCTTGATCCCTCGTATTTATTCTGCAGCTCCAGATACCTTTTCACTGCATAATATTTCTCCTCAGGTTCTGAATCCGGCCTTCCGATCTCCATAATCTCGCAGATTGCCAAAAGCTCTTCCGCAGAAAAATGGTCCTTCCGATTCTCAAGAACCTCCAACTTCTCATGATACGTCCCGGCATCAAGAAATGCAAGGAGATTTTTATTTTCATGATGGCAATCATCCGGGGGCAAACTCTCCACACTTTGGAGACTGGCTTCCGCTACAGGCTGTTCAGAACCGGTGTCCACCCGTTCAAACCTGTATTTCTGCTTTACATCCGGATACTTTTCATGGTCCACCTCACTGATAAACATGGACAACGGACGGGCATATGTTCCAAAGGATCCATATAACGCCTGATAAACAACCAACTCTTCTCCTGTTTCGGAATGAACCGCAACGGTTATCACCTGGTACATCTTGTCTTTAAAATGCCGGTAAAAATCTCCTGGTCTGGGTGCTCTGTCCATGGCTTTCCTCACTTCCTAATCCCTTAAGCCGCCTGTGGTCACAATGACAACATCGGGCTTGGGTCTGGTTTTCTTTTTATTTTCCTTCTTCGTCTCCTGTTCCGTCTCTGCTGCTGTGCTTCCTTCCAGGCTCTTTTCTGTTCTCTCTTCTTTACCTACCGTCTGTGCCTCAGTTGGAGCTTCTGTTGATACCTTAGTTGTTACTTCTGTTGATACCTCAGCTGATATGGAAGAGGTCGCTTCCGTTTCTCTTATTCTGGCAAGCTTCTCTGCCTCCTCCTTCGCCGCCTCCCGGCTTAAGAAACCATCCCAGGTATACCGGTTGGATGCACTCCAAAGAATCCACTCATCATAGCCTGCATCATAGACCGCCTGGATCTGGGCTCTTACTTCCTTAGCCCCGTAAGTAATATGGTGTTCCAGATAGGAAGCCGTAAAATCCTGGAGCCAGGGACGGACAATGGCCTGATGCTTCCCAGCCACTCTGGCAGTTTCCAGATCCTGCCTGGACAGCTTTAAAGCGGCTCGTATGGTACGGTATGGCTCCATATCCGGATGATCGATTCCAAAGTTACCGTCACCGTAATGGGAAGGGTAGATCATGGGACAAATATAATCCAGGTGGCATGCCATCTCCTGATAGATCTGCCCTACTGCCTCTGCGTCCACCTTGCTTCCGATGATGGTGCCAAACACATCTGCCGAAACAAAAACATGGCGGGAAGACAGCTTGTCATATGCATACTGGATAAATTCCGTAATAATATCTGTTTTGGAACGGCCCCTGGTATCCTTTTCGTCAAATACCACCTGCTTCATGGAGCTGTCCGTGGAAAAACGGATGTAGTCAAACTGGACTTCATCAAATCCAACCTTGGAAGCTTCGGTTCCCACCTCCACCAGATAATCCCATACCTCTGTCCGGTAAGGGTTCACCCAGGCCAGTCCCTTGTTATCCCGGTGTAAACTTCCGTCCTTGTTCTTAAGTGCCCATTCCGGCTTTTTCTCGGCCAGATAAGGATCCCTGAACGCCACCACCCGGGCAATGGTATAAAGCCCCCTGGCCTTTAACTGAGCCATGAGACTATCAATATCTTTGATGTACTTTTCTGTGGCACCGATCTCATTAACCGTAGGTGCATCCGCCATGGCAAAGGTAATCCGCCCGTCATCATTCTTCACATCAATGACAACCGTATTAATCTCAGTACCCTGGATCTTGTCCAATATTTTCTGGAGCCCTTCAGAGCCGGCCATATATCCGGAAATATAGATTCCCTTTACCTTTACCGGCTTCTTTCCCGGTTTTGCGGAAACTTCAACAGGAAGCTTCCCAGCCTCTGCCTCTGTGCTCTGCTCGGATTCCTCTGTACTCTGCTGAGATTCTTCTGTTTTGTTGTCTTTCTCTGGGGGGTCGGAAATTCCTTTGTACCTGCTGCATCCGGAGGTTACCAATGAGAATGCAATCACTGCCAAAAGCCATCTTTTCATAATACTCCTGTTCACTTTCTTTATGGTTTCAGGTGTTGAATGTAATAAATATTTAACATTTTACCACAATTTGTAAAATTTTCCAATAAAAATTACATTTTCCGGATGCAGCCTTATTCTTTTAGCCTCTTATTTCATAAGCTATGTACTCTTTATCCAAATAATTCCCCACTTTTCCTTTGTATGATCTGCCTCTGTTTTCAGCCGTTCTGACTGCTCTCCCGGCAGAAACAGGAAAGCTCATGGTCATTGACCACTCCAATTGCCTGAAGATAGGAATAGATGGTAACAGAACCTACAAAGGCCATTCCCCTCTTCTTTAAATCTTTCGAAACCTGGTCGGAAAGCTCCGTTTTTACCGGGAAGTTGTCATCCTGATTGATGATGACTTCCTTGTTTGTGAATCCCCATAGATACTCGGAAAAAGAGCCGAACTCCCGCTGGATCTCCATAAAAGCGCGGGAATTCTTTACTGCAGCTTCTATTTTTTTCCGGTTCCTTATAATGCCGGTATTCTCCATTAAGCTATTTATTTTCTCCTCACCGTAGCATGCCACCTTTTCCACATCAAAGCCATCAAAGGCTTCCCGGAAGAATTCTCTCTTTCTCAGTATGGTGATCCAGGAAAGACCTGCCTGAAAGGTTTCCAAAAGGAACATCTCATAAAGCTTTTTATCATCATAAACAGGAACTCCCCACTCTTCGTCGTGATATTTCACATAAACCGGCGAGGATTCATCCACCCAAAAGCATCGTTTTTTCTCCATTTATCTTGCAAGCACCTCCGCTCCTTCTTCCGTGATCAAAACAGTATATTCCCACTGGGCAGACAGGCTTCCATCCTTTGTATAGATGGTCCAACCGTCAGTGTCATCCTGTACTACATCGGCTTTTCCGGCATTTACCATTGGCTCAATGGTAAATATCATCCCTGGTACAAGAAGCATGTCGGTTCCCCGTGTGCCGATGTGGCTTACCCATGGCTCCTCATGGAAATCCACGCCCACGCCGTGTCCGCCGATCTCCCGCACTACCGTAAAGCCATTGGCATAGATATGTTCCGAGATAGCTGCTCCGATATCTCCCAGATGGCCCCATGCCCTGGCTTCCTTCACAGCCAGATCCACACTCTCCTTTGTGACACGGACAAGTCTTAATGCTTCATCCGATACATTTCCGATGCAGAACATTCTGGAGGCATCGGCGTAGAAACCGTCAACAATGGTGGTCACATCCACATTGACAATATCCCCATCCTTTAAGATCCGGTTAGAATCCGGAATTCCGTGGCATACTACCTCATTGATGGATATGCACACACTTTTGGGATACCCCTCAAAATTAAGGGTAGCGGGGATTCCTCCCATTTTGATAGTATTCTCGTGTACCAGTGTATTAATATCTTCCGTACTGATGCCAGGCTTTATCATCTCATCCACCAGATCAAGAATCTGGTTGTTTACAATTCCTGCACGGCGGACTCCTTCAATCTGAGCCGGCGTTTTTATCATATAGTGCTCTGGAACCTCATCTCCCATGACCGCATAGTTTTCAAGCTTTTGGTCAAAGGGCAGATGGCAGTTTTTGTATTTTTTTCCGCTACCGCACCAACATGCATCATTTCTTCCTATTTTAAACATTTCCATCCTCCTTCTTACTACAACGTTTTAACACGTTTGAGGCCGGTTGTAAAGGGTTTCAGGAAAAAGAAGGTGATAGGAAAAAATCCGTGGTAATTTCATAATTTGTATGATACAATTTATAAGTACTATGGTCAAAAAGTTCGTGTATGCGATATGGTTCAACCATGCCATTTCTAATTTGGCGGATAAAACATATTTCCGAAAGGTATATGTATTTGCCGCCAAATTATTCATGTTGGGCGTCTGCCCTCTGGAAATAATTACACAATTGTTTCTGCATGACTGAACTGTAAGCACACATCATGGAGGGACAAATGAAATTCGGATTTGATAACAATAAGTATTTAACCATGCAGTCAGAACACATCAGGGAACGGATCAGCCAGTTTGGCGACAAGCTTTATCTGGAATTCGGCGGCAAGCTGTTTGATGATTATCACGCTTCCAGGGTGCTCCCAGGGTTTGAACCTGACAGCAAGCTCCGCATGCTGATGCAGCTGTCAGACCAGGCAGAAATCGTGATCGCTATCAACGCTGCGGATATTGAGAAGAATAAAATCCGCCATGATCTGGGCATCACTTATGATGTGGATGTCTTACGACTGATCCAGTCCTTTACGGATAAAGGGCTATATGTGGGAAGCGTTGTTATCACACAGTATTCCGGCCAGAAGGCTGCTGACTTATTTAAAAGTAAGTTGGAGAAAATGGGAATTAAAGTATACCGCCACTATATCATTGACGGTTATCCAAGCAATGTTTCTCTTATTGTCAGCGACGAAGGATATGGCAGGAATGATTATATAGAAACAACAAAGCCCCTTGTTATTATTACTGCACCAGGACCTGGAAGCGGAAAGATGGCAACCTGCTTATCCCAGCTTTACCACGAGAACAAGCGGGGAATCAAGGCAGGATATGCGAAATTTGAGACATTCCCCATCTGGAATATCTCCTTAAAGCATCCGGTAAACTTGGCCTACGAGGCTGCTACCGCAGACTTAAACGATGTTAATATGATCGATCCTTTTCATCTGGAGGCCTATGGAAAGACCACCGTTAATTACAACCGTGATGTAGAGATCTTTCCGGTACTAAGTGCTATCTTTGAGGGAATCTACGGAGAATGCCCTTATAAATCCCCCACTGACATGGGCGTAAATATGGTCGGCTTCTGCATGGTGGATGATGAAGTATGCAGGGAAGCTTCCATGCAGGAAATCATCAGGCGTTATTACCAGGCCCTTTCCCGTCTAGCAAGGGATATGGGTTCCAAAGATGAGGTCTATAAAATCGAGCTTCTTATGAAGCAGGCAAAAATAACTGCTGACATGAGAAAGGTTGTGAATGCTGCCAACAAGCTGGCCGAAGTAAAAGGCTCTCCGGCTGCTGCCCTTGAATTAGAGGACGGAACCATTGTCACAGGAAAAACGACCAACTTATTAGGTGCATCTGCTGCTCTCCTGTTAAATACAGTCAAGGTTTTAGGAGATATTCCTCATGACATCCATCTAATTTCTCCATCTGCCATTGAACCGATTCAGAAATTAAAGATCAACTATCTGGGCAGCAAAAATCCCAGACTTCATACGGATGAGGTTCTAATTGCGTTGTCCGCCAGTGCTGCAACCGATCCCAATGCTCAGATTGCCCTGGAACAGCTTCCGAAATTAAAGGGGTGTGACGCCCATACTTCGGTACTGCTTTCCGATGTGGATGTTAAGGTGTTTAAGAAATTGGGTGTAAATCTGACCTGCGAACCTATTTATGAAGAGAAGAAAATCTATCATTAATTAGGAAGATGCTGCTGGTGCTCGAGGACATGCTGCTCCATTTAACTTATGTAATAAAATAACTTCCTATTGAAAAAGCAAGGATTCCATATCCTTGCTTTTTCGATGTAAGCCTATCTGCTTTTTATGTTTTTACTTTTATACTGGTTAATATTGTTTAGAATTTCAGCTCTTGCCTTTGCATAATAAACAACATGTTCTATAGTCTCTTTTACTTCGTTTATTCCTAAGTCCTGTTCTTCTTTTGTGTCGCATTCAATCATTAATGCCCTTTTTATATTAAATTCTAACCATTCAAGTCTTCCAAAATTACAATAATAAACAGTTTCCCAATCAATATTGGTATCTAGTGTTGTATTCCTAAAATAAGAATTGAAAAAGGAATTAAACAAATCGTAATAGATATTACATTTTTCATAACCAGACCAGCATAATGCAAGCTCAAACAATTCTAAATATGGATTAGAATATCCCAGGCACTCTAAATCAATTATTTTATAATCGTCTTTTATCCATAATACATTTTTACTATCCATATCATTGTGACAGATACTCAATACCTTAGGCATACTTTTTATTGCCTTATTACCACAATTCATACTTGCATTTAAAATTTCAACTTTATCTTGCAGCAAATCATAGATTGGTGAATTTGCTTTCTTTGCTAACTCAATATATTTATTAAAATCCACATGGATTTCATTCCTTATGAATTCATTATTCTTTAAATCGATATTGTGGATTTTGGCTAAAGCTTCTCCTATTTTATTACAATTAACTTCTTTTATCTCATTATTTTTTAATGATTTTCCATCATACCAATTATATACATAAAAATATTGTCCGTTTAATTCCTGCATTTTCTTTTTGTTATAAATCAAAGAGTATATTGCCGGAACATTATTTTGTTTTAATTTTTCTTCAATAATATCCGCTTGATTATAGTTATTCATAGCGGTAGCTCTGCTCATAATGTTAGGATTTAATAATTTGATGATATAGTTTCCCTTATCAGTGCTAATTTTGTACATCTTATGTGTAAGACCACCTGTAACCTTTTCAGGTTCCGAAACCATTTTACCCATGTTAAAACTCATTAAAATCGTTTCAAAGAATTCTTTTAAATTCATGCGAATATTCCTCTTATAAAGATTATCCCTTGCAGTTGATAGGGTCACCGTGCATGAAGTCAGATAACCGGCAAATGAAACCATTATTGAATCTGCTCTTACGGCTCATATTTATATACATTTCCCTCTTTCATAACAAATCTTCTATATGCTTGTAATATCATACCATGGGCTTACTTCTGCAGCAACTGCATCCGTGCCAACAACAATCTTCACACCTGCCTTCCGGCACTTTTTATCCTCTCCATGGTGCTCTACGCACATCATTGCTTTTTCCACAGTCTCCTTAGTAAGTCCGACAGCTGATCCCATCTCGATGATTTTGGTTGCTGCAATAATCGTGGGTACCAAATAAACTCCATGCTTCACAATCATTTCAATGCATTCAACATCCATCATCATGTGTGCTCGATGAAGGTGATTCCGCGGCGAATCGTCCCATCTGTCACATGGGTATGGGAGGTTAAAATGCGCCCTTTACTATTTGCCACTGTAGAATGGCTCTTATCTGCAAGACTCCTGATCAGTCATATCAAATCTCGGGAAGACACTTCTGTCCACATTTCACAGAAAAAATAGATTCCAATTAGTTCACTAAGATATCAAACATTTAACAAAAAAACGATGATAGAAATGTATTCTTCATATATTCCCGACTTAACCAATTTGGGTTTACTTAATTAACAGAAGACATAAACCTTTGTCCGTTAGCTGAATTACTCCTGAGTTTATGATGAAAGGTCTTTAGTCTGACAAACTTGTCTTTCAACACATATGATACATTATAAAGCGGTGAAAAACCCTTTATATTATGATTTTAACCTTGTTAAAGAAGGTTTTAAGTTAGAACTCGCAAATCACACCTTAACAGAAGGGAGATATAATGAATAACTGTAGAAATAACGACGATTTTTGTTGTTTTGATAGATGCTGTTGTTGCAGACCTAAATGCCCCCAGGGACCGACAGGGCCTACTGGACCAACTGGGCCTACCGGACCGACTGGACCTAGAGGACCGCAGGGTCCCACCGGACCCACTGGACCTACTGGACCTACTGGACCTAGAGGTTTACAGGGGCCTACTGGACCGACTGGACCGACTGGGCCTACCGGACCGACTGGACCTAGAGGTTTACAGGGACTAACTGGACCCACTGGGCCTACCGGATCAACTGGACCTACTGGGCCGACTGGACCGACCGGGGCTACCGGCGCTCAGGGACCGACTGGACCGACCGGCGCTACCGGCGCTCAGGGACCGACTGGACCGACCGGCGCTACTGGCGCCCAGGGACCGACTGGACCGACTGGCGCTACCGGCGCTCAGGGACCGACTGGACCGACCGGCGCTACTGGCGCCCAGGGACCGACTGGACCGACTGGCGCTACCGGCGCTCAGGGACCGACTGGACCGACCGGCGCTACTGGCGCCCAGGGACCTACTGGCGCTACTGGACCTCAGGGACCGACTGGACCGACCGGCGCTACCGGCGCTCAGGGACCGACTGGACCGACTGGCGCTACCGGCGCCCAGGGACCTACTGGACCGACTGGGCCTCAGGGACCCACTGGACCGACTGGCGCTACCGGCGCTCAGGGACCCACTGGACCGACTGGTGCGACTGGACCTCAGGGACCTACTGGACCGACTGGCGCTACCGGCGCCCAGGGACCTACTGGGCCGACTGGCGTGACTGGACCTCAGGGACCTACTGGACCGACTGGACCGACCGGCGCTCAGGGACCCACTGGACCGACCGGCGCTACTGGCGCCCAGGGACCTACTGGGCCGACTGGCGTGACTGGACCTCAGGGACCTACTGGACCGACTGGACCGACCGGCGCTCAGGGACCCACTGGACCGACCGGCGCTACTGGCGCCCAGGGATCGACTGGACCTACTGGCGCGACTGGACCTCAGGGACCTACTGGACCGACTGGCGCTACCGGTGCCCAGGGACCTACTGGACCTACTGGCGCTACCGGCGCCCAGGGACCTACTGGACCGACCGGGGCTACCGGCGCCCAGGGACCTACTGGACCGACTGGACCTCAGGGGCCGACTGGACCGACCGGGGCTACCGGCGCTCAGGGGCCGACTGGACCTACTGGACCTACTGGACCTACTGGCTCTACCGGCGCCCAGGGACCTACTGGACCGACCGGGGCTACCGGCGCCCAGGGACCTACTGGACCTCAGGGGCCGACTGGACCTACTGGCGCGACTGGACCTCAGGGACCTACTGGACCTACTGGCGCTACCGGTGCCCAGGGACCTACTGGACCTACTGGCGCTACCGGCGCTCAGGGACCGACTGGACCTACTGGCTCTACCGGCGCCCAGGGACCTACTGGACCGACCGGGGCTACCGGCGCCCAGGGACCTACTGGACCTCAGGGGCCGACTGGACCGACTGGCACGACTGGACCTACTGGACCTACTGGCTCTACCGGCGCCCAGGGACCTACTGGACCGACTGGCTCTACCGGCGCCCAGGGACCTACTGGACCGACCGGGGCTACCGGCGCCCAGGGGCCGACTGGCGCGACTGGACCTCAGGGGCCGACTGGACCGACCGGGGCTACTGGCGCTCAGGGGCCGACTGGACCGACCGGAGCTACTGGATCTCAGGGGCCGACTGGACCGACCGGGGCTACCGGCGCTCAGGGGCCGACTGGACCGACTGGACCGACTGGTGTCCAAGGACCTATTGGACCGACTGGACCTCAGGGGCCTCAGGGACCACAGGGTATTGAAGGATCTGTTGGACCTACTGGACCTACTGGATCTACCGGACCTACCGGGCCTACTGGGCCTACTGGCTCTACTGGCTCTACCGGCGCTACTGGTGCCCAGGGACCGACTGGACCTACTGGACCACAGGGACCTCAGGGACCACAAGGTATTGAAGGACCTGTTGGACCTACCGGACCCACTGGTTCTACAGGGGCCCAAGGACCTACCGGGCCTACTGGACCTACTGGCGTTACCGGTGCCCAAGGACCTACCGGGCCTACTGGCTCTACCGGCGCTACTGGTGCCCAGGGACCGACTGGACCTACTGGACCACAGGGACCTCAGGGACCACAAGGTATTGAAGGACCTGTTGGACCTACCGGACCTACTGGTGCTACAGGGGCCCAAGGATCTACCGGGCCTACTGGACCTACTGGCTCTACCGGCGCTACTGGTGCCCAGGGACCTACCGGACCCACTGGTGCTACAGGGGCTCAAGGACCTACCGGGCCTACTGGTGCTACAGGGGCCCAAGGACCTACCGGGCCTACTGGCTCTACCGGCGCTACTGGTGCCCAGGGACCGACTGGCCCTACTGGACCACAAGGACCTCAGGGACCACAAGGTATTGAAGGACCTGTTGGACCTACCGGACCCACTGGTGCTACAGGGGCCCAAGGACCTACCGGGCCTACTGGCTCTACCGGCGCTACTGGTGCCCAGGGACCTACCGGACCAACTGGACCTCAGGGACCTCTGGGACCACAAGGTATCGAAGGACCTGTTGGACCTACCGGACCGACTGGTGCCCAAGGACCTACTGGACCTACCGGACCGACTGGCTCTACCGGTACTACTGGTGCCCAGGGACCGATTGGACCGACTGGACCTCAAGGACCTCAGGGTCCACAAGGAATTGAAGGATCTGTTGGACCCACTGGACCTACTGGGCCGACTGGATCTACTGGACCTACTGGGCCTACTGGCTCTACAGGCGCTCAAGGAGTTATTGGACCTACTGGGCCTCAGGGATCAGAAGGACCTCAGGGACCACAAGGAATTGAGGGACCTGTTGGACCGACTGGACCTACTGGACCTACTGGGCCAACAGGAGCCAGCGGTGCCATTCCAACCGCGTTTTTTAATGCCGATCTCTCCGCTTCCGGCAGCTTTATTGATGTGCCGGTGGGGAATGTCATTTATCATTTACAATTTAGCACTGCCACTCAGTTGACGTTATTTTTAATACCAGCCACTGTACCTGTACTAATAGATTTGAAACGTTCCAGCCAATTTGACACAACCGGAGTTGATGCGTTTACCAGAGATAACTTTACGCTTTCAGCTAGCTTAGATATTGACACCATCGTGTTCAATTCGTCCAGGGAAATGCATAGAACCTGGCTACGGCAGCAGAATCCAGTTACCGGCTTATGGTCCTTGCACGAAATAGACCTTTTCGCTTCCAATGGCAGCGCTAGAGTCACCATTTGGATATACCAAATCTTCACGAATGTAAGCCTTTGATAATGATTATTAGGTATGCTTAATTTTTAATGGTTCCATTACCCCAGCAGTACAGTCTGGGATTTATAACCATCGGTGGCACTCAGGCGTAAAGCTTTCCTTTCTTCTATTCAGGAGGCCTGTTTATTCAGTAAAAAAGTCAAATGGAAGAAATATACCCTTATTTATTAATAGTGAAAGTCTCAATCACCCGTAAACGGTTGGTAAGACGATGGTAATAAACCTTTATAGTCAGGCCAGCATTTTTAGATGCTGGCCTTCACTTTGTTCAAACCAGTATGCTTTTGACTCGCTGAAGCTTCCGAAAGCATTGTTTTGACCCTTGAAATTTCTTATCATGATACTTAATTTAAATAACTTATTAAAATTATCTTCTCCTTTTTAAATTCCCAGGGACTTATTACTGGCAGCCGCTGCAAACGCATCGCTTAGTGTCAAACTGCTTATGGCGGCGCCTTAACGACCAGCCATTCCCTTTGATTGAATGATAAGTTTCAAAAACAGACAAGGGTATTTGAAGCGACAGAACGACGGCGGGGACAGAGCTTAATCCTGTTCCCTGTTATCGACAGCGCAATGACATAGCAAATCCAGCCAGTCAAGGGGTTAAGAGTAAAGATTTTGCGACAGCAAAATACTACTCGACTCTTGACTGGCTGGATAGGCATAGGCATGATCTACTGGCATTCCAATGTGTCACAAAGGCTATCTGCACAATGTGGACAAGCTATTAGGGTCAATTTACTTTTTAGTCCTTTCATTCTTTTCATAGCCTTCTCATAATCTTCTCATTTTACGGTTTTCTAAACAAACAACGATTGACTTAAAGTTAACATTAAGGTTTATAATTATCACAAGCATTACCAATGAGCATATCAAAATACTTTAGGGGAAACGGGAAACATGATGACTATGGCAGCCTGTCTACTGCCTATGCTGTTTGCTTAAGGCGGTGTAGTGTACAGCTTAAATTCAGCAGAGTAGCCAGATTTTGGAGTTGCTTTATGATAGCGGCTCCTCATTCCGAAAGGAGGAATCTATATGCAATATAACAATTTGCCCGGAACAAGTATTAAAGTTTCATTACTAAGCCTTGGCACGATGATGTTCGGCGCTCAGACCAGTGAAGCTGACAGTCTCGCCATCATGGATTATGCCTGCGGTCAAGGTGTAAACTTTTGGGACACTGCCAATGTGTACAATCAGGGCGAAAGCGAACGAATCGTCGGCAAGGCCTTAAGAGGACGGCGCGATAAAATCATTCTCGCTACGAAAGTTAACGGCCAGATGGGCGTAAATCCCAATGACAGGGGCCTTTCGCGCCGGAATATTGTCTCCGCTGTGGATGCCAGCTTAAAGCGCCTGAATACGGATTATATTGACCTCTATTATATGCACGCCCCAGATTACGAAACAAAGATTGAGGAAACTCTGGAGACAATGACTGGCCTTGTTAAGTCTGGAAAGGTCCGCTATATCGGTGCCAGTAATTTTGCCGCCTGGCAGATTGCCGATATGCTGGCTATCTGCGATAAGCGGGGATACATCGCACCGGTCATCACGCAGAACGTATACAACCTCATTACGCGCGGCGTAGAGACGGAGCTCATTCCATTTTTGCAGGCGCATGAACTTGGAATGGCAGTATACAACCCTATCGCAGGCGGACTTCTGGCCGGAAAACATAAGCCAGGCGCCCCGGCAGAGAATACCCGTTTCGCAAACAGTGAAGCCTATTATAAACGCTACTGGTCAGATGAGAATTTTGCAGCTGTTGAAAAGCTGACAGAAATCGCTTCAGAGAATGGTATTAGTATTCTAGAACTTTCCATGAAATGGTGTGCAAACCGCGCCAAAGTCACCAGCGTGATCAGCGGTGTCAGCAAGCTCTCACAGTTAGAACAGAATATATCTTCACTGGAGGGAGCCGCACTTCATGATGACATGCTGCAGGCTTGCGATGCTGTATGGCATTCCCTGGCGGGTACACGCTTTGGATACAATCGATGACAATATTAAAAACGGAAAAGTAATAAGCTTAGTAACATATTTTAATCACTTATAGAAAGAGGATTTATATATGAAAAAAATAGTGATAACCGGAACAGCGGGTCTTCTTGGCCCCTACGTAGTTAAGCATTTTTTAGAGCAGGGATATGAGGTTCTGAGTGTAGACAAAGGAAAGCCGGCCGAGCCTTTGACACGTCATATGACAGCTGACTTAACCAACCTTGGCGAATGTTACGGAATCTTAGAAGGCGCAAATGCTGTGATCCACCTTGCTGCAATCCCTACAGCATACATTTTCCCCAATGAGGTTACATTTCGAAATAATGTAATGGCCACTTATAATATTCTCGAAGCGGCGGCAGGATTAGGAATTACAAAAGCTGTTATTGCCTCCAGCGAATGTACCTATGGAATCTGCAACTCCCGCCAGGGTTTGGCACCTGTTTATGTTCCCGTAGATGAAGAACACCCGGCACTTCCTGAAGACAGCTATGGCCTTGGAAAAATAGTTGGAGAAACAATTGCTGACGCGATTAACCGCCGCTGCGGAATGCAGATCGTCTCGTTTCGAATCGGCAATATTATAAACAAGGAGAAATATTTGAACTTCCCCGGTTTTATACATAATTCTGAGAAACGCAAACAACTTATGTGGAATTATATTGACGCTCGTGACATCGCTGTGGCATGCCGCCTTGCTATCGAAAAAGATGGACTCGGTTCTATCGTAATGAATCTTGCCGCTGATGATAACTGTATGGACATCAAAAGCTGTGATCTGATGAAAGCTGAATATCCAAACGTGACTGACATTCGTACCCCAATTGATGAATATCAGACCTTATATTCCAATGAAAAGGCAAAAAAGATCCTGGGTTGGAAGCCTGTTCATTTCTGGAGAGAAAATGTACCTCAGGAATAATACGTAAGCGATGGCCAAAAAATTTCATCGTACTATATATATAATAAGTAAAGCTTGCAAATGCTAATCTTTTTAGTATTTGCAAGCTTTCAGACTTATAACCCATCATTCCAAGCTGTTATGAAATTAGGAATTTATCGTATTATGCTTTATTTAGAATCTCATTTTAATTACAAATAAAAAAAATAATATAACAGGTAATCCTATAATCGTAGATAGTATTGTAATTGTAGTACGTACTTTTTTCTCATCTCGTAATAGAAGTATTGAAAACTTATAGCCTAAAATACCTATCCAGCCGCCCAGACAATTTAGAATTACATCGTCAATGTCTGATGCTCCGATGCCCAAAAGCCCCTGAATGATCTCAACCAATAAACTCACTGAAAAAATAAACAGCAAATTGGTCATAACTCTTTTATCATTTTTAAATAATGGGAAATATATACCAAAGGGAACAAAAATAGCTACATTGCCAATCACATTACCAAAAGCAAATCTTTTTAGATTCTCAGAACCACCAGATATATATTCCATTATACTATGAAAAGGAATGAGGTTAATTGACCTGCCTATAGTCCTTTGTCTATGAAATAACTCCAAAAGCGAAACTCTTGATAGGAACAGTATTTTAAATAACAAAAGTATATAACAAATGAAAACACCATATAAAAAGACTGTTTCAATTCGCTCTCGTTTATTCATAAGACCTCCTATGCCATTGCATCCTGAATATATTTGTCAATCAAATCATAAATCCACGATTTTAACGGAGAAAAATCGAATTCCCATTCTGATGCGAGTCTGGTATTTAAGCTGTAATCCGGCGCACCGTTGTAAGGACCGTTATCTCCCGCTTTCGACAAAATAGCTCTACTTCCGGTCTTTCCTTCAACATATGCAATTATCTCTCGGAGAGATATTGTTCCCGAACTGCTGCCGTTGACTGGGCCTGTACATTCTTGCTCCGCCAGGAAAGCCAGAAACCGGCCCGCTTCATTTGAACTGACAAATTCCATCTGTGCGTCAATATTGTCAATAAACATGGGAATCCCCTTAACAACATGTTCGATATAGAAATACAATCGTTTTGTATAGTCATCGGTACCAATGACAAAAGGGAATCTGACGGCTGCGCCGTTTTGTGATGGATAAGCTTGAAATAAAGCGCACTCTGCGAGCCTTTTCACCTCACCATATGGATAATCCGCTCTATTGCACCATTTTAACGGCTTTTCATGAGGATTGAAGTCGCTTTCCATTGTGTTGATATGGAGATCATCATATACAGACATGGAGGAGGTCATTACATAGCGTTTGCATTTTATAGAGTCCAGCGCATATTTTACGTCATTGGAACAATAGGCAATATTGTCGCATACCACATCAAACGTCTTGTTGCTAAATACTTCCTCCATGTTTTTGGCAGAGCTGCGTTCAACAACTAATCTGCGTACGCTGTTCCCGTAAGTATCTTTTGTCACTCCCCTTGTTGCAATCGTAACATTATGCCCTTTTTTGATGAGTTTTTCAACCATATGTATGCCAAAGTATTTTGTCCCGCCCAAAACTAAAATTTCCATTCTGCTCTCCGATCCGCCATATTTTTAAATGGTCTGTACTTCAAATTTCGATTTAATAAAGTATACCATACATCGGTATGGAAATATAGCGGCGAATATTTATGAGCATTTATTCATTGTCACTCTTGTAAACCAACCTTGTAAACTGACCTTGTCCACGCCTGGTCTATCCTTTCGGCAATGTGGCTTTGCTTTTTATTGCAGTTAACCGGTCGCACAGCATATCCGCTTTTGAAATAGCCTCCAAGACCGTGAGATCTTTCATATGTATTTGACGACCTCCGGCAACGCGAAGGGTAACTATTTTGTGTTTATGGCCGTTGATTGAGAACCGGCAGCTGACCAGTCTGGTCCCGTTATTGAACTGCTCTCCGTCATTCGTACAGATGTTGTCTAAGGTAGCTCCGTCAATGTATTGCAGTTCCTTGGGGTTGTATTTAAAAACCACAGCGAATTTGCCGTTATCAACATCCAGAAAAAAAACTCCATCGTTTGCACTGAAACAATAATCAATGACAATCCCCTGCTCCTTCAGGACCTGCTCATGGAGATTCGAATGTTTCGCCAGGTTAGAATCCAGGATTTTATTGGGAAGCCAAAAGAAAAAATAAAGAAATTCAAATGTTAAAAAAGTCCATATCAGAGATTGCTTCTGCGGCAGCTCCCATAACAACATATAGACCGTTGCTATGAGTACAGCTGCCAAAAGTACCAGCCTGAGCCCCAAAATTTTTATAAAGTATCCCGTATCAATTTTTCTCATTGATATTTTTCCTCCCTCTTTTCTGGATTGAGTCCTTTTCATCTGCTTATTCATCTGTCGGATCAGGATTTCCTCCAAAGCTGAATTTCCTAATTATAAACTTTTCCAGATAAGAATATTAAATATTATATTTTTCCGGAATTATATTGTTCTCAAACTAATTTTTCTTGTACTCAATTTGAATTTATATGGATTGTAAAGAAATGGTTGACAAATTGATACCGGGGACATATACTAGAACAGGTTAATGAATAATTTGACCGTTTCGGTAGGTGAGGCTACCGCAGGGATACGGGTTGCTGCCGCAAAATAGTGGAAACACTATGAGAAGGTGAACAGTCCATGTCGAAAAACAAGGCATGGAATAATGCAATTACATTGCCCTGCGAAGCTAAAGCTTGAACGATGGCGGGAAACGCTTTACATAATACAGTCAGGCGTTTTTATAGGGATGTTATCCCCTGTCGTCGTTTTATATGACGGCAGGGGATTTTTATATTTGGAGGTGAGGACATGGACGACGGAAGTAGTAAGCGTATAAACGATGGACAGGATGATACCGCTTGTGACATAAGTGCGCTTTTTTTGTGTGCTCATGCCCAAAACCAGTGCTTTAGGCAAAGGCTTTTATAGGCCATAACTCCTATTGCTGCTTTGCGTGTTGTCCATCGTTTGGTTTGAAAAAACTGACGATGGTTTTTTTATGCCCTTTTTTAACAAAAAAACTCTCCCCATTGGGGTTTATATAAATACTACTAAAACAAGCGAGGTGAACGAAATGGAAACCGGAAGTAAATGCGGCCCTGATCCTGACGGGCGAAACCGAAGGCCTGAGCCGGAATGGAACCCTTTTTCCATTTCGGCGGCCTGAATATAGACGAGGCTCATCAGTGTATGGGCTGTGCTTCCTCACATCTTACAAAAACTAAAATGGAGGTGCAGACCAATGCAAAAAGTAAAAAACAATTTAGAAACGTTAAAAGTAACCCAGGACATGGTACGCCGTGACGAGATCGCAACCAGGTTAAAATCTGCCGCCGCTGCTAAAGCGGATGTACTGTTTCACAATCTGAACACGACGACGGAAGGACTCAGTGAGGATCTTGTGGATGCTTCCCGTGAACAGTACGGCGACAATAAAGTTACCCACGGAAAAAAAGTATCCCTGCCCAAACGCATCGCCGAGGCGTTCATCAATCCTTTTACCGCCATCCTCATCGGGCTGACGGCGGTGTCAGCATTTACCGACATCATTCTCGCAGATCCGGGAGAAGCAGATCCGCTGACTGTTGTGATTATCATGACAATGGTGCTGATTTCCGGAATTCTGCGCTTCGTGCAGGAAACAAGAAGCGGCAACGCCGCTGATAAGCTTTTAAAAATGATCAAGACGACCACAAACGTCCGGCGGATGGAGACTGGCAACGCGGAAATACCGCTGGAAGAAGTCGTTGTGGGCGATATTGTCCACCTGGCTGCAGGAGACATGATTCCCGCCGACATGCGGATTATCCAGGCCAAAGATTTGTTTGTCAGCCAGTCGGCACTGACTGGCGAAAGTGTGGCAGTAGAGAAAATTCCAGGGGCCGTAAGTGTGGAACACGATACATTGGCAGAGTATCCGAACCTGGCCTTTATGGGATCAAACGTCATCAGCGGCAGCGCGGCAGGAGTGGTTGTTGCAACGGGTGATGACACGATATTCGGAGATATGGCAAAGAATGTCAGTGATAAGCCTGTTCAGACCAACTTTGAAAAAGGCGTTAACTCTGTATCATGGCTGCTCATCCGCTTCATGCTGGTCATGGTACCCATCGTGTTGTTCATCAACGGTTTCACCAAAGGTGACTGGATGCAGGCAACCCTGTTTGCCCTGTCAATAGCGGTAGGCCTGACACCGGAGATGCTGCCGATGATTGTTACCACCTGCCTTGCCAAAGGCGCAGTGGCTATGTCTAAGGAAAAGACAATCATCAAGAACTTAAATTCGATCCAGAATCTTGGTTCCATCGACATTCTTTGTACTGACAAGACCGGAACCCTGACCCAGGATAAAGTGGCGCTGCAATACCACTTGAATATCCACGGGGAGGAAGATACCCGCGTATTGCGCCATGCCTTTTTAAACAGCTACTACCAGACAGGACTGAAAAATCTCATGGATGTCGCCGTCATTGAGCGCACCCTGGAAGAACAGAAAACGGTAGCGGAACTTCGCGGCCTTACCGATCAGTTTACCAAGGTTGATGAAATCCCCTTCGACTTTGAGCGCCGTCGCATGAGCGTAGTGGTGAAAAACGGCAAGACACAGATGATCACCAAGGGCGCGGTGGAGGAAATGCTGTCGGTTTGCAGTTATGCCGAGTATGAGGGAAAGGTGATGCCGCTGACCGACGACATCAAGGCATATATCCTTAAAAAGGTAAATGATTTAAACGAGGATGGAATGCGGGTTATCGCCGTTGCGCAAAAGACCAATCCCTCTCCCGTAGGCACGTTTTCCGTGGCCGACGAATCGGATATGGTGCTGATGGGATATCTTGCTTTCCTTGACCCTCCAAAGGAATCCACGGCGGAAGCACTCGCCGCCTTAAAAGAGCATGGCGTAGACGTGAAAATTCTGACCGGCGATAACGATAAGGTGACCCGCTGCGTTTGCCGGCAGGTAGGCCTCTCCGTGGACCGCATCTTATTGGGCTCTGATCTTGACAACATGTCCAATGAAGAACTTGGCAGCGCCGCCGAAAGAGTCAGCGTTTTTGCCAAGCTGTCTCCGCAGCAGAAAGCCCGTGTTATTACAATCTTACGGAATAACGGACACAGCGTTGGCTATATGGGCGACGGCATCAACGACGCGGCAGCTATGAAGGCTTCCGACGTGGGCATTTCCGTTGACACAGCGGTTGACATTGCCAAAGAGTCTGCTGATGTCATTCTTCTGGAAAAAGACTTAATGGTATTAGAAAAAGGCATTATCGAGGGCCGCAAAACTTACGCCAACATGATCAAATATATCAAGATGACAGCAAGCTCCAACTTCGGCAATATGTTCTCAGTACTTGCAGCCAGTGCTTTCCTGCCCTTCATTCCCATGCTGCCCATCCATCTGATTCTGTTGAATCTGATTTACGATTTAAGCTGTACAGCAATTCCGTGGGATAATGTAGATAAAGAGTACCTTGCTGTACCGAGGAAATGGGACGCTTCCTCCATCGGAAAATTCATGATATGGATCGGACCTACCAGCTCGGTGTTTGACATCACCACCTACCTGCTGATGTATTTCATCATCTGCCCGGCCATGACCGGCGGACTTATGTTCCATCAGCTTACTGACCCGGCTATGCAGGCATACTTTATCGCACTGTTCCAGGCCGGCTGGTTTGTGGAATCCATGTGGAGCCAGACGCTTGTCATTCATATGATTAGAACGCCTAAGATTCCTTTTATCCAGAGCCATGCTTCCCTGTCGGTGACACTGCTCACCTTTACAGGCATTGCAGCCCTGACCATCATTCCATTTACCAAACTTGGAGCATCCATCGGCCTGGCCGCCCTGCCGCCTGTATATTTCGCATGGCTGGCGCTGACCATTTTCCTGTATATGGTGCTCGCTACGGTATTCAAGAAGATTTTTATCAGAAGGTATGGTGAGTTATTATAAGAACTATTTACCATGATCCATGCAAAAGCCTGCAGGTATTATCACAATTGTGAGATAATACCTGCAGGCTTTTATAATTGATTTCCAGTAATGTGATCAGGACTTCCGTTCCCAGAGGTTCACCTTCCTAACACTCCACGGCCTTAACCTTTTGTTTCTCCTCCTCCGCCGTACCATGCCGGCTTATATATTCCAGAAAACTATGATAGTTCAAGGACCTGCTGTAATAAAAACCCTGATAACACTCACATCCAAGTTCATGAAGCATTTCGACCTGTTCCCTGGTTTCCACACCTTCCGCCACAGCCTTGACATGCAGCTGTTCGCAAAGAGTAAGAATTGATTTTATAATCTGCCGGCGCTGTTCGTCGCTGGTTACCAATCCTACCAGGGATGCATCTAATTTTATGACATTCGCGTAAAAATCACATATATAGAGAAGCGAACTGTGACCCATGCCAAAATCGTCAATAGAAAGATTAAGTCCCATGGCCGTAATCTCCCCTAATTTATTGCATATCGCGTCAGTCGCATCAATAGTAGCGTTTTCTGTAAGCTCCAGCTCCATATACTGAGGCTCGATGCCCAACTGATTGATGCAATCCTGCACAGATCGAACCAAGGATCCATCCTCTTTCAGCTGCCGCGGACTAAGATTTACGGAAAGGGGTACCTTAAACCCCTGTTCATGCCAGCATTTCATATCGCTGAATGACCGGTTCATAATCCATTGCCCCAGCTCATTCGTCAAATTGGCCTCATCACATATATTTAATATAACAATAGGGGATACATAACCAAATACGGGATGATTCCATCGCAGAAGAGCTTCTGCTCCCACGACCTGGCCTTTATAGTTTACTTTCGGCTGATATTCCATATGAAGGGTTTGTGCCTGGCTCTTAAAGCCTTCCCTGATCTCTTCCGCCAAAGCACGGGCAAGAGAGCCTGTTTCATCGTGACGGTTGAGGATAGTTTTAGTCTGCCGTTCCTGAATATATTGAATTTCGTCAGCCAGTCCTTTAAACACTTCAATGCGTGCGCACTGCTGGTGCTTTTCCTGCAGCCTGATGAAGGGAATATAAATCAGCACAGCCAGCACCAGATTAACAGCTTGCATCACGGCTCCGACAACGGATCCCGTACTGAGATAACCGGATAAGAAAATGGGAGTAGTCCATTTTACCGCCTGAGTAACCGGAGGAACCCAGCCCACGCTCACGTATATCCAGGCGTTAAGGCATAAAAAAACAGGTGCTAACACAAATGGAGCAAAAAAATACGGATTGAATATTATGGGCAAACCAAATATCATGACTTCATTGATATTAAATATACCGGGCAGTACCGAAATCTTTGCCAACCGGGTTTCGCTGCTGTTTTTTCCAACCAGGAGCAAGGCAATCAGCAGTCCAAAGGTTGCTCCTGCACCTCCTAAATAAACATAGGTGTCAAAAAATTCTTTGTTAAAAATAACCGCATCCATTGCTGACGATACTGGCGAAGCAGCAACAGGCATGGCATCCATAATGACATTTCCTCCATGGATACCGAAAAACCATAAGATGTGAGTGATGAGAATAATAATTACTGCTGAATAGAAATTTTGTCCCGATAACCACATGTCATGGATCTTATGTAAAAACTGGTAATTGCCAAATCCTATTAAATCAAGCATCACTTTTCCCATACTGAAGGTGAATACAGTGAGCAAAGCAGGCAATACCGTCCGAAAGGCTTCCCGGGTCAGGGGACTGCCATGATAACTGATAAGATTTTTAGGCCGGATGCAATCCTGTATTTTATGGAAGAAGCAATATAAACCACATGCAAGAAATGATATGATAATGGCTCCGAACATCCCTGAGGAACCGGCATTTGCTGTACTTATAACAATACCATCTGAAGTCTTCATCCATATAATGAAAACGATCAGTGCTACTGCCTGTAAGACAGTTGTACTGACCTCCCCGGACTTAATGAGCTCTTTTTCGCTCGCAACCGCATGGCTTACGGTAATCAACGTAATAATCGCCATAATTTGGAGTGTACCTTCATATATGAGCAAACCAATTTCCCGCCAGCCTTCTCCAAAAATATAAGACATAAATGACTGGTATGCCGGTATGGGCAAATTTAGCAGCGCAAGCACAATGGAACCGATTAAAACAAACGGCATTAAGTATAGTAATCCTCTGCGGAGTACGCGGACCATCTGCTGATTTGCCAGCTTAGATATAAATATATCAAATTCTTGCATTACTTTTATGAATACCTCCATTCGTTATACGGGAACTAACGGCTGCGACATCTTAACTATAGTTTCCCACACCTTATGACAAAATCTTACACTTTATTATAAAATTTTTAATCAGTTTCTTGTTGCTAAGTGTAATCAATCTATATAATTTTGTTCTCAATTTCATTTTGTACCAACTAACGGTCGAATGTGTCGAATGTAAAACCAGATTCCTGTTTTGTAAAAATCCTGATCTCCACCTCTGTCCCCTTTCCCTGCAGGCTGTTATAGGTCAGGCCATATCCTGGACCATAAAGGATCTCCAGACGTCGGTGGGTATTGAATACGGCAATGTTTGTCCCATTTTTACTGGACCCGTTTCCGGAGAGAATGCCGGAAAGCTTTCCGGTGTCCATTCCCACCCCATCATCGGAAATCAGTATGACGGCTGTATTGTCCTCCAGCCAGCCGGTAATGACAATGGTACCTCCCTTTGGCACCTTTTCCAAAAGCCCATGGAGGATAGAATTTTCCACCACTGGCTGAAAGGTCAGTTTTGGTATTGGCAAGTCCATCATATGATCCGGTATATCATCCACAAAGTCAATGATCTGATGGTAACGCATATTTTGAAGCCGTACATAGGTTTTCACATGTTCCAGCTCATCGGCAATGTTGCTTAAGATTCCCTTATGGCTTAAAGTCAGCTTGTAAAAACGGGAAAGGTCCACGACTGCCTCAGAAACCTCTTCCGTCCGGCCCTGCTGCGCCAGCCAGTTGATCATGTCCATGGTGTTGTATAGAAAATGGGGATTGATCTGGGCTTGAAGAGAATTAAATTCAGCGGCTCGTAAGTCCTCTGCCGCTTTTGCCTGCTCCCCGATGAGCCGGTTCATCATCCTGGTCATATAATTGTAAGTGTCGATCAGGCCTCCGATCTCATCATGGTAAAGAGATGCGGGCAGAGGGGTGGGCGGCTCTGTGCGCACCTTTGCCATTTGCCCGATGACAGAGGAAATCCGGTTGGTAATGGAATGGGACAGCCGGTTTGCAATTAAAAATGAAATCAATATGCAAAGTAAATATATGAAGAAAAAACCGATCATAAGGAGGAAGCTTTTTTGAATGATGGCTCTGGTCGGAATGACAGCCACCATAAACCAGTCCGCTTTCCTGATATAATAAAAACCAGCATAAACATCATGATCCAGAATATTCTTGAGGACAAAATTATTGGACGACATAAAGAAATCCCGGACCTTGTCATAGCTGAAATGGTAGATTCCCGCCAGTCCGCCATCAGAGGTGGCAACGGTGCTGTCCCGGTCATTGATGATATAGGCCACGCTGGTATCCTCTGTTAAATTGTTCTTTAAAAGTCTTGTAAACGGTGCTTTGGAGTAATAGATAGCCGTATAGCAGGTGCGATACTCACTGTTATATAAAATGGTGGTTTTGGTAATATAGGCCATGTCTCCTGATTCCCTTACCTCTATAGGACTTAAATAGAATTCCGGACAAAAGAGAGAATTTATAGACCGGTCCCCCTGGAAAATTCCGTGCCAGTAAGACCCTCTGGCCTCTCTCATTGGGCGGAAGATCCGGCTGGAAGTTTCATTGTGAAAGATTTCCTGAAATTCGGGAATATCCAGATAAATAAGAATATTCGTTATGTATTCACCGTCAATGATGGCTTCTGCTGCCCCGTAAAAATCTGCTGCCTCTGAAGAATCATCAATCCAGTTGGAAGGCTGATATCCGATCATACGGAACAGCTTTTTATAGTATGGATGGGCTTCCAGGCTTTTCTGCGTCTCCAGACATGTTTCGATCAGCTGATCAATCTGCGGCATGGTCATGGCAGAGGCGGTTTGTTCCGTCCGGATGGTATCCGCCAAAACCATGTCATAAAGCTTTCCATGGAAAAAGAAGAACAAGACCAGCATGGGTATGGTGGTGATGACCAAATGGGTGATGGTAAACTTTGTCTGTAGCATCATGTTGTTGTAGAAGAACTTTCCTCTTTGTATCATATTTTTCATTTCAACATTTTCTCCCGGTAATCAGACGGCGACAAGCCAGTCATTTTTTTAAAACTCTTGCTGAAATAATTTCCGTTGCTGTATCCTACCTTGTTTGAAATATCGGTAATCTGATAACGGGAATCAGCCAGAAGCTCTTTGGCTTTTTTCATCCGGTAATCCGTAAGGTATTGGTTAATGGTTTGTCCTGTTTCATTTTTAAAATACGTGCACACATAAGAAGCGGATAAGTAAACCTGGCCGCCAATATCCCGTACCGAAAGGGCTTCGTCGTGATAATGATTGTGGATGTACTCTTTAATTAGGAAAATAGTGGTATCTTCCGACATATGGGACCGGGCTGCTTCAAAAAGCAATTCGGTTTTTTGCGTCAGCTTTTGGTGCAGCTCCCGAAAGCTAAAGCAGCTTTCAAGAAGCTTCATGGCATTTTCCGGCTCCATAACAGGTGCCAGCCTAAGAGTCTGGCGGCAGTCCTCCAAAACCATAAAAAGCTTATAATAAAGATCCTTTGCCTCATGGGGAGAGACCTCACTCCTCTGGTAAAAATCTTCATAAAGGTGCAAAAGCAGTTCCTTTCCTTTTTTCTGATCCTTATTTAAAACTGCCTCCGATAAAAGGGTGATATAAGCAGCCTCGGCGGACTTATTCCTGCCCTGTTTATCCGTATGTACCGTCTGATTCTCTTCAGGAGTAAATAATGTTCCCGGATCAAAGAAAAAGCTGCTCTGCATGAGAGTAACCGCAGATGCATAGGAATCATAGGCCCTTGCAATGCCTGTAGAAGTTTCTCCTCTGCTGATATAGAAGGTACAGGCCGGATCAAAGCAATTCTTTAAGAAAACACCGATCCGGTTTAAAGCTCCATAGGAAGGCAACACAGGGGATAGGATATGGAACACATGGTACTGGATATATTTTGATACATAGTAAACCTGCATATGGGAATGGGAAAGAAATACCTCCAGATCTGTAAGTACCTGATCCATAAGGTTCTGGTCTGTCTGGCTCTGTTCCAGCTTGACAACAAAAGAGGTGAAGCCTGCATAGGAGGTGAGCTTAAGGCCCAGCTCTTTTGCAAGGGCTGCGACGGTTTCCTTATTGTCCCTGTAAGGTTGGGTAAGGGATGCTGCAAAGGAAGAGGCGGTTCCCCTGGAATAAAACAGCTCATTTTTTACAGTCCTCATATTCTGACAAACGCAGTTGTAGGCTTCCTTGATCGAGTTTTTCACCTCTGCGGGGTCCAGAGGCTTTTCCACATAGTTGATGGCCTTTAAGCGAATGGCCGCTTTTAAATATTCTTTATCCGAATAACCGCTCATAAAGATAAAGGCCGAATGAGGAAGCAGCTTTTCCAGCCGTTCCACCATCTCAATTCCATCCATTCTTGGCATCCTTACATCGCATAAAACGATTTCAGGCTTCACATCCTTTGCAATGCGAAGCCCGCTTATGCCGTCCTCAGCCTGGAACAGCTGAAAGACGCCCAGAGACTCCCAGTCAATGGAATCAATCAGCCCGGTACGTGTGAGCTCTTCATCATCAACGATCAGCAATTTCATAACGGTCTCCTTCCTGCTTTTAATCCATTATTATTCTAGCAAAATAACCAAAAAATACAATATAAAAGCCTTATTATCGCCGTTATGAACGAAAAACTCAAAAATATATTACCCGTTATCAAAAGATTATACTGTTTCTTCCATATCCCACCGATGGTAAAATGATCCCAGCTTAAGAAGGGAGGAAGCAGCCGTGTCCGAATATGTTCTGGAATTAAAGGGCGTTACAAGAATATTTCCCGGCGTGAAAGCCTTAGACCAGGTTCATTTCAGTCTGAAAAAGGGCGAGGTTCATGCACTGATGGGGGAAAACGGTGCGGGAAAATCCACATTTATCAAAGTGATAACAGGAGTTCACAGGGCCGACGAAGGAGAAATCTTTCTGGACGGGAGTAAGACAGAATTTAAAGGGCCAAAGGATGCCCAGACAGCAGGAATAGCTGCTGTTTACCAGCATCCCACCTCCTACCCGGACCTTACGGTGACGGAGAATATATTTATGGGCCATGAGATCGTGAAAAACGGCATGATCCAGTGGAAGCGGATGAATCAGGAGGCGGATAAGCTTTTAATGGAGCTGAATGCAGATTTTACGGCCGCTGATGAAATGGGAACGCTGAGTGTGGCCCAGCAGCAGATGGTGGAAATTGCAAAGGCACTATCCACCCGGGCCAGAATCATCATTCTTGATGAACCCACAGCAGCTCTGACAAAAAATGAATCCGAAGACTTGTACCGGATCGTGGATCAGTTAAAGGCCGCCGGTGTTTCAATTATCTTTATTTCCCACCGGTTTGAGGATATGTACCGGCTTGCGGACCGGGTAACCGTTTTCCGGGATTCCCGATACATCGGAACTTATGAATCGGGGGGAATCACCCATGGGGAGCTTATTAAGGCCATGGTAGGCCGTGAGATCAAGGACCTTTACCCAAAGCCGGAGGTAAAGACCGGCCCGGAGGTCCTTAAGGTGGAAAACATGTCAAGGACCGGATATTTTAAAGACATAAACTTTACTCTGCATCAGGGGGAGATTCTGGGACTTACGGGACTTGTAGGGGCAGGGAGAACAGAGGTTGCGGAAAGTATCTGCGGCATCACAAGGCCTGATACCGGAAATGTTTATATTGAGGGAAGGCACGTCTCCATAAAACACCCGGCTGATGCCATGAGAGAAGGGCTTGTCCTTCTTCCGGAGGACCGCCAGAGAGCAGGTCTTATCCTCACCTGGGGCCTTGGACGCAATGTGACCCTGCCCATCATGGGAAAATATGCGAAATGCGGCATCACAAATGAAACAATGGAATGTGAGACCGCAAAACAGCTTTTGGAAGAAGTGGATACAAAGGCAGTTTCCATCTTTGATCCTGCCAGCTCCTTATCGGGCGGAAACCAGCAGAAAGTGGTGGTGGCTAAGGCTTTAAGCCAGGATATGAAAGTCGTCATTATGGATGAGCCCACCAAGGGCGTGGATGTAGGAGCAAAGGCCGAGATCTATCAGATCATGGGGGATTTAGCGAAAAAAGGATACGGTATTCTTCTCATATCCTCGGAGATGCCGGAGATTTTGGGCATGAGCGACCGCATCCTGGTCATGTGCAATGGCAGGCTGTCCGGTGAGTTAAACCGCGGGGAGGCGACTCAGGAAGCCATTCTCCAGCATGCCATGGAAAGGAGTTCCCAATAATGGAGAAAAAATTGCTTAAGAAAATCACAGGCTCCAGAGAAGCCAGCCTGTTCCTTGTTCTGGTGATCCTCTGCATGGTGATCCAGATATTCAGCCCATCATTTCTGACAGCAAAATCCATTCTGGATATGCTGAAAAACAATGCGGTCATCATGATTATGGCCCTGGGAATGCTTTGCGTCCTGCTGGTGGGAGGGATCGACATCTCCATTACCTCCACCCTGGCTCTTTCCGGAATGACCGTAGGAATGCTTCTTAAATATAACATCATTCATAATACGCTCCTGCTGTTTCTCATCGCCATTATAGTAGGCGCTTTATGCGGGGCAATCATTGGTTTTGTGGTAGCAAGAGGAAAGGTGCTTCCGATTATCGCAACCATGGGATTCATGTACATATACAGAGGACTTGCCTATTTGATTGCTAAAAGCCAGTGGGCCAGCGCGGAAAATCTGGGAGGCTTTAAGAATTTCGCGTTGGAAAAGGAACTGGGGCTTGGTATATTAAATAATGTGATTGTCATTGTCCTGGTGTGCTATATCATCTTTTTTGCAGTCATGAAATGGACCAGAACAGGGAGAAAGATATATGCGGTAGGCAGCAACCCGGAAGCAGCTGCCGTATCCGGCATCAATACCAGAAGGATCAAGCTGTTAGTCTATACCCTTATGGGAATGCTGGCAGGTTTGTGCGGCGCCCTTGCAGTTGCTGTCTATTCCTCCGCCCAGCCTAACATGCTTTACGGAAAGGAAATGGATGTGATCGCGGCCTGTGTCATCGGGGGGGTGAGCATGTCGGGAGGCCGGGGAACGGTGGCAGGCGCTTTGTTAGGCTCCCTGATCCTGGCTGTCATTGCCAAGGCTCTTCCTCTCGTCGGGATCGATTCCATCGTACAAAATACGGTTAAAGGCTGTATTATTCTGGCTGTCATCATTTTCAACGTAGTGACGCAGCGCATGATGCAAAAGGAAAACTTAAAAGGAAGGGAGATGTAATTCATGGCGGGAAAATCGGGAAGAACAATATCTGCGCAGGCAGAGCAAAGCTGGAGAAAAAGCCTTCTCAGCTGGGAAGGGATGCTGGTATTTCTGTTTTTTGCTGTAAACCTGTTATGCATGATCATATCTCCAAGCTATAAGCTTACCAATGTGCTGCGGGAAATGCCAAAATATTTAACTGAGGTGTTTCTTCTGCTTCCCATGGCTTATGTCCTTATTTTAGGGGAGATCGATCTATCAGTGGGCGCTACAGTCTGCTTATCGGCAACCACCGCCTGCCTGGCGGGAAATGCAGGCATTCCATTTCCGGTTGTCATTTTAACCGGCATTCTTGTCGGAACAGCCTGCGGGCTTTTTAACGGGATTGCAGTCACCCTGTTTACAGAGCTGCCATCCATGATCGTCACACTGGCTACGATGATCATATTCCGGGGAATTGCAGAAATTGCACTGGGAAGCGGAGGGTCTGTGTCCTTAAAGCATAATGAAGGCTTTCGGGCACTGGCAGGGAAAATCGGACCTATACCTTATATCTTTTTTGCAGTCCTGTTTGCGGCAGTTATTTTCATTTTTATTTTAAACAGGACCTCCTTTGGGCGAAGGCTCTATGCCATTGGAAGCAACCGGACCACATCTTTCTATTCCGGCATCCATGTGCAGAAAATGCGTCTGGCAGTTTATTCTGTTACCGGCATGATGGCGGGCATCAGTGCCATGTTTCTGGTTTCGGTCCTTTACGGTGCAAATACCACTACTGGAACAGGCTTTGAACTGGATGCCATTGCCATGGCTGTGTTCGGCGGGATTTCCACGGCAGGCGGTAAGGGTAAATTAACCGGAGCCATGATATCAGCATTTATCATTATCTGTCTCCGTATCGGCTTAGGCCAGATAAACATGAATCCCCAGGTCATTCTGGTGATTCTTGGTACCCTGTTAATTCTGGCAGTTATGATACCGGAACTTTTAAAAAACGGAAAACGGAAGCATGTGTGATACGTAACACCAGAAGGTGTTCAGTATAAAAAACTAAGAAATGGAAAGGGAGGTTATTGTAACATGAGAAAACAATTGGTTTATGCAATCCTGTGTACCGCTGCGATTTCAGGAATCCTTGCAGGCTGCAGCAGTAAAAGCAGTACGACGGAAAGTACGGCGTCCCCACAGAAAACCGAGGCTGCGTCCAAAGACCGGACGGGAACCGGGGGAGCCGACGGAAAGACCTTTGCCATCGTTACAAAGGCGGCAGGCAATCCGTATAATGAAAAAATGGCACAAGGTTTTCAGAAGGTCATTGAAGCGGAGGGAGGTACCTGCATTATCAAGCATCCGGAGTCCGCTACGGCAGACGCCCAGGTTTCCGTTATCCAGTCCCTGATCTCCCAGGGCGTGGATGCTCTCTGCATCGCGGGAAATGATGAAAACGCCCTTCAGGCAGCTTTGGAGGAGGCCATGACAGCCGGGATCAAGGTTTCCTGTCTGGATTCCAAGGTGAATAAAGACAGCCGCCAGACCTTTGTCAACCAGGCCGGAACCACGGAAATAGGCCAGGCCTTAATGGATGCCGTCTATGATATTTCAGGCGGTGAGGGAGACTGGGCCATTCTTTCTGCCACCTCCCAGGCTACCAACCAGAATGCCTGGATCGAAGCCATGAAAGAGGTCATGAAGGAAGGTAAGTATTCAAAGCTCAATCTGGTAGAAGTTGTCTATGGAGATGACGAACCCCAGAAATCCACGGACCAGACTCAGGCGCTTTTATCCAAATACCCTGATTTAAAGGTTATCTGCGCGCCAACCACCGTTGGGATCAATGCAGCCGCAAAGGTTCTTCAGGATGAAAAATCCAAAGTCAAGCTGACTGGCCTTGGACTTCCCTCTGAAATGGCGGAATACATCGGCAATGATGACGCTCACTCCTGTCCTTATATGTACTTATGGAATCCTATTGACGTAGGTTCCTTAGGGGCTTATACTTCCATCGCCCTGGTAGACGGGTCTATCACAGGGAAAGCCGGTGACAAGTTCGCTGCCGGGGAAATGGGCGATTACGAAGTGATCGGGGCATCGGATGGCGGAACGGAGATTATTCTTGGGCCTCCATTTAAATTTGACAGTTCCAATATTGACGAGTGGAAATCTGTTTATTAATAAAATAGGGGAAAGAAATGGCTGCCGTACCACTCTGGTACTCTCCTGCCTAAACCTAAGTTATAAGGATAAAACTCTACTATATTTCCTCAAGATAGCGGATAGCATTTACAGAAAGAAATTAATGAGATAACATCTATAGGTACGGAAAAGGCCGCAGTTTAAAACTGCGGCTTTTCTTTGCTGATGGACACTTCCCCTCATTAATGATCTTCAAGTTTTTAAGCTGCTTTCTTTTGATAACTTATTATAAGCGTTGCAAAAACTACAAGTACGCAACCTGCATCTTGATACATGCTGATTGATTCTTTTAATATGGTGACAGAAAACAATGTTGAACTAATTGGAATAATACCTGAAAAGGCCGCAATGGTATAACCGCTACACCTTTTTGCCCCTGCGAACATAAACGCAAAAGCAACGATTGTAACAATACTGCCATACCATACGAAGGCAATCCAGCCGCTGATCGGCAGCGCTGCGATTGCTGCCCAGGGATGTTCCAATAAGGCAGGAATAAGGCATAGTACCATAGCGCAAATACTTACAAATCCAGCGTGGACCAATGGGGGCAGTGTTTCATCATTTATACCCATATGGATTTTCCGTGAAAACGTTGTAAAAAGCGATTCACAAGCTGCCGCGCATAAAACATAGATTGCTCCGATTGGCTGAAAATTTTCAAGCGTTGTCTCAAATGAAAAGCCTTGTACCAACAGTACTCCGGCAAATGTTATAAGAATACCTATCACCGTGTGTAAGCTTAAATATTCGTGCAGCATTATCCAGGTGAGCAATGCAGTGATTGCCGGCGTGGCCCCTGTAATAATCCCTGCTTCTGCAGCTCCAATATATTGCAATCCTGTTGTTAAAAACACCCGAAAAAGAAAACTGCCAAATATAGCCTGCAACAGAATGACCGTCCAGGTTTTTCTTGACAGACACTTTGCTGTATCATACATGTTCTTACCGCAAAACAGTACCGCAGTTAAGGATGCGAATACCAGGCTTAAAAACGTGGTGGTAAAAGTCGGAAGATATGCGGATATAAAACTTGCGGCAATCACCGAAGAACCAGCCAAAATAAATGCTACCGTTAAATATAGTCTCCCCATGACGGCCTCAATAGACATTTATGGATTGTATTTCCACACCTGGAATCGCTTGCGACAGATAGGAAGATATGGTTTTTAAGTGCGCATGGATCAGCGGTCCGGTCACGCCTTCAACTCCGTATACAAAATAGAGAGCATTTTGAGTGGATTCTGTAATTCTTGTCCTGTAATCAGGTCCGGTCATTATGCTTGAAAGTATCCCTCTTTCATCAGATAAGTACAGATCGTTTTTTATAAGCTGCTGTTCTTTCCCGGATATGCCTTTATAATTCAATGGTTCTGTAGCGATATTAACTGTCAGATCACCTTCAATCATTTCTAAATCGTGTCCGGCAGTAAGCAGTAAATTCTTCACCTCGGCTAAAAACATGGCTTCTACGGGTATGCCAACAGGTGGGATACTTTTACCCTTTAGCAAAACCGACTCTAACTGCCCCAATACATGATAGGTTTTATTATACCGCTTGTAGTAGGCCGCGTAATGACTAAGTGGTTCTTTTGTCAAGAAGGATTTGCGCTCGTAACCGGAGTTATTTAACTTCATCTGCTCTATTTCTGTTGCTATTATGTTATCCATAACAGCACGTTCAATCGGTGAACAAAGCCCATTAACAATCATCATGCCGAATTTCGTTTCTGGAAAAGTGCTTTTCACAGAGGGTGATATTTTTATCATGTTCTTTCCGTCCTTTCCTTTTAGCAATGGTATGTGTTATAATTCTATCATCCGGAAAGTGGTCTTAAAAGTTCCACTTTTCCTCTAATTTTATAGAACCACTTTTGAAAGGAATGATCGGAATGTGGATTACGATTGACCGCCAAAGCCAGCTAACACTTGCCCGCCAAATTTATAAACAAATCTGTCAAATGATATTAAGCGGCACACTGGAATCCGGGCACCGGCTTCCCTCTACAAGAAAATTATCTTCTGATTTATCTGTCTCAAGAAATACTGTAATTGAAGCATATAGCCAGCTAATTGCAGAAGGGTACTTAAATACCTATAAAGGTTCAGGTACCGTTGTTGCAGAAGGATTAAACGCTTTCGATATTGGAATATCTTTCAATCAAAATACAATTCCAGAAAAGGATAAAATACCGCTGCCAAAGAAAATGATTGACTTCCGAACAGGAATACCGGCGCTCGAATATTTCCCCCGCAAGGAATGGGGCAATCTCTATCGGGAAATATGCAGCCAAATCCCTGCCTGCGCTTTCGGCTATTGCAGTACATCTGGAGTATGGGAGTTAAGGGTGGCAATCGCCCAATACTTATATCGGACAAGGGGCCTGTCATGCAACCCTGCCCAAGTCATAATTACCTCCGGTTCCACGCAGGGCTTATCGTTGATTTCCCATGTACTACAGGACAAGCAAAAGGTGGTCTTAATGGAAGATCCTTCCCATGCAGGACTGCGGAGGGTAATTACAACGGCGGGATGCTTGATCGAAGGCATTTCCGTAGATGATAAAGGTTTGCGCACAGAATTGCTGGATATCCCAAGAGAAGTCTCATTTATTTATACCACACCATCACACCAGTATCCCATGGGAAGTATTCTGCCCATTCAAAGGCGGTTGGACTTAGTCCGGTATGCCGAACAAAATAACTGCTATATTGTAGAAGACGATTACGACAGCGAATTTCGATACGAAGGACAGCCTGTAAGCTCTCTTTACGAATTAAATCCGGAACGTGTGATTTATCTCGGCTCGTTTAGTAAGATACTGGCCCCCGCATTCCGGTTAGGATTTATGATTTTGCCTAAAGAGCTGGTCTCTTCGTGTAAAAAGCTTAAAATGTATTCCGATGTCCATACGGATGCATTGGGCCAATACACATTGGCAAAGTTCATACAAAACGGTGGGTTTGAAAAGCACATATGGAAAATGAAAAAGCATTATGGCAGAAACCGCAGTTTACTCCTTTCTGAACTATCAAAACATTTTCCCGGCCAGTATGATGTCTTAGGACACGCTACGGGCTTACACCTTGTTGTACAATTCCACAACAAAATGATTACTGATAAAATGGTTCATGCAATAGCCGATAGTGGCGTAAGTATCTATCGAGCAGGGAGCTTTTATCTGAAAGAAAATCAGGAGCGCAATAATGAAATCATATTGGGATATTCCCATTTGTCCTCTGAAGAGATCGCAGAGGGGGTTAAAATTATCAGTGACATTATTTTATAGACGGCAGAGATATGGGTTACCGGAAACTTTAAAACTTTAAATGAATAGGACAAGAGAGGGCACCCCTCAGTCATTTCACGACTTGGGATACCCTCTCGATTTTTCAAAACCCCTTCCGATACTCGGCAGGACGGGCTAAAAAGCTGCCCTTTTATCTTCACTTTGATTTCAGATTCAGATAAACCATATTATAATGACATTGCCGAATACTCATCCACTGGTGTATTATACAAATCCACGTCAAGCTCTGATGTCAGCCTTGCTGTTACGAGGCCGGCCAGCATAGCATCATTCACATTCAAAGCGGTCCGTCCCATGTCAATTAAAGGTTCCACTGATATTAACAATCCGGCCAGGCCAACAGGCAGATTCATGGCGGATAAAACCATCAACGCGGCAAATGTCGCACCGCCGCCAACCCCGGCAATACCAAAGGAGCTGATTGCAACGATAATAGACAGTTTTGCAATGAAACCAATACTCATAGGGTTAATACCAACCGCAGGGGCGATCATGACAGCAAGCATAGCGGGATAAACACCTGCGCAGCCATTCTGGCCAATCGTTGTTCCGAAAGATGCGGCAAAGTTGGCAATACTTTCAGGAATACCAAGCTTCTTAGTTTGTGTTTCAATCGTTAAGGGCAGCGTACCCGCACTGGATCTTGATGTAAACGCAATGGTAAGCGTTGGGAAGGCCTTCTTGATGTATATTGCGGGATTCAATTTCATCAACAGGATGATTAAAAAGTGTATGGCAAACATAACAATCAATGCGACATAGTTTGCAATGACAAACTTAGACAGGGCAATAATGCCTGCTATGTTCGTTGTCGCAATTGTCTTTGTCATAAGTCCCAGAATACCATAAGGCGTTAATCTTAGTATAAAAGTTACCATCCGCATCACTACAGCATAAAGGGAATTAATGATTTTCTGGAAAGTTTCAGCTTCTTCCGGTTTTTTCTTTTGTATTCCCAATGCGGATATGCCAAGAAATGCGGAAAAAATAACTACTGCTATGGTAGAGGTAGCCCTGTCACCTGTCATATCCTGGAAGGGATTTTGGGGGATAAAACTCAAAATCTGCTGCGGTATCGTCTGATCCTGGACGGTTGAAACTTTTCCTTCAAGATACTCGGCCCGGTCTGACTCCGCCTGGCCAACGGTTATTTCTTCTGCTGTCAGATGAAAGGTATTTGCAGTTGCTATGCCCACCAAAGCGGAAATGAACACAGTCAGCAGTAATGTTGCCAGCACATATGTACTGATTTTCCCCAAGCTTGTATGGGACTTCAGATTAACGATGGCCGATATAATGGAGACCATAATTAGTGGAATAACAATCATTTTCAGAAGATTCACATAACCAGTACCGATAATGGATATCCAATCCAACGAAGTTTTTAGTACTGGGCTGTCAGGTGCAAAAGCAAGCTGCATGATACTGCCTATAACAATTCCCATAAGCAGAGCAGAAAATACTCTCTTAGCAAACGATATATGCTTCTTCTGCATATAGTAGAGAATTCCGACAAGCACAAGGATCATAGCGATTATAACCAAAGTCCATAACAAATCCATACATTTTCCTCCTTAAAAATCACACATATTGAACACTGCAGTATCAGAAATTTGTTTGCATAGTGACGGGGAGATTGTGAAACTACTGAAATCTTTCATGGTACGATGATTCTACGGCGGCTTTGGAACTGTTACGGCATCAGATATTCCTTTACCCATACGCCCCCGGATTGATAAAGTATATTCACAAGGAATAACCTTAATGATACAGTTTATTAATGATTTCAACCGATCTTACCCTATATAACATATATGTTTAGTATGTTAACATTATGTGGTAAATTTGTCAATTTATTTTTGCTTGATTAAACCATCGCGGAGGTGCAAAAAACGGAGTGCATCTTGCATATGCACTCCGTTCTCCTGTCAGATACCGGTCTTCTGCCGGAATTAAAAAACTAAAAAAAGACGGACTACTGCCCGCCGTTCCTTCAAAGCTTCTCTTCTGCATCATAATTCTCTTGCAACAACTCCATATACACGGCGACCGATCCGAAGGATTCTTCCGGTTTCTAATTCCTCTTTAAAAAGCACCAGTGCGAAAATAAAGTATGTTAATAAGGCCATCAGTCCAATAATTGATAAAAAGTAAACCATTCCTTTATAAATGCGCATTATTCCTCCTTTTTAAAAAGTTGAGACTTATCATTCTTCAAAACTTTTTATATAGTTATTGCAGCCATTTCTTCCAACATGCGCATCAGTTCTAAAGCGCTTCGAAAACTCACATATTTTTTCTTCGTCAGCCTTCCAATCACTCTTCCCTGCATGCTGGCATTCTGGCGATACTCTATCTTGACTGTCAATGTTTCTTTAGCCAGATGCGCCCTGGAACCTAGGGTCTTACTATCCTGCAGCTGAATCTTTGCCTTTACTGGCAGTCTGTTTTTCCCTTGGGTCCTGTATGCATATTCCTCCGCCATCTTTCTATTAAGAAACCTTGGATTCGTAGATGGCTGGGGGGTCCCAATCCAGTTGCATATTTCATCCAATTTAAGAATCAAATCACCTACGCTGGAAAACCAGACTGGTTCATCGATGTAGCAGTTTAGAATTTCACCATTTAAATTTCCATCATTTTCTTCATGAAAACAAATAAGCATTGTACTGATGCGGTCTGTTTCAGTCAAGCCTTGACAGACGTTTAGTATTTCTTCGCTATATATCATTCGTACTTATCCTCTTTTATATCATAGTTTATCAAGTTTCAGACTACTATATTCTTTATATTAAAATAATAGAGGACTTTTTTGCTTTAATCTGTCCTTAACCTGCATTTTTTTGATCCTAATTTAAAAATAATATCTGCAGGCATGACAAAAGCCGCAGCTTAAAACTGCGGCCTTTACTTCGTTGCTATATTATATTTATTTAAAAGTTGATAAATTCATCCGTCTTAATCACACGTGCAAAAAGGCCATCCAATGAAGCCATGAAAACATTTTGAACGGTTTCGGCGGAATTCCATCAGCATAATATGATTCCAATGTATCAAGCAAAGACTTCTTTGCCTCTTGAGATAACTTCCGCTGCAAAGCCAATAAATATGGTCAGAACGGCGTGTATCAATTGCTTCTTTTAATTCCATTGGTACACTCCTCTCCTGACTTTTGTGATTCTCAATATAAATAATACTGTATCCAGCAATAATCGGAGCGATAATGTTATGAATGGCATAAATGTCGTAATGTATGAGGCGTTATTCTATAAATATGGCCGGCCTTCGGGTTCCAGTGATCGTGATTTCTCCGCCGACACGGCAGCTTACCAATCCGCTTTCCGCAATAATAAAACCTTGTACATCGCTTACATCATCTGTTATGATTTTTCTGCATGTAATATCCCCTGCGACATGGGAGTGGTATAGCTGCACTTGATTTGCCCGGATATTTCCGGTAACGGTACCGCTGCAGTAAACTGTCCCTCTGCAAAAAACATCACCATTCACGTCACCTTTGATGAGCAGATCATCGCTGCTTTCAAGATATCCATATATTTCATCATTTTGCATTCCATTAAACTTTTCGGATTGAAAGAATTTATGATTCATTCCATCAATCACCTCCTTTTCACGCCGAACTATCAGGAACCTGATTTAATCAATATTATATGTTTTTTTATCTTACCTAAGTAAATATTGTTCCTAACTGGCTTTATGTTGTACCAAACGATAATTGATAAATATTGATAACCATATTAACTAATTTGGAATATTTTGTTAATTAAGAACATTATTCCGGCATTTTGGAACAAATTGTCCTATAAATATTTTAAAAGTAGTATATTTAAAGCGTGAAATTAGGCAACATGTGGCGCTCCCGCCGCTCATCCTGCCTATCTTATCAGTATACAAAACGGAGGTGATCTGTATTCCCAAGATATATTCATCGGAAGACGTTTTAACTGCAGCAATGGAACGAATTAACATCGCATTCACACATTTCTCCCATCTATACCTCTGCGTATCCGGCGGCAAAGATTCATCTGTTATGCTTCAGCTCTGTGCGCACGTAGCCCGGCAAAGGGGCAGGAAATTCAGCATTCAGTATATTGACCTGGAAGCACAATATCAGGCAACCATTCAGCATATTGAGGAACTGCGCAGGATGACGGCAGACGTCGTAGACAGGTTTTACTGGTGCTGCCTGCCTCTGTCACTTCGTAATGCGGTTTCCGTCATACAGCCTAAATGGATTTGCTGGGACCGTAATGATCAGGATAAATGGGTACGGGATATGCCTGATTACGATTGCGTAATAAATGAAAACAACATGCCAGAAGATTGGACATGGTTTTACAAAGGCATGGAGTTTGAGGAATATACATACCGGTTCAGTCAATGGTTTCAAAAAACCCATGGCAATACTGTTGGTGTGGGCATCGCTATCCGGAGCAATGAGAGCCTTAACCGTTTTAATACCATCATCAGTAAAAAGAAGGAGCGGTTTCAGGATTATGGCTGGACTACAAAGCTTCGTGTTTCTGATCCCGGTTGCGAGATTTTTCATTTCTATCCGTTATACGATTGGCGGACCGAAGACATTTGGGGCGCAGTAAGCCAGCTGGATCTTGCCTTTAATGAAATTTATGAACTGATGTACAAGAACGGGCTGAGCATCCATCAGCAGCGGCTTTGTCAGCCTTATGGAGATGACCAACGCAACGGGCTGAACCAGTTCCGTGCATTGGAACCGGAGACCTGGGAGCGGGTGGTCAATCGAGTTCATGGCGTGAATTTTGGAAATATCTATGCAAGATCATCACTGCTCGGAAATATAAAATCAGAAAAGCCCGGGGAAATGACCTGGCAGCAGTATACTGTATTATTGCTTGAAAGTCTCGGCCTATATTCACCAGAGCTGAGGGATCACTACTATCGTAAAATCAATACGTATATGGAGTGGTGGAACACACGCGGATACCCGTTAGAGAAGATACCAGACGAAGCAGACCGGAAGCTGGAGACCCAAAAAAAGGTTCCATCCTGGCGGCGGATAGCCAGAGCTATCGAAAAGAACGATTTCTGGCTGCGCCGGCTCAGCTTTGCGCCATCGAAGTCAGACGTAAAGCTTTTGATGCAGCTTAGAAAGCAATATCAGAATTTTATAAATTTTGACGACGCCCAGGATAAGCAGATGCGTAAGATCATTACCGAGGAGGAAGACGATGGAAAAGATACAATGCTTTGAAGGGAACTATGATAAAGCGCTATTTTATTCAAAGATGGGGCGCTTTTTCGCAGAGGAGCGATACATTCGTCAGATGCCCTACCTGCGCAATGAGCCTGACCGGGTCTGGTTTCTGATTGAAAAAGAAGGGCAGGTCGCCGCTTTTTCCTCTCTGGTAATTAAGGATGAATACATTTTATTTTCTACAGAATATGTGGAGATAAGATACCGCAGACAAGGCCTGTTCAGAGCCTTAACAGATGCCCGGTTCGAATATTGCCAGGAAATCAAAATGCCTGTGCGGACCTCTACCAGCATCGAATTGGTCAAAGACTTCTACATGCGGCGGGGATTTTCAGTATATAGAAAAACGAAAAATTACTGGTTTTTATCCGGAAGGATTCAGGAGGTTACCTATGATATACAAGAAAGAGAAAATAACAGAAACCTGTTATTCGGAGCTTGAGGCTTGTGTCGAAAAAATGACACAGCTCCTTAAAACAATGAGATTGCATGAAAAAGTGCAGGCACTAAATAAAATTCGCCGCGCGTTAAGTGAATGTTCTCCGTTTCAAGATCCCGTAGATCTCGTGGAGTGGATTCCTGCCCAAAAGGTACAGGCAAACGATTATAATCCCAATAAGGTTGCTCCGGATGAGATGGAACTGCTTTACACATCGATTCGTTTGGATGATTTTACCCAACCTATCGTATCCTACCGCATCGACAATGATCACTATGAGATAACAGATGGATTTCACCGCAACAAAATTGGCAGATATCCCGAAATTGCGAAAAAGCGCCATGGCTACCTGCCTTTAACCATCATTGATAAGCCTCTGGACGAACGCATTGGCTCTACGATCCGCCACAACCGGGCAAGAGGAACCCACCAGATCCGTTCGATGAGTGAGATTGTTGTCGGCCTGGCATCAATGGGGTGGTCAGATGCTAAAATAGAAAAAAATCTGGGCATGGAATTGGATGAAGTCATTCGGCTGAAGCAAATCAGCGGATTGAAAGAAGCCTTCCAAAACCATGAGTTTTCCAAATCCTGGAACGAATTTGAATATAAATATTATAAATAAAAAGGCAGCTTCCATCTCAATGAAACCGCCGCCTCATTCTATTTTGTTTCGATTGCTTTCGAGCGGGGATTTATAGGTATGCAGCTCTTTATTTTAAATATCCCCTTTTCACTGTCCGGTTCAATAAATACCAGTCCACCCATTCCCTCGATCGTTTCTCTTATGATTTGCAACCCAAAACCATGATAATCCTTGTCTTTCTTTGTAGTCTTCGGTTCACCGCCCGCAATTAACAGCTCTCCGTCAAAGGAATTGGTTACCTCAATGATTGTCCAATCCTGAGTGCTGTTGCTTGTCACCTCAATAAAACGTTCGGAGCCGGATACCTTACTACAGGCTTCTATGGCATTGTTAATGATATTGGAAAAAACACGGACAATATCCAGCTCTTTCATTGACACGGATTCAGGAAGATGTGCATGTGCCTGGAAACGGATATTCTTTTCTTCACAGACACCAGCAGCATCCTGCAATATGGCATCCAGGACAATATTGTCGGAATAGTCTTTGTGAATCTGCACGCTCCGCTGCATCGTATCGTGAATATCATCCAGCATCCTGATTGCCTTTTTATATTCCTGGCGGCGCATTAAGGTTTTTAAAGAAGCCATCAACTTTTCATAATCATGACGAAAGGCCCGATAGCTTTCTGTATATTTACGATAGGATTGGTAGTGACGCATTTGACGGGATAGCTGTTCTTGTAATTGATGAGTAAATAATTCGTATTCAAACAATTCTGATATCCTTGATGCATGATTCAGGATAACCAGCAGCCACAGATTACTTATGATGCAGGAGCCCATATAGAGAGAAGAATACCAATATTGCCTGACATCATCATAGTAACGTCCATCATTAATAAGTGTGAGAAACAACCATTGAAAAAACAGATAAATGACAACAAATTTCAGCTGGCCTTGATTGTTCATTAAATACTTGGCCTTTTGTTTAGGAATGAAGACATCGCGTATAATCAAAAAATATAAAATTGCAAGAAGTACTGCTAATACAGAAATCATATCATAATACTGTTGAAGAACACTTTTAATGCTTATATGCAAAACAATAGAATAGATTGAAAAGATAATTCCCCGGCTGGAATACAAGGAAAACGTATAAATACTGCCTGCATAAAGAGTTTGAGCTGCGGTTCCACTGAATAATAATCGGAAAGATATCATAAATGATACAAACACCAAATATACAGCGAACCTTGAATCCAACCGTGTATAGGCAGCTGCCGTTGTAATGGCATTTATAGCAATTGCAATAATATAATAAATCCAATGATCCCTTTTCACCTGAAACAGCTTTTTAAAACGCAGAAGAGTAAATGTATCATATGTAATCAGCGAAACAAGACTTATCATGATATTCTCCTAACCACTATCGTGAATGTTGGTACGGCTGATATAATCGACAAAAATCTGTTTCATCTGCTTGATATAAGTTGCACCGATCGGAATCTTTTCACCAGTTTTCAAAATCAAGATATTCTGTTCAAATTGCAGAATGTAGGACATGTTTACAATATAGGAACGGTGAATGCGAACGAACCCTCTATGGAGTAACTGATTCTCTATCTGCTCCATTGTTGCATAAAATTGAAAGACTTCCCCTCCATTATAGTGAACAGCTATAATTCGTTTCCAGATCTCAAAAAAGGAGATTTCCCTGAACGGAATTACTTTTCTAATATTATTCTTCCCTGTCTCACAAAGGAACATATCATTTTCTTTTTTTGAGGCCAAAGTAATCGCCCTGTTAAATACTTCCTCAAATTTAGCAGTAGTAATTTTTGACTTTATTAAATATTGGACAGGAGAAATATCATAAGCATCGAAAACATAATCTTCACTTATAGTCAAAAAGATAATTTCTGAACTGCAGCCAAGTTCCCGAAGCCTCTTCGCTGTGTCCAGACCATTCAGCTTGTTCATCAATATATCCAGGTAGATGATGTCTGCCTGGTTTGGTGAATCAGCTAAAAAAAACAAAAGTTCTTCTCCGCTTTTGAAATAGGAAATGGTGATTTCCACCTTGTTTTTCTTTGCAGCCTTTTTAATCAACCCGGCATATTGAGCTCGTGCTTCCAGATCATCATCACACAAAAATATCTTCAACATGACTGTTCACCAACCTTTCTCCAAGGTAATCTATCTCATCAAAGCCTTAATCCTATGTATTGGCTCTGCACCTTACTCTTCCCCCGGTTTCATGAAAATGCATTAATAGTATAACACTCTGTAATTATTTTTTCAATTATATAATATACTCCTTTGTTGGTATTATATAAGGAATTTCATTGTTGGTATTATATAATATATTCCTTAAAAACTCGTAAAAGAAACGTATAAATGATTGACTTTAGAGTATCTGTTTATCATACAAACATATTATAATACGCGTACGAAAATCAAATCATGGTCAGATTATGAAGGCGAGCAGATACAAGTAATAGCAGAAGATGGAACAGTATATCTTACCAGTTCTTTTAAATGTGATTTAATAAAGAGTATTAAATAAAAAAGTGGCCTCAGAAATAAAACTTTTCTGGGGCCTTTATTCAGCCATGAAGCACATGCTGCCAGAGCTTCGATTTCTTATCCTTCGTTAATTGTCTTAATTGGGAGGAGCATCATCCCTCTTATATCTCTACATAGCACGCTTTCAATGAAATCCCTCCGTCCTACTACATGAAATCCTTGAACGCCTGCCAGAGAAAACACCTTTTTATCTCCGATTTTGGAAACATCTATGACTGCCTTTTTAATCACATTGCGATCCGTATTGAACTTGCTTTGTTCGGTCAGGCAATCCACTTTATGTAACTCTGGACAGAAGTACAATTCTGCAAGTTCATTGAACGTATCCATCAAAACAATTTCCGTAAAAACGGTGTCAGGTTCATATAATGCAATAACACTTTGAATTTTCTCCGATACCAGCAAGAAAGGTTGGAATAGAATATCATTAAACGTCGTATAGGAGTTTCCATGAAAAAACAGTAATTCACGCCCCGGAAGTTTATGCTCCCGCTCCTGTTTTATATCCCAGATATCAAACCGGCTTTCTGCAATAGGTATATCTGTGTCAGCCATAATTAAAAAATATTCCATCCTCTTCACCGCCTATTATTATATATTTATGGTTCAGGTACATAATCTTTTCTGTTATATAAGTTGTTCTCAAATATTTCCGCAAGAGCTTTCGTTGAAAGTTCATTCCCATCATTAGAAGCTATCTGATAATGATACATCGCTTTCTCTATATCTTGTTTAACGCCCCAACCATTTAGGTATAGATCGCCCAAATGCTTGTGCGAAGTTGAGCAGCTGTTTTCAATGGCCTTTTGGAAGTATTCATTTGCTGTCTGATAGTTCTGGATAACCCCCGATCCTGTTTTATACATCCAGCCTAAATTATTTAAAGCACTGCCATTGTTATTTCCTGCTGCCTCTGTAAGGTATATGAAAGCTTTTTGATAATCCCTTTCGACGCCTTTCCCATTGAGATACATTGATCCCAGCCTCGCCTGAGCATCATCTTTGCCTTGTTCCGCTGATTTTTCATACCATTTACGTGCTATTTTATAGTTCTTATTAATAATAACGCCATAATAATAAAAGTTACCGATTAAATATTGAGCGTCAACGTTTCCTTCATAGGCAGCCCTTAAATACCATTTGAATGCGTCATGTAAGTGTTCATCAAAATACAATTCATATAAACCGGTGATTTCCTGGCAAACCTCTTTTAGTATATCCTTGGTACTATCAGACATTTTACTAGCCTCCAAATGTATCGTATTATAGTTTCATACAGGCAAACCTGGTACTTTCTTCTACTGCCCTGGCCCCGGCCTTACAGCGAAACGTTCAGGGCAGATAGAACATTTATCAGTCCAAAAGCAGAACATTGACTTTGTCTCTGTTATCATTAGAAATGAGTGTTTTAAAAACCTTTTTCTCAGAACTGGACATGGAATGTACATCCTCACCTGGCAGCCGTATTACGCGAATAATTGATTCTTCTTCGTTTTTGGCTCCACTTATTCTGTTCAGGCTCCAATAGATGGATTGAAGTTCATCAAAATCAGCCTCTCCTGCTATCTCCACATCATACGGATAATTCCTGGTCTGATTATGTTTTATGGCATAGACTGCAAGCGCTTCGCTAAAATTATCCTCGCCCTCTATGAGCGTATAATCATCAGAAATATCAAGCAAACCGGCAATATAATCGATGTGATCAAAAAGGGCCGTATGCGCAGCTTCCATGGCTTCTGCAACATCAAAATTGCCTTCATAAGCGAGAACCAGTATGACCGGTTGAAGTAAGCCATTGCTGCGGCATGTTTTGGCTGATATGCTTTTCCTGATCTTTTCATGCTTTTGCTTGAACCCGCTTCCTATTATTCTTTTTAATACGAGCCATTATCATATTCACAGGCTATTTTGATATATCCTCCTTAATCGTTAGATACCGGATGACTGCCCGAATTTCTCCCCTTTCAGCTGCATCAATGATAAAGCCTGGAAATTCACTTTTTCTATTATTAATATTTTTCATCTAAAAAGTCTTTTAGAATGTTCCAAAACACGAGTTTATTGTCCTAAATTTAATATCCTTTAAAGGATAACCTTTTGCTGGTGCATTGATTGGTGCATAAGTTGGAGAGCGAAAATGAAAAGTGCAAGAAAAGCGAACGGTCATTAGATGTGCGAGTATAACTGGATCATGGCACAAAATAATAAAGCCTCCCTGCCGGTTTCCAGGAATCCGGCAGGGAGGCTTTAGCTTTATTGTCTCATGATTTTCTGTTTTTAGGCCAACGGAGTGTAAAGCCGTCAGCCTTTGTTTTGGCTGCATTTGATCGCATCAATAGCAAGAACTACCATAAGTGCCAAAAGACTGTCCTGTCCGTCGGTCACGTCGATCAAGTAGGTATCAGTAAAATGAAAAAGCTGCTTTTCAATCCGGGCCACAACACTGCCGGTCTGGGAAAGAATACGGTAATCCCATTCCAGGAAGCTGCCTTCCACATGCCACCCATTGCAGTCAACGGAAAAAGAGGGTTTGAAAAAAGTAAAATCCTTGGTGATGGTTCCCGCCGTTTGTCCGCCGATCTGGATGTCAAACCGGGGCAGAAAGGTCAGCACCTGCTCTCTTAAGGTGGCAAGGTGATTATCGTTGTTGTCATAAATTTCCAGCTTGTGGCCCCAGGCGGGCCTTCCACAGACTGTATATATGGTAGCTCCATTTTCATCATAGATGTCGTAGCTGTCAAACCAGGAAAAAAATCGCTGTTTAAACATTAGCTTCATGATATTTTTCTATCTCCTTTTTCTTATTTATCCATTATCTGCCCGCACCATTCCTTTAGCATGCATTCCCCGCACTTTGCCTTCCTTGCCGTGCAGATTGCCCTGCCATGATAAATCAGCTGAAAATTGATCCTATTCCAGTGGTCTTTTGGCAGTATCCGTTGCAATTCCACTTCCACCTCCGCCGGATTTTTCCCGGAGGCCCAGCCCATACGCCTGGCAATGCGAAATACATGGGTATCCACAGTGACCCCAGGGATTCCGTAAGCATCTGCCAGAAATAAGGTGGCGGTTTTTCTGCCCACTCCTGCCAGATTTAAGACCCCTTCTATATTCTTTGGGACCTCGCCCCCATATTCCTCTGCGATCTGACTGCAGCATTTTTTTAAATTCTTGGCTTTATTTTTATAAAGCCCAATGGATCGTATGGAATCCTCGATTTCTTCCAGCGGCGCTTCTGCCATCTGCTCCACGGTCTGATAACGCCAAAACAGCTGGGGAAGCACCTCTTCCACTTGTTTGTCTGTGCTTTGGGCGCTGAGCATGATAGCCGCCAGTAGCTGCCATGGCTGCTGATGGTAGAACCCCTCCTTTGTCACACCGTAAATCTGGTCCAATTTTTCAAGTATATAACTGACATCTTTCTTTTTCATACGTATTTCCCAACCTTCCGTCACTGTATAATATCTGCTTTCCTTTTCAGGTTCGGCTGTTGTTTCTCCTCTTGTCAATCTCCTCCGGCTCAAACAGCCGAATGATCCCATATTCCCCATCATATCCGGGACTGCACTGAACCTTACCCTCTCTTAACCGCCTGATTCCCTCTGATATCATATTGCCGGAAGCATGCCTGATATCCTCCAAAGGCAGCTCCCGAAGGATATGAAATTCCGGTCCTAAATCCCTTATCATGGATTCATACTGGTTTTGGACTTTCTTACTTGCGGTTGTAAATCCGATAGAAGCCGCGATCACTTCAGTAAGAGGAACCAGATTCTCAAACGGCCTCCCGCCGGGAAGAACAAATCCTTCCCTGCGGTCAGCCAGCTGTTCGATCCGGTGGGACACGCCTGTGGTCAGCTTTCGGCCGCATACCGGGCACTTGCCGGAATATTGTTTCGCTTCTGACGGAGAGAGGCATAGATTGCATTTTCGGTGGCCATCATAATGATATTTTCCCTCTTCCGGAAAAAACTCTACGGTTCCCTCTAATCCCTCTCCCTTTTGTATGGCATTCCAAAGCCCGGTATAGGACAAGTCCATATCCAGAAGATTGGCTTCCCTGCCAAGCTTTGAGGGAGAGTGGGCATCAGAGTTAGAAACAAGCTGAAAACGGTCCAGAGACGACAAACGCCATATCATAGATGGATCGGAAGAAAGTCCTGTCTCCAATGCATGCACATAGGGAGTTAAATCCTCAAAGCATTCCTCGATCGTATCAAAACCGGAGAATGCCCCAAACAACGAAAAATGCGGCGTCCAGATATGTGCCGGGATATAGATAGCCCTGGGGCATAATTCCAGTGTTATTTCCAGAAGGTCATGACAATCCAGTCCCAATATGGGCCTGCCATCTGAATGAAGGTTCCCAATAGTCTCCAGCTTTTTTGAAATCAGCTCTGCCTCCTCAATACCCGGAAGCAAAATGACGCTGTGAACCTTTCTTACTTTCCCGTTTTTCTTATAGATGGAGCTGATCTCTCCGGAGACCACGAACCGGGGAGTCATGGCTTCTGACATAGCTCCCTTGTCTATACGGTATTCTTCTTTTAATATGTAAAGCCCTTCCTCTGCAGGAATCAGCTTTTCCTTTAATTCCTCACGCCATGCCTGGTGGGTAAAATCACCGGTCCCCAGAATGCCGATCCCTTTGCGCCTCGCCCATAAATCCAAATATTCCAGAGAACAATCCTTACTGGTCGCTCTGGAATAATGGGAATGGATGTGTAAATCTGCTATATACATAAATTTCACCTGCTTTTGTCGATTTATGTTTTATTATAGCTTTGTTTTCTAAGGGTTGCAAGGATCGGGTCCTTCCTTTTATCGGCATATTTCTCATAAATTCCCATGGTCAGCTCTGCCATGTCCCTTCTGAATTCCGCCGGTTCCGTAAGTTCAATCTGATCACCCATACTTAACAGCCAGCTAAAAAGATTCTCCTTGCTGGAAAAATCAAACTCAAATAATAGCTTTCCATCCTCCCGTTCCTTAAAACTGTTCATTCCATACTCCTCGATCAGATGCCATTTTATCTCCGGTTCACAAACCGCAGTGATATGGAATTGATTGGGATACGGATTTTCCGGAAAGTACTCAATGGGAGGTAAGGGACGCTTTTCATAATGGTCCCCGGTGTCTGAAAGCTCCTGGATCCGGTTTAGCTTGAACATGCGGAAATCTTTCCTGTCCCTGCAAAATCCCCACACATACCAGGAGGACCACTGGAATACCAAAAGATAAGGGTCAATGGTTCTCTCTGTTTCACCACTTGGAGCATAATAACAGAATTTCACCGAATGGCCTGCTTCAATGGCTTTCTGGATCAGATCGATTTTAGGGGACAGGGAGGATTTATACCAGGAGGAGAGGTTGATCATGATGTGGCTTTCCGGAACCTGCACCGATGCCTGGTCTGATGACAGTTTTTTCATGAGCTGCTGGTACCGGTTCGTCCCTGCCACGCTGTCTAAGCTTCTAAGTCCGGTCAGTATGGACTGCATTTCAAAGGAGGTCAGCACGGTCCGGTCGATCCGGTAGGCCGGCATGATAGATATTCCCCCGTTCTGCCCCTGTGAAGTGGCAATGGGAATACCTGCCCTTAACAGGGCCTCCACATCCCTGTTTATGGTCCTTCTTGAAACCTCAAAGATTTCTGCGAGATAAGAGGCCGTTACCTTTTCCTCTTGAAGCAGGATAGATAAAATTCCAATAAGTCTGTCAATCTTCATAGGCGTTCCTTTCTTTGATGTCCTTATTATATCACGGCAAAAGGTCTCAGAAAAGACCGTTCTTTCTATCTTCACTCATTGACTCCCTTTTCCATTTATGCTAGGATGTGCCTAATAATCAAGAAAGAAAGGACCTGTTAAATGAATTTAATGAACTTAATGCAGTTAAAGGAATCCTGGGCTGTTTTTAAAGATAACCACCCCAAATTTCCCCTGTTCTTAAAAGCAGCCTTAAAAAGCTCCCTGAAAGAAGGAAGCGTGGTGGAAATCCATATTACGCCGCCGGAAGGAAAAACCCTTACCACTAATTTAAAGCTCAAGGCTTCTGATCTGGAGCTGTTTGAACAATGGAAAGACTCCTTAAAATAAATTGGCACTTTTCAGGACTTGCTGAGTAGTAATTGAAAGTACTTTGATCGCCTACGTGTTTTAAAGGCATAAAATAAAGGAATTAGCTTTTGCTAATTCCTTTATTGATTATTCTTATGTTAACTATTCTTTCATTGTGCAGGTCATGTTTTTCCTAAGTCAACGGCAGATTCCAATCCAGCAGATAGGGATTGTCATTCCTTGTTTTGATATCTTCATAGATTTCCCGCCGGGCATCTCCGCTTTCATAAGACCAAAATTCATACCCTCTTAAGTAACTGTCCATCATCTCATCCCATGATGAAAACCTTTTTTGAATTATCTGTGCTATTTCAAGTGACTTATCCATTGCTTCCTGCTCCGTATAAAACCCGGCAATATAATACCAGCCGCACAAGGATACTGCGCGACTGTAATCCCAGCCGTCGATGGCCCCTGCTCCGTAATTTACGTAGTTATCATACGCGTTCACAAGATAATAAGCTTCCTCTTCGTCACCCACAACTTCACTAAGATATTTGGCCAGTTCCTCCCGTTCCAGTCCCGAAACATCGTCCTCTTCCATCACCTGCATCAGCGATGCATAGTCGGTCCGGTGCCCTGTGTCAAGCAGCCAGTTTAAGGTTTCGTCCGCGCTGGCCCTGTCCGTCACATCCCACCATTCCTCCAATGACGCAAGCTCAAGCCGTTTATTGAATTCATTCGCTTTCATGCCTCCCAGGAGCGTATAATCTCCACCGTTAAGCTCTGTTAAAACAGCATAAGTACCATTGACCCAGAGAATTTCCGGTTGTACTTTTTTCTGCTGCACACAGCCGGCACTTCCACATAAGATGAGTCCTATGATACAAAGAAGAAATGTATATTTAATAGATTTTTGTTTGTTCATGTCTTGTTTTATCTCGCGCCTTCCTTCTATTGAGGTCCTACGTACTCAGCGCTGCCAAGTCCCAGTATTGGGAAAAATATCAATGGCAGCAGCACTAAGCCAACTGCAAAACCGCCGCTTCTTCCAAATGCTTTAGAAAGCTTAACGCAATAAATGATATATATAACAAACGAAGCCAAACCTGCAAGGCTGCTTAAGATGCTGCTATCTAAAAATCCTCCAAAAAAAGAAACTCCCCCTGTTATCAGAACCGCAATAAAATAGCTTAAATTTCCAAATGCGATATCAGACATTATGTAAAAATTATAAAATGGAATCAATGACGCCCAGCCCGGCTTACCGGCTTTCGAAAAAATCTTCCAATTAGAAACTAAAAGTAAAATACATACAATTAAAAGAAATACAAAAAGTAAAATACCAAATCCAGCTAAAACAGCATATAAATCATTATTCACGCTCAATTCCTCCATATGTTTTAAATTATTAAGTACCAATTATACCTGTCCCCACCTCAGCGGATTTAATCTGACGCCGCAAAAAGAGGTGTGTTCTCTAAATTACTCATAAACTCGTACATTCTACCTTTCTCCTTTTCTCTTGTTCTTCCATATTTTACCACATTGACAAATATTCATCAATGTCGTACGGAACAAGAAATTCATTGTTGGGAACATGAGACAGCATTTTCTTGTTGTATTTACCAAATTATGGTACAATGAACAAATAAGTGCAATAACCCGGAAGCTTTGTCCAAGCCTTTCTCACCACAAGGGCGAATATAACAAGCAGGAGGAATAAAAACAGCATGAAAAAGATGATAAAATTATTTGCAGTCGCATCGCTTCTATCCATATCCATAGCATCGACCGCCCATGCAGGAACCTGGAAGCAGGACAGCCATGGCTGGTGGTGGCAGGACGGAGATAAGTCCTATCCCGCTTCGGCCTGGAAATGGATCGACTCTGACGGGGATGGAATGGCAGAATGTTACTATTTTGATGAAAATGGTTATCTACTGACCGGGACCACTGCCCCCGACGGCAGCACGGTCAATGAATCCGGCGCATGGACCGATCAGGGCATTGTCCGCCAAAAGGCCGCTAATCCTGCTGCCGCGCGGATCACAAACCAGAAGGGGATGGAGCTTTACCAGGAAGCAGACCAGAAGAGTTCCGGTCTGCCCGGCCTGGATATCACTGCAGACATCCAGATGAATCTTACTTATGACTGGCTGGATATCCCGGTCTCCATGAATATGCAGCTTAAATATCATGACCTAAATACTCCAAACATGGAATTTCTTTCCCTGACTACTATGGATATGCTGGGGATAAGTACGTCAGAGACTTCCTTCTACACCAGGGGCTGCTATTATCTGGATGCGGGAATGTATGATAAATACAAAATGAACATCGGATATGAAGATATGACAAGAAATATCACTTTGGGAGGACTGACCGGACAGTTTGGGGCATTCCTGGATAACGTACAAATTGCAGACGGTGACGCCGGTAATAAAATCCTTATGTACTCCAGCAAAGCGGAAGGCCTTGAAACATATCTCACCAATTTCTACGATGAGATTTGGCCGACTCTTTCTGATTCCAATTATAAGATCGACCGGATTGACGGGAAAGCAGTCATAAGCCCGGAAGGCTATTTTTCCAAAGAATCCATTTCCATTTACATGACCATCACCGAAGAGGAAGAGTCTTTGGGCATGCTCATGAATATGAATCTGGATTATAATAATCCTGGGAAAGCCGTTTCCATTGAATTTCCTTCCACAGAAGGATATGAAGAAGTCATTTACTAATAAAACAATAGGAGGGAATACCGTTGACGGCTCCCTCCTTTTCTTTTCTTAATTCCTTAAACCAATATAAATATGGACCAGTGCATCTTCCATGTCCCCGTTCTGATATTCTTCAAAATCGCACACAAAAGCTCTTGGCAGATCCAACTTCCAAAGCTCCTGCCAGAATTTTGCTACTGCCACTATCATGTTTCCCCTAACAACAAACTTGGCATACGTTCCTGACGGAATGGTCCTTGCCACCGTACCTTCCGGGAACTCATCCGCTGCTTCAACTTCACAGGCCACTATGACACTGTAATCATCTAATTCATTTTCTACATAATCCGTATAGATCCCCAGGGCTTTATCATTGCTCTTATTTTTAATAGCGGAATAAATCCCCTTCCCGTAAAAGCTTTCCCAAAGACCGCCGATCACATTTCCCATGTCCGGTGATGCATTGTTTGTCCGGGCCATCAGCCCCACTACTTTTTTTTCCTTAAGCTCAACCCTCTCAAAGTCCATTTATCTTACCTCTTTTCCTCTTTCCTGCCTGTTTTGCAGCATAATAGGATATCTGTCAGGCAATTCTTTCTATGGTAAGAGGATGATAGCATACCGAATATGACATCTATATGTCACAATTCATTTGTTCCTGATTATTTTTCATGAAACCCTCTGTTTTTCTGTCTGCTTTGTAAAAGTAGATCAGGGTGAAGACCAGAATAATTGGGAACAGGACAGCCCCTAATATTCCGATTTTTAAGTTGTTCCCAAAAAACCCGGATACAATACCCACAAAGGTAGGCCCGCCGGAACAGCCCAGGTCCCCTGCCAGAGCCAGAAATGCGAACATTGCGGTCCCTCCTCCCCGTATGGAGGCAGAAGCCATGCTAAAGGAACCGGGCCACATGATTCCTACAGACAGACCGCACAAGCCGCAGCCCAAAAGGCCCAGCGCAGGATAGGGGGAAAGAGAGATCAGAAAATAAGAACCTATACATAGGATTCCGCTTGCAATCATCATCTTTTTTAAATTCACCTTTTCTCCGTACTTTCCATAGAGAGCCCTGGAAATTCCCATCATTGTAGCAAAAAGCATGGGACCAGCTAAATCTCCTATAGCCTTACTCACTCCAAGTCCCTTCTCTGCAAAAGCGGATGCCCACTGGCTTACCGCCTGTTCGCTGGCTCCGGCACATACCATTAAAAGCATAAATACCCAGAATATCCGTTTTCTAATGAGTCCCTTTAAGGAAAGGCCTTCTTCCTCTTCCACAAGCGGCGCAATGGGTACCTTAAAAAATAAAAACATGTTGACAAAAGGAATCAGTGCCCAGAAAAGTGCCAGAAGCCTCCAGTTTTTTAGCCCGGCAATACTGAAAAATATGGTGGACACCAGGACTACTCCCACATGCCCCCAGCAATAAAAGGAATGAAGCATGCTCATGGCCTTTTCCTTATTATCCGTGGGACAGGCTTCTACAATGGGGCTGACCAGAACCTCCAAAAGGCCGCCTCCCGCTGCGTAGATGACCACTGCTGCAAAAAGACCGATCCAGGCCTCCGAAAACAATCCGGGCAGAATGGTTAAGGACACCAGACCTATTGCTGACAATATATGAGCCGTTATCATGGAAGCCCGGTAACCGACCCGGTCGACGATTCCCGCAGACAGTAAATCCACGATCAGCTGAATTCCAAAATTAAAAGTCACAAGCATGGTAATCCTGGTTAAGGAAATGCCATACTCTGACTGTAACGTAAGAAATAAAAGAGGTACAAAATTGTTAATGATCGCCTGCACGATATAGCTCATGAAACAGGCATGGACGGTTTTGGTATAATCTTTATTCATTGAGAATCACCTGCTATTCATTTTTTTGTATTATACCGCATTTTTTATTCGAAATCTTGTAATTTACCGCCAGTTTATGATACAATCTAGCCAATCAGCCAGATAAAGCCAAAGGAGAACGCTCTATGCAAAGCACAAAAATACTCACCGATGAATCCATGATGGAGCTTGTCTCCCACGGCTCCTCCACCTTTCCATTTCAATATTATTATGAAGATGTAGGAAAATTCGATAATAAGTGCATTGACTGGCACTGGCATAGGGAATTTGAACTGGTGTCTGTTACAGAAGGAATCCTGCAGTGTTCCATCGGCAATATCAATTACATACTGGAGGCTGGAGATGGGATTTTCATCAATTCCGGAGTCATTCACCGTTTTCTTTCTGCCGGGACCGCAGTTATCCCAAACGTTTTGTTTGCATCCGATTTCATAGCTCCTGAAAACAGTTCTATATATAATAAATACATGCTTCCTTTTCTCACTTCGGGTATTTCCCATGTTGTCCTGAAAAGAAGTACCTCCTGGCAGAAAGACATTCTTTCTTCTCTTTCAAGACTATATGATATATGCGAAAATCCCGGTCCGTCCTGGGAGCTGGAGGCCCACATCATCATCTGCATGGTTTGGTCCGGCTTATTTGAACACAGGCTGGAATTTGCAACCATGGAAAATACGGGGGTAAGCAGGATTTCCCAGGCCCGGTTTAAAGGAATGACCTGTTTTATTGAAGAAAACTACTGGAAAAAGATTACACTGAAAGAAATCGCCGCATCCGTAGGGGTAAGCAAGCGGGAAGCCCTCCGCTGCTTTCAATGTTCCGTTCCCTTGTCGCCTATAGAATACTTAAATAAATACCGACTCCATCAGGCATGGAAACTGCTCCTTCAAACGGACCGCTCCATAACAGACATTGCGGAGCATACCGGATTTGAAAGTACCAGCTATTTTGACCGTTTGTTTAAAAGAGAATTTCATATAACACCCAGGAAGCACCGGAACAGTGGGAAAAACTCATAAACATCACTCATGTAACTCCTTTACTCCCCTTTTTCTGTGAGTTATAATGAAAAAAAACCAAGCAAACAAAAGGAGGAGTACAATGGGAGAATTATCTAACCTTCCTAATATCGGAAAAGAAGTAGAACGGCAGCTAAATGAAACCGGAATCTTTACTTATGAAGAATTAAAGGCAACAGGCACAGAAAAGACCTGGCTGAAGATCCAGGCCATGGACCCTTCCGCCTGCATCCATCGTTTGTATGCTCTGGAAGGGGCCATTCAGGGAATAAAAAAAATACTCCTGCCTCAGGTGAGGAAAGAGGAATTAAAGGTATTTTATAATTCTCATAAATTATAGATAGGCAAGGCCTGCCTCCTCCGCTTAACCAGAAGCCAGACCAAGCCCCATAAACCAGAAAATAAAGAATACCAAAAAATACGCGAGAACCGCCAAAAGGCAGATTTCACCTGCCAATCGGTATTTTATTAACCGAAAGCCTTTCATCCATTGATAGAAATAATAAAAAATCAAAACAATTCCCAAAGCTCCAATTATGATTGGCAGCAAGGCCATTAAAAGAAAGATAAGATTCATCGCATTACTCCTAAAAACCGTCCTGTCCTTATCTTCCCCTCTTTCTCCCCTCTT